>CAIXWQ010000359.1 GCA_903923175.1 uncultured delta proteobacterium | reverse complement strand
TCCGGCTCCGGCGAGCCCTCGATCCCCTTCGGCTCGTTCGCGCCCGCGGCGCCGTGGGATGCCGCACGCACGCCGAAGAACGCCCCCAGCGCGGCGATCGCCACCACCGCGACGCCGCCGAGGATCATCGGCGCCTTGCGCGGCGACGCGCGCACGACCGTGCTCGTCTGCACGTGGCTCGCGAGCGAGCCTCCGTCGGCCTGCGACGCGCCGCTCGAGGGGGGCGGCGCGTGGGTCGCGACCGCGCCGCCGTGCTCGAACACGGCGAGCGCCTCCGACAGCGCGACCACGGTCGGGAAGCGTGCGTCGGGGTCCTTGGCGAGCGCGCGGCGCACGATGGCGACGAGCCCGGCCGGCAGGTCGGGCATGATCGCCTCGATCGGCTCCGGCTCGTCGTTGACGATCGAGACCGCCATGCCGGTGGTGCCGCTCCCGCGGAAGGGGAGGCGCCCCGAGAGGGCGCGGTAGAGGATCACGCCGAGCGACCAGACGTCGGCTCGGCCGTCGATGTGCTTGGCCGACTTCACCTGCTCGGGCGACATGTACGCCGGCGTCCCGAGGCTCGTCGTGGTCATCGTGACGTCGAGATCCTCGCCGGTGATCTTCGAGATCCCGAAGTCCATGATCTTGAGCGTGCGCGCGCTGGCCTCGTCGACGAGGAACAGGTTGGCCGGCTTGAGATCGCGGTGGACGATCCCCGCCGCGTGCGCGACGGCCATCCCGGCGCACGCCTCGCGGACCCAGTGCGCCGCCTCCGGCACGGTGAGCGCGCCGCGCGCCTTGAGCTCCTGCTGCAGGTCGTGCCCCTGCAGGAACTCCATCACGAGGAACGGAACGTGCGCCTCGGTCGCGTCGACGTCGATGACGCGCGTGACGTACGGGCTCGACATGAGCGCCATCGCGCGCGCCTCGCGCTCGAAGCGCTCGACCATGTCCTGGTGCTCGGCCATCTCCGGCGCGAGGAACTTCACCGCCACGCGCTGCCGGAGCCGGAGGTGCTCGGCCTCGTACACCACGCCGACGCCGCCGCGCCCGAGCAGCCGGCGCAGCTGGTACTTGCCGAGCAGCACCTGCCCCGGCTGCGGAAGGCTGGGCGGCTCGGGGTTCATTGCTGCGGAACCAGGTTGCACGAGCTCAGGCTGGAGATGCAGCCGCCGTTGCAGCACTTCCTGCCGGTGCCGCAGCTGCCGCAGCTGAACGTGCTGCCGCAGCCGTCGGGGAGCGAGCCGCACACCATCGCGTTGTTGGCGCACTCGGTCGCCTTGTCGAGGGGCGTGCAGCCGCACATCCCGCCGACGCCGCCGCCGCCGCAGGTCTTCGGCGAGGTGCACGCGCAGGCGACCTTGCCGCCGCAGCCGTCGGGGAGCAGGCCGCAGGCGCCGCTGGCGCACGGGTTGATGGGCGTGCAGCCGCACTGGCCGGCGACGCCTCCGCCGCCGCAGGTCGAGAACCCGGTGCAGCCGCAGTCGACCGACTGCAGGCAGTTGTTGAACTTGGTGCCGCACGAGACGCCGTCGCACGTGTTGGTGACGGGGGTGCACCCGCACACGTTCGGCACGCCGCCGCCGCCGCAGGTGGTGGGCTTGCCGCAGAGGGGGTTGCACGCGACGGTCTGGCCGCAGTTGCCGGTGACCGTGCCGCACTTGCCGGCGCAGGTGGTCGCCGCCGGGTCGGGGACGCACTGGCAGGTCGTCGGCGAGCTCCCCGCGCAGGTCTGCCCCTTCGCGCAGGCGGTGCAACGGGCGACGTCCTCGCAGCCGTGGCTCGCGTCGGTCGGCACGCAGTTGCCGCCGCACGCCTTGGTGCCGGGGCCGCAGCTGCCGATCACGCACGCGTGGGCGCTGGTGCAGATCAGCGTCGCGCCGGAGGTCGGCACCGGGCAGCCAGCGGCCGAGCAGCTCGTCGGGTCGCAGCCATAGGTCGGATCGCCGATGGCCACGCAGGCGCCGCCGCAGAGCTTGTAGCCGGGGTCGCAGACCATCGAGCACGCGCCGCTCGCGCACGCGGGCGCGCCGTTCTGCGCGGGGCACGGGTCGCACGTCGCGCCGCCGCAGCCGTGCGCGGCGTCGGCGAGGAGGCACGCGCCGCCGCACGACTTGTAGCCGGTCTGACAGCCGATCTGCTTGCAGGCGCCCGCGCTGCACGTGTAGGTCCCGCGCGTGTCGGTGCTGCAGGTCGTGCAGCCGGCCTCGGTGCAGCCGAAGGCCGGGTCGTCGATCTGGACGCAGACGCCGCTGCAGTTCTTCGCCCCCGCGCTGCAGCCGCCGGTCTCCGCAGGCGGCGCGTCGGGCGCGACCTCTCCGCCGCCGCCGTCGCCGGCGTCGGGCTTCGGGGCGTCGAGGCCGCCGTCGAGGCTCGAGAGGCAGTACTCCTCGGCGCAGCCGTCGGGGAGCGAGGCCGAGCGACAGCCGCCCGGCGCGCACGTCGAGGTCGCGTCGCAGGCGACCCCCTTGCACTGCAGGTGCAGCTCGATCGGGAGCGTGAGCTCCACGTGCGAGGCGAACCGCAGGACGCGGCGCGCGACGACGCACCCCTTCCACCCATCGGCGGCGTTGCACTCCGCGACCGGGCGATCGACGCCGGCGACGACCCGCACCGCGACCTCGTCGCTCGCTCCCCCGCTCGGAACCACCACCAGCGTGCCGACGCGCGCGGTGCCGTCGGGGAGCGCGGTGCACTGGTCGGTCGACGCCGAGGCGGCCGCCCCCTCGATCGCATCGGGGGTCGCCGCGGCGATCGCGACGCCGCGCAGGTCGGAGCAGGCGCCGTCGCTCGTGACCGAGACGGTGATGCTCGTAGGCGTGCGGCACCCGGCGGTCGTGGAGAGCGCCGCGAGCCCCGCAGCGGCGGCGGTGGCGAGGACGGCGGTCAGGACGCTTCGGCTGGACGACACTGCTGGCTCTGCTCTCCTTAGAAAGAGGCTACAGGACGTGGGCAGCGCGGGCGAGCGCGCCCCCGTGTGCGCCTTGCACGCACCCCGGCGCGTCGCGAAATCGGCGTCCATTTCCGCGGATTGCGGGGCCGACGGCCGAGCGTGAGAGGGCGCACGTCCAGGCGCTCCCTCAGCGCCTCGAGCTGCCTCGGTGCGACGCCACCGTCCGCGTCAGCCCGGCGGCTCCTGCGGGACGAACCCGCCGCCGAGCTCGTCGAAGGTGTCCTGCACCTGGTCGATGCCGAGGCGGAAGGTCATGTTGACCGTCTCGTGCAGCGCGTCCTCGAGGCCGCGCACGCGCGGGTCGTCGAGCAGCACCTGCACGCAGGTGTCCTGCTTCACCTGGATGATGTCGACGACCTCGTCGACGGTGAAGCCCTGCTTGAAGCGGCGCGAGGCGATCTCGGCGGCGTAGGTCTTGAACAGCGCCTTCTCGCGCGTGCGCACGGCGTTCTTGAGGTGCAGGTAGGTCTGCTGCGCCGCCCAGGTGAGCTCCTCGCGCGAGAGCTGGTGGTAGGTCGGGAACTGCTCGCGGCGGTGCGGCTCTAGGCAGTGGCCGACCGAGCGCCGCACCAGCTCCTCTTCGTGCTCCTCGATGAGCTGGAAGAGGCGGAGGTGGTTCGCGATCTGCACGACCTTCATCTGCGCGAGGTTGCGGCGCGCCCACTCGATGGGGTCGGTCTTGTAGTTCTCGACGAGGAACGGCATGCGCCGCTCGATCGAGAAGCGCGGGTTGGGCGACCAGCCGAGGCGCTGGCGCGTGTAGCTCGCGTCGACCGGCATCGCGAGGTCGATGTAGTCGGCCATCCACGGGCGCTCGAACGGGCGCTCGCCGAGCAGCCGGCCGAAGAAGTCGTTCGCCTGCATGCCGAGCTTCGCGAGGGGCTTCGGCATGAGCCGCGGCTCCGGATGCTGACCGAAGTAGGCGAGCGTCGCGGCGTCGAACATCTGCCGGTGGGAGGTCGCGGCGTCGGGCGCGGCGATCAGCACCTCGCTCTGGCCGAGCGTCGACTCGCGCTCGATGACCTTGGCGAAGAACGCGGCGCAGTCGCGCACGTGCAGGAACGGGAGCGCCGAGGCCCCCTGCCCGCCGAGGATGCGCGCCTTCCAGGACTTCGAGAGCCACGTGCCCATGAACACGAACAGCGGCGTGAACTCGCACCAGTCCGAGTAGATCGCGCCGAGGCGCACGATGACCGAGGGGAAGTCGGCGGCGAACTCCCGGAGCATGTGCTCGCCGGCGCGCTTGCTCTTCGCGTAGGGGTGCAGGCCGTCGAGCGGGCTGCGCTCGGTGAGCACGGTGCCGGGCGGCGGGAACTGCGAGGCGGCGAGCGAGCTCGCGAAGATGAAGCGCTTCGGCTTCAGCGCGCGGCATAGCTCCAGCACGTTGCGCAGCCCGTCGACGTTGGTGCGGTCGTACTCCTGCGCGTCCTCGCCGGTGAAGTCGTAGTAGGCGGCGAGGTGCAGCACGTAGTCGATCCGGCTGTCGGCCTCGATGCCTCGCATCGTCTTCTCGAGCGAGGGGCGGTCGGCGATGTCGACCTGGTGCCAGAGGATGTTGTCGGACTGCGGCGCGCGCGCCTCGCGGGGCGAGCGGCGCGAGAGCGCGTGGATGAAGAAGCGGGACTGCAGCGCGGCGACGACGTGACGCCCGATGAAGCCTGTCGCGCCCGTGACGAGGAGAGTCGGCGTTTCCATGGACCAGTCGGTCGGACCGCGTGCGATCCCCACGCCAGGGCGCCTGGGCGAACGCCGCGCGAGATGACGCGAGGAAATGAGCGATTCACGGCGCGCGTCGGAGCGCTCTCGCCGTGCTTTCTTTCGCGTGCCGCAGAGGCTGCGCCTCGGAGGTACCCCACGGGGGCGTCAGCCGGCGAATGCGATTCGTCGGGGCCCCACCCCACCGGAGAGACTGTTCCACAGTCTCTCAGCCGAGCGACTCGGCCCCCTCGAAGAAGTCGACGAGCCCGGTCTCGAGGTCGTACTCCGCGCCGACGACCACCAGCCCGCCCGCGCCGTCGCCCGCCGAGAGGCGCTCGATGATGCGCGAGCCGTGGCGCAGGTGGTCGACGGCCATGCGCACGTTGGCGCGGACGGCGCGCCGCGCGAGCGCCTCGAGGTCCGCGTTGCCGACCTCGACCACCGACATGATCGCGGGGCGCACGCGGTCGACGATGTCGAGCAGCCCGCGCGACTCCACCTCGCCGCCGTGCTCGATCGCCTCGATCGTGGCGTTGATCGCGCCGCAGGCAGTGTGCCCCATGACGACGACCAGGTTGGTGCCGAAGCGCGTGGCGGCGAACTCGACGCTGCCTACCTGGGAGGGGGCGACCACGTTGCCCGCGACGCGGATCACGAAGAGCTCGCCGAGCCCCACGTCGAACAGGATCTCCGCCGGCGCGCGCGAGTCGGAGCAGCCGAGGATGGTGGCGAAGGGCTGCTGACTGAGCAGCAGCTCGGCGCGTCGAGTCTGGGACAGGAGCGAGTCGACCGAGCGGACATTCGAGGCGAAGCGTCGGTTGCCTTCACGCAGGCGCGCGAGCGCGTCCTTGGCCGAGAGATTGGCTTGCACGGCGGCACCCTACCCCCGTTCCGGGCGCGTCGCCTCCGCCTCGACCCGCGGCCTGTAAGGTCCGGAGCGCTCGTGCTGTTATTCGCACATGAGGCGTAATTTTCTCCTGGGCGGCGTGGTGTTGCTTGCGGCGGTGACCGGCGTCGCCGGAGGGAGCGGCTGCAGCGGCGGGACGACGTACGTGCACACCAACTCCGCGCTCGGTCGCGTCGTGGTGTACCGGAACGGCGTCGCGTACTTCGAGCGCACCGCGCACATCGAAGGAGACACGCTCGAGCTCTCGGTCCCGGCCGACAAGGTCGACGACTTCCTGAAGTCGCTCACCGTGGTCGACGCCAAGACGGGCGAGCCGACGCCGGTCAGCTACCCGACGAACCTGCCGGCCTCGAGCACCGGGCTGATCAAGATGGAGATCAAGCTCTCGGGGGCGTCGCCCCACGATCTGCGCCTCTCGTACGTGACCGAGGCCCCGAGCTGGAAGCCGAGCTACCGGTTGGTGCTCGGCGAGCAGGGGAAGGTCGCCGTCGAGGGGTGGGCCATCATCGACAACACCTCGGGCGAGGACTGGGAGGACGTGAACCTCGGCGTCGGCTCGAGCTCCGCGCTCTCGTTCAAGTACGACCTCGCCTCGGTGCGCGTGGTGAAGCGCGACACGCTCCGCTCCGACGACGCCCTCGCGATCGCCCCGCCGACCGGCGGCTCGACCTACGGGGGCGAGGTGATCATGGGCGACTTCTCCGACGAGAAGCTGAACGCCGCGGTCGCCTCGGCCGACAAGGCGCCGCCCCCGCCGCCGCCCACCAGCGCGCCGGTCGCGGTCTCGGGCACCTCCGGCGGCTACGGGCGCGGCGCCAGCGACTCGAAGGCGGAGGCCTGGGGCGGCGGCGGCGGCTACGGCGGCCCCCCCGCGCCGAAGAAGGGCTACTCGCCGAAGCCGGCGAAGGAGTCCGCGCCGGCCGCCGCGGCGCCGGTCTACATGCCGCCGCCCCCGAACGAGGCCGACGCCGAGCTCGACTCGCTCTCGGCGCGCCTGAAGTCGACCGGCAAGTCGGTGATCATCGAGGGGTTCGCGGCCGACACCGATCCCGACAAGCTCGGCGGCTCGCTCGAGCGCGCCAACAAGATGCGCGCTCAGCTCGTGAAGCGCGGCGTGGATCCGTCGAACGTGACCGCGATCGGCAAGGGGCAGGTCTCGGGGAGGCCGAAGGGCGGCGTACGCGTCGTCGACGCGCCGAAGGAGGGGCCGAAGGGGCCCGCGGTGGAGACCAACGCCGCCAAGAGCGAGCCGATCGGCACCTCGCACTACGAGTCGAACTCGCGCACCACGGTGAAGCGCGGCAGCTCGACGATGGTGTCGATCCTGAAGAGCGGCACCGAGGGGGACATCGTCTACTACTACGACCCCGAGACGCCGCGCGGGAACCAGTCGTTCCCGTTCAAGGCCGTCCGCGTGAAGAACCCGACCGACAACACGCTCGAGAGCGGGCCGGTGTCGGTGTTCGGCAAGGGGCAGTTCATCGGCGAGGGGATCTCGGAGCCGATCCCGCCGCACCAGTGGGCGTTCGTCCCCTTCGCCCTCGATCGGCAGATCATCGTGGAGCGCACGGAGTCCGATCACGACGACATCGAGCGGATCATCACCGTGCAGCGCGGCGTCTTCTCGACCGAGGTGAAGCACAAGAAGCGCATCAAGCTGACGTTCCACAGCCGGCTGACCGACAAGGCCAAGGTCAGCGTGCGGCACACCGTCCCGCGCGACTACACGCTCAAGCTCGAGGGATTCACCGACGAGCGCCTCGGCGACGCGCACCTGCTCGGCCTCGAGATCGGCGGCGGCGCGACGCGCGAGCTGGTGATCGAGGAGTCGACGCCGGTGTTCAAGTCGATCGACATGCGCACGCCGACCGGGCTCGACATGGTGCGCCTGTACGCCTCGAGCGCCGCGGCGTCGGGCCCGCTGAAGGGCGAGATCGAGAAGCTCGTGAAGCTCCAGCAGCAGATCGGCAACCTAGAGCAGAAGATCGTGACCATCCGCGAGCAGCAGAGCGAGTACCGCACGCGGCAAGACGAGCTGCACGCGCAGATCTTCTCGCTCAAGCTCGTGAAGACCGGCGATCCGCTGATGAAGGATCTCGAGAAGAAGCTCCAGGAGGTGAACGAGCGGCTCACCAAGGGGACCATCGAGCTCGTGAACACCCAGGAGGAGCTGATGCTCGCGAAGATCCGCTTCCAGGACGCGATCTCCGAGCTCACCCTCGACAAGGACGGCAAGAAGGTCGAGGAGCCCAAGGCCGTCGACGGCGCCAAGCCGGACGGCAAGAAGGACGACGGCAAGAAGCCCGCGGGCGGCGGCAAGGGCGCGTAGCGCCGCCTACAGCGAGAAGAAGCTCCGCAGCCGGCCGAGGATCTGCGTGGCGCGCGCGGCCTGGTCTCCCCCACGGCCGTCGCGCGCGCTGGCGGCCGCGTGCTCCTCGAGGTGCGCCTGGCGCTCGGCGAGCACCTCGCTGATGCGCTCGGCGAGCTCGGGGCGCGCGTCGAGCACCGGCTTCAGCGCCGCGTGCGAGAGCACGAAGAGCTCCGTGTCGCCGTCGGCCACGACCGTCGCCTGGCGCGGCTCGCCGGTCATCAGCGACATCTCGCCGAAGAACTCGCCCGCGCCGAGCCTCGCGAGCAGCACCTCCTCGCCCGCTCCGCTCGTCGCACCCGCGCCGCCGGTCGCGAGCACGCGCACCGCGCCGGTGTGCACGATGAAGAGCTCCGTCGACGTCTCGCCCTTGCGCAGGACGCGCTCACCGTCGACGTAGGACACCTCGCGCGACGCCGCCGCCACGCGCGCGAGCGGCTCGTCGGGGAGCACGGCCAGGAAATCGATCGCGCGCAGGGCCGCGAGCCGCGACAGCTCCTTCGCCCGCGTCTCGGCGGCGTCGGCGGCCGGCGCGTCGATCTGCTCGCGCGCGAGGGTCGCGAGCAGGCGCTTGCGCACGCCGCCGTCGACACGGTCGTGGACGTCGAAGCGATCGGTCCAGAAATGCAGCGCGTACTCGACGCTCGTCGGCGTGAAGGCGCACACTCGCGCGTACGGCAGTGGCTCGGCGAGCACGCCGAACGCCCCCTCGCACGCCTCGACCAGCAGGCGCTCGACCCGCGCGACCGGCGCGCGCCGAGGGACGGTCACCCGCACGTCGCGGCGCATGTGGGGGCGCGGCTTGCTGAAGTTGGAGATCGGCCCCCGACCGAGCACGCCGTTGGGGATGACGATCTCCACGTCCTCGGCGGTGAGCACCTTGGTGGCGCGCCAGCTGATCTCGACGACGCGACCGACGTGGGCGAGATCCGGGTCGAACTGGATCCAGTCGCCGACGTCGAACGGGTGACCGACCTGGATCGCCAGCCCCGCGATGAGGTTGCCGAGCGTGTCCTGCAGCGAGAGGCCGATCACCGCCGTCAGCACCGCCGAGGTCGCGAGGAGCGAGCCGAGCTCGATCCCGGCCGCGTGCGCGCCGGCGAGGCCGACGAGCAGGTACATCCCCCCCTCGCTCACGTCGCGCACGATCTTGGGGAGCGGGCGGGTGAACCGCCGACCGATCACCACGTCGAGCACCAGCACCACGAACGCGCGGCCGAGCGCGGCGAGCAGCAGCGCGACCGCGACGACGAGGATCCCCCGGTGCAGCCGCGTCTCGCCGGGTTCGAGCCGGATGAACAGGAAGAACGCGACGTGGAGGGCGAGCAGCGCAACCGGCCGGCGCATGGTGTGTCGCTCGCTCGGCGGCAGCAGCAGGCGGTTGATCACCACGAGCGCGAGCGTCAGCGCGACGCCGACCGCCTCGCCGTTCCAGAGATCCTCACGAAACGTCTCCGGCGACAGCGTGTGCGGGGCCATGCCGCGCGCATGCTAGCGCGCCGACGCGCGCCGACGCGCCCGCGCGAGCAGCGGGAGCGCCAGGAACCCAGCGAGCACGGCGAGCTCCCCCTGCAGCGGCGCCGACGACGCGCCGAGCACGCAGGCTCCGTTCGAGCTCGGCGTGGGCTGGTAGTCGAGCGGCCCGCTGATGGAGACGCCGCACGCCGGCTTCGAGAGCGGCCCGGTGTTGCCGTAGCGATCGAGCGACGCGAGCTGGATGGCGTAGCTCGTCCCCGGCTGCAGGCCGTAGAGCGTCGCCGCGTGGGTGATGCTCGTGGCGCAGCGGAACGCCTCGTCAGCCGCCGTGGGGAGGTCCGGCGCAGCGGTACCCGACGCGCCCGCGCACCCGAGGGCGCCGCCGTCTTCTCCAGGCGCCGCGGGCGAGACCGCCGCGCCGGCCGGGAGGCAGTAGACCGCGTAGCCGGCGAAGTCCTGGTCGCTCGCGCTCGGCGCGGGCCAGTCGAGCGCGACGATCAGCGGCCCCGCGGAGAACGTCGGCGCCGCGGGCGCGTCCGGACCGCGGAGATCGTAGGTCGTCTGGAAGTACGACTCGTACGGGTTGCTCGCCGCGCCGCCGATCGCCTGACCGGCCGCGTCCATCAGCAGGAAGTGGAGGAACACGCGCGTCGGCTGCATGTCGACGGCGGGCTCGCAGATCGCGGCCTTCGTGGGCGGGCTCGCGTCGCCGACGTTCTGCTGCCGGAAGGCGGCCTCGATGACGTCGCTCGACGCGAAGCTCACCGTCGCCCGATTCGCGACCGCGGCGGCCGCGAACGACGCGACCTTCCAGCAGCGCGGCGACGGCCCCGCGCCTGCGCTCCCCGCGCGCACGGCGGGATCGGCGCACGAGCCGGCTTCGGCGCCCGCCCACACGTCGAGCGTGGCGAACGTGACGCCGCTCGGGAGAGCGGGGAGCGTGAAGGCCCACGACCAGCGCTCGGCGCTCTCGCAGTCGGCGCGATCGATCCCGGCGTCGCCGGCGAGATCGTCGTCGGCGCGCGGCAGCCGCGTGGACGCGGCGCCGTCGGCCTGCGTGCGCTGCGGGTAGGCCCCGACGAGCGCGATCGGCTCGGCCTGCGCGAGCGCGGGGACCGTCGTCACGGCGAGGGCCGCGAGCGCGGCACGCGCGAGGCGGAGCACGGTCGAAGGGCGCATCGGCGCGGGTGAGTGCACTCGTCGTGCCGGCGCGGGGCGCGGCCGGGCTCGCCCGACCTCGCGCAAGCCGGCGCGCACGCGCTCGAGCGGCCTGGGCCAGATTGCCGCGCACGCGGCGCGCGCGTCACACCGCGCGGTCACGCACGCGCCAACGCGGGCACGCGTGCTGGAGCTCGCTCAGGCCCCGCGGAACTTCGGCGCGCGTTTCTCGGCCGCCGCCGCGAGCCCCTCGCCGAGATCCTGGCTCGCGTAGCTCTCGGCCTGCTGGGTCGCCTCGTTCTCGAGGGCGGCCTGCAGCGCGGCGCGGTCGACGGCGAAGGTGCGCTTGAGCGCGCGCACCGCGAGCGGGCCGTTGGCGGCGATCGACTCGGCGATCGAGCGCGCGCGGCCGCGCACGTACGGCGCGCGCACCGCCTCCAGCGCGAGGCCGAGCTCCACCGCCTCCTTGCCGTAGAAGACGCGGCCGGTGGTGAGCAGCTCGAGCGCGCGCTGCGCGCCGGCGCGCCGCGGCACCAGGTAGGTCGCGCCCATGCCGGGGAAGAGGCCGAGCGACGCGAAGTTCAGGGCGAGCTTCGCCCCCTCGTCGACGACGCAGAGGTCGCAGGCGAGCGCGACGCAGAGCCCGGCGCCAATGGCCGGCCCCTTGATGGCGGCGATGGTCGGCACGTCGAGATCGAGGATCGAGAGGTAGCGCCCGTAGAACTCGAGCATGTGCGCCTTCGCCTCGGCCTTCGAGACCGAGCGGAGCTGCTTGAGCATGCGCAGATCGCCGCCGCCCGAGAACGCGGGGCCGTTGCCGGCGAGCACCACGGCGCGAACGTCGTCGCGGGCGCGCACCTGCTGGACCGCGTCGCGCAGCGCCGCGCCGAGCTCGGGCGTCATGGCGTTGCGACGCGCAGGGTCGTCGAACGCGATCGTCGCGATGCCACCGTCGAGCTCGAGCGCAATCATTCCGCCGACATCGCGCAGCGGCCGGCTCGATGCAAGCGCGTTGGTGCGCCGCCGCTCCGGAGGCCGATCCAGGCGCCCTCCAGGGCTCGGGGTCGGACGCGCGCGCGAGTCCGGAATCTCCAGCAGAGCGCGCCCACGTTACGCGCAGGTTACGCGAGAATTTCCGCACGTTCGGCGCTCGCGCAGCGACGTCGGCTGCTAGGCTCGGCCTCGTGCAAATCGCCAGCGGCGAGATCTCGGGCGCCAATCTCTTCGACGGTTACCGCCCGCTTCCGGGCACGTGGGACGAGCTCTTCGAGGCGAGCGGCGTCGCGCGCGCAGACGTCGCGCACGCGCTCGAGCGGCTCGGGAGCACCTCCTGCGACGAGCACGTGCGGAGGCACGCGCTCGCCGAGCGCGCGCTGCTCCACCAGGGGGTCACCTTCAGCGTCTACTCGGACGTGCGCGGCGCGGAGAAGATCTTCCCGTTCTGCCTGGTGCCGCGCATCGTCGCCGCTCACGACTGGCAGCGCCTCGAGCGGGGGCTCGTGCAGCGCGTCCGCGCGCTCGAGCTGTTCCTCACCGACGTCTACGGCGAGCAGCGCGTGCTGGCCGAGGGGATCATCCCGAGGTCGCTGGTGCTCGGCGCCAAGGGTTACCTGCCGCAGCTCGCCGGCGTGCGCGCGCCGGGCCGCGTGCGCATCCACGTCTCGGGGATCGATCTGGTGCGCGACCCCGCGGGGATCTTCCGCGTCCTCGAGGACAACCTGCGCGTCCCCTCGGGCGTCTCGTACGTGGTCGAGAACCGGCTGGTGAGCAAGCGCGTGATCCCGCGCTCGTTCGAGCGCGCGCGCGTGCAGCGCGTGGACCACTACCCGGCCCGGCTCGCCGAGACGCTCCGCGCGGTGGCGCCGGCGGGCGAGGCGTCGCCGGTGTGCGTCGTGCTGACGCCCGGGCCCTACAACTCGGCCTACTTCGAGCACTCCTTCCTCGCGCGGCAGATGGGGCTCGAGCTCGTGCAGGCCCCCGATCTCTTCGTCGACGGCGACGAGGTCTTCGTGCGCACGACGCGCGGCCCGCGGCGCGTGCACGTCATCTACCGGCGCATCGACGAGGCCTTCCTCGACCCCGAGGTGTTCCGCCCCGACAGCATGCTCGGCGTGCGCGGGCTGATGCGCGCGTGGGCGGCCGGCAAGGTCACGCTCGCCAACGCCCCCGGCAACGGCGTCGCCGACGACAAGGCCATCTACCCGTTCGTCCCCGATCTGGTGCGCTTCTACCTCTCCGAGGAGCCGCTGCTCGAGCAGGTGCCGACCTACGTCTGCGCACGCGACGACGACCGCAAGTACGTGCTCGAGCACCTGCACGAGCTGGTGGTGAAGGCGGTCGACGAGGCGGGCGGCTACGGCATGCTGATGGGGCCGCAGTCGACCGCAGCCGAGCGCGACGAGTTCGCGAAGCGCGTCGCCGCCGAGCCGCGCCGCTACATCGCGCAGCCGCGCATCGAGCTCTCGACGTGCCCGACATGGGACCCGGCCACGCAGCGGATGGTGCCGCGGCGCGTGGATCTGCGTCCGTACATCTTGAGCGGCCCCGACGGCCCATGGGTGCTGCCGGGCGGGCTCACGCGCGTCGCGCTGGTCGACGGCAGCTACGTCGTCAACTCGAGCCAGGGCGGCGGCTCGAAGGACACCTGGGTGCAATCGCCGGCGCTCGAGTCGGAGTCCGCGCCGGAGATCGGAGGCAACTCGTGATCTCCCGCGTCGCCGATCACTGCTTCTGGCTCGGGCGCTACCTGGAGCGCGCGGAGAGCACCGCGCGCATCCTCGTCGTGACGTTGACCCTCGCGCTCGACGGCGAGCTGAGCCAGCGCCAGTGCTGGCTCCCCGTCGTCGTGGTCGCGGGCGAGGCGCCGGCGTTCACCGCGCGCTTCGGCGACGAGGCGTTCGACGACGGCGAGCGCGTGCAGTCGTACATGACCTGGGACGCCGAGAACTTCTCCTCGCTCCAGAGCTCGATCGCCTTCGCTCGCGAGAACGCGCGCTCGGTGCGCGAGGTGGTGAGCCTCGAGGTGTGGGAGACGCTCAACGAGCTGCACCTCTGGTTCGCGTCCGAGGAGGCGCGCGACCTCTACGAGCGCGAGCGCTTCTTCTTCTACCGTCGCGTGCGCCGCGAGCTGCAGCTCGCCACCGGCTTCGTGCACTCGACGATGCTCCACGACGGCGGGCTCGACTTCATCCGCATGGGTCGCCTGCTCGAGGGGGTGTCGCAGACGGCGCGCACGCTCGACGTGCACCACCACGCGATGACGACGGCGCTCGGGCTTCAGGGGCCGGCGCCGGCCGCGGCGGCCGCGGAGAGCGTGGGCGCGATCCCGGTCGCGCAGTCGCAGTCGCAATCGCAATCGCAATCGCAATCGCAATCGCAATCGCAGACCAGCGTGCCGCCCAGCGACGTCGATCGACGCCGTCGCCACCCCGTCGTCGCGACCGCGCTCTGGCTCTCGCTGCTCAAGTCGCTGTCGGCCTTCGAGCCGTTCATGAAGCGGGCGCAGGGGCAGGTCACCGGGCGCGCGGTCTGCGAGTTCCTGATGTTCGAGGAGCAGTTCCCGCGCTCGCTCCGCTACGGCGTGCGCCACGCGCGCGCGCGACTCGCCGCCGTCCGCGCGCACGACCCCTCGGTGGCGCGCGACGCGTCGCTGCCGGGCGGGGCCTCGCAGGCGCGCCTCGAAGCGCTCGACACCTGGCTCGCCTCGGCGGCCAAGGCGCACCTCGGCGCGGCGGAGCAGGTCGATCCGCACGAGGCGCTCACGCACGTGGTCGACGAGACGGCGGCGATCTGCGAGCTGCTCGGCCGCGAGCTGCTCGGCGTGTCGCCACCGCCGCGGCCGAGCGACCGGCCCGCGGCGCAGTAGTCGACGCGCGACGCCTCGACTCCTCGACGCCTCGACTCCTCGATCGCTCGAATTCTGGCGTGTGCCGTTCGGCGGCGACGCCGCCCTGGGGCTTCGTTCGAGATGAGCTCCGCTCATTTCTTTGCGAGATCCCTTCGTCGTCGCGCGCGCCGGTCGTGCGATGAGTCCGCGCCGCGTGGCCGCCACTCGCGAGGTCGAGCGGCTGCGTCGCGGCGGGAGCGGGGCGGGGCGGCCGAAGAGACGAATGACGCTGATGCTCTGGACGGGCGTGGGGCTGGGAGCGGCCGTCGGGCTGCTCGCCGCGGTGGAGCTGGCGGTTCGCTGGCACTTTCGACGCCGCTCGAGGAGCTACGCCTTCTTCCCGAATTCCACCGTCGTCTATCACCCCGACCCCGCCGCCTCCGCGTACCTCGATCCGGTGACGGAGCGGCGGATCAACGAGCTGGGGGAGCGAGGGGGCCCTTTGCCGAAGGGGCCGGGGCGCGTGCTGCGTGGCCTCGTGCTGGGCGGCAGCGCCGCCGAGTGCCTGCTGCTGGATCAACCGAAGACCTGGCCGGCGGTGCTCGAGTCGCTGCTGCAGCGCGCCGCCGACGAAGGCCGGCTGCCGGCGGGGCGCGTGCACGTCGGCAACGTGGCGCGCGCGATGGTGAACGCGCAGGGGCTGCTGCGCATGGCGCGCCGGCTCCTCCCCGAGCGCGAGCGCCTCGAGTGGATCTTCGTCATGACCGGCTATCCGGTGGTCCTGCGCTGGCTGAACCACGGGGCCGAGCTCGACGCGGCGATCCCGCCGTACGACGACGACGACCTCTTCGCCGTCTCCCCGGACTTCGGGTTCGGCTGGGGCTTGAAGGGGAGCGCCACGCGCAAGGCGCTGGCCTTCTGGAAGCACCGCCGGCGCCCCCGCGTCGTGCGCGAGGCCGGGCAGTTCCTGCTCCGCAACCGGCGCATGCGGGCGGCCGCGACCGACTTCGTGAGCCTGCCGAACGTGGCCGAGTCGCGCTACTTCGCCGAGAGCTGCGAGCACCTGCGGGCGCTGATCCGCCTGTGTCGCCGGCACGCCGAGCGGGTCATCGTCATCGGGCAAGGCTGGATCGAGCTCGAGGGGCTGAGCCCCGAGCAGCAGCGGCTGCTCTGGTTCGGCCGCGTCGGCGAGGGGCCGGAGTGGCGCTTCGCCTCCACGCAGAGCCTGACCGAGGCCTACGAGGCGGTGCACCGCGCGACGCTGGCGCTCGCCCGCGAGGAGGGGGCCGAGACCATCGACGGCCGTGCCGTGGTGCCCGGCGAGTTCGGCATGTTCTACGACGACGGGCACTACGCCAACGCGGGCGCAAAGGTGCTCGCGGAGGCCCTCGCCGCGCACGTCCTCGGCGAGCCCTCGGCCTGAGCTCGGCCACGCCGAGCGCGAGGGGCCTCGCGACGACGTCGGCTACACTCCGCCCCGCGCTACGCCCGCGAGCGCCCGCGAGCGCCCGCGAGCGCCCGCGCCTCGCCAACCACGGAGACCGACGAATGGCCGAGCCGACGACGTACACGCCCCCCGCGATCTGGACCTGGAACAAGGAGAACGGCGGGAAGTTCGCGAGCATCAACCGGCCGATCGCCGGCGCGACGCACGACAAGGAGCTGCCGGTCGGGCGCCACCCGCTGCAGCTCTACTCGCTCGCCACGCCCAACGGCGTGAAGGTCACGGTGATGCTCGAGGAGCTCCTCGCGCTCGGGCACGCCGGCGCCGAGTACGACGGGTGGCTCATCCGGATCCAGGAGGGCGACCAGTTCGGCAGCGGCTTCGTCGCGGTGAACCCGAACTCCAAGATCCCCGCGCTGCTCGATCGCAGCACGCCGACGCCGACGCGCGTGTTAGAGTCGGGCGCCATCCTGCTCTACCTCGCCGAGAAGTTCGGCGCGTTCGTCCCGACCGAGCCGAGCAAGCGCGCCGAGTGCCTGTCGTGGCTCTTCTGGCAGATGGGGGCCGCGCCCTACCTCGGCGGCGGCTTCGGGCACTTCTACGCCTACGCGCCGACCAAGATCGAATACGCGATCGATCGCTTCGCGATGGAGGTGAAGCGGCAGCTCGACGTGCTCGACCGGCAGCTCGCGCAGCACGAGTTCGTGGCCGGCGACGCGTACACGATCGCCGACATGGCGATCTGGCCGTGGTACGGCGCGCTCGTAAAGGGGCTCGTCTACGAGGCCGCGACCTTCCTGCAGGTGCACGAGTACACCCACGTGCGCCGCTGGACCGACGCCATCGCCGCGCGCCCGGCCGTGCAGCGCGGCCGCCTCGTGAACCGCACCTGGGGCGAGCCCGGGACGCAGCTCGCCGAGCGCCACGACGCCGCGGACTTCGAGGGGAAGACGCTCGGCACGGGGCGTTGAGCCCGGGCGCGACGCCGGCTCGACCTCGCCGGCGTATGCTCGTCGGCCTCATGCCCGTGCGTCGCGCGCCCCTCGTGACCGTCACCATCGCCCTCGCGCTCACCGCGGCCTGCGCCGCCACGCCGAGCCACCAGACGTCCCCCGCGCCGGCGCCCGCTGCCACGGGCTCGACCTCGAGTGCCGCGTCGAGCTCCGCGTCGAGCCCCGCGCCGAGCGCGAGCTCCTCGCTCTCGGCCGGCGCCCGGCTCGTGCGGAGCCCGTGCGTGCTGCACGCAGGCAGCCGGAGGGTCAAAGGAGGGCGCGACGCCAAGGCCCGTCACACCTCGTGCAACTTCGGCGCGGAGTGCATCGCGATCCACGGCAAGGCGACCCCGGGCGACGGATTCGTCGGCGCTTCGTGCGAGGACGCGGCGTGCCAGTGCGAGTGGAGCGAGCCGCTCTCCGACACCCCGCTGCGCGAGTCGTTCACGCTCGACGCGATCCCGACCGCCGCCGACGCGTGCCAGCGCCTGCTCGTCGAGCGCTGCATGCGCGGGATGCGGCTGTTCGAGCCCGGCGCGGCGGCCGAGTGAGCGGACCGCACGGGGGCGGCGCGCGCCCGTCCGTCACCCCGCGACGGGCGTCATCGCTGCGTGCGGCGCGTACGTCGTCTCCTCGAGCAGCACGCCCGACGCTTCGACCTTCTGCCGGACGAGCATCGCGCCGCGCAGCTCGTACCGGGGCGTCGTCACCTGCTGCTGGCAGGGGCGCCCATCGCCGCAGTCGGTGGTCCGCCGCTCGGTCGGGCCCGCGTAGGGCGCCGAGGCTCGTCTCACGTACGTGAACCAGAGCTCGCTGCGCGCGTCGTTCCACGAGAGCGTGCGCTCGACGCGCTCGATCCAGAGGCGCGGCTCGACGTGCGCGGAGCCGCCGGGCAGCGTCTTCTCGGCGGCGCCCATCGCCGCGCCGAACCGCGGCTCGTCGACCTTCACGCGGGCCGCCGCGCGGGCCTCGAGCTTGCTCAGGGCGGCCTCGAGGTCGAGCGGGAAGGCCGCCGTCCCGTCGAGCACGCGGACGTTGGTGACGACGAACAGCCCGTCGTGCGACGCATCGCCGTGGCCGCCGTCCACCTCGACCTCGACCAGGTGCGCGCGGTTCGAGAGCCCCCACGGGTTCGACGTGCCGCGCGCGAACGCCGCGACGTCGATCGACAGGACGCGGCCGTCGAGCGTCTGGCGGCGCGCCCCCTTCGCGAAGCCGATCCCGCGGCCGTCGCTCACGAAGAGCGCCGTCGCCGTCGTCTTGCCAGTCGACGAGAACCGATACGGGGTCTCCGCGCCCGCGCCCGCGCCGGCGTCGGCGAGCAGGGCGCCGCGCAGGACGCCGGGGAGATCCGGGGCGGTGGGCGAGCCGCTCGCGCTCGTGGCGATGCCGAGCTCGGCGCGCAGGGCGTCCTCGGACCACGCTTCGACCGCGGTGGAGCGCACGCGCGTCACGTCGAGCGCCTTCGGCGGGACGCGCGGCGACGGTGCCCAGGGCGAGCCGAGGACGAGGCGCTCGGCGGTCGGCTCGGTCGGAGGGGCCGACCCCGAGGGCGCGGACGCGGGCGCGCTGGCCGAGGCGACGGGGGCCGTCCCGCCGACGCGGCCCGGCGGCTTGGCGCCGCACGCGGTCCCGAGCGCGACCGCGAGGCACGCGAGGCACGCGAGGATCGAAGGGCGAGGCATGCGAGCCGAACGTAGCGCAGCCCCGAGGCTTACATGGGCGCGAGACCGAAGGCGGAGGCCGCTTCGAACGCCGGCGAGCCGGTCGGCCGTAAGGTGCACGCGGTCCGCTACGTTGAAGGCGCCATGCCCTCGCGCCCCGCCAACGCCGCGCTCGCCGCGCTCGCCGCGCTCGCCGCGCTCGCTACCCCGTTGCTCGCCGGGGGCTGCGCGACGGCCGTCGCGACCGCGCCGCCGCCGCAGACGACCGCCGCGAGCGCGAGCACGAGCACGCCGTCGCCCGCGTCCTCCAAGCCCCCGTTGCTGCAGGCGGAGCTCCCGCCGGATTTCTTCCCCCCCGAGGGGCCTTGGCCCGCGCTCGCGAGCGTCGCGCCGATCGCGATCGACACGAGCAGCAAGCTGCGCGAGACCTCCGTGGCGAAGTGGTCGGAGCGCGACCTCGACTTCGAGCAGGCGCCGCGCCTCCCGGCCAAGGGGACGCCGGGGGTCGTGCGCGGCGTCCTCTTCCTCGCCGACGCGACGAGCGCGCGCTACGCGTTCTCGAGCCCCGAGTCGCCGAGGACGGCCTATTTCGTCAGCAAGGGCGAGGGCGACGGCTTCATGAAGGCGTGGCAGCGCCGCGCGCTCGACGGCACGCTGCTGTTCCCCGACGTGGCGGGGTTCGGCCCGGGCGCCACGGCCGCGCGCGTGAAGCTCACGCGATCGATGCACCTGGTCGACGCCGAGATCAACGACGGCCGCGGCGACGCCTCGAACGACGGCAGCGTGGTGATCACGCACCTGCGCCTCCTCGACGGCACCGCCGTGATGCCGGTCGATCTCGAGGCGGCGCGCGCCACGCTCGGCGCACGCGCCCGCGCCGACTTCGCCCAACGGAAGCCCAAGGGCGAAGCGCTGGCGCGCGCGGCGGTGGCGGCGCTCCCCGCGGCGGATCGCAAGGGCGGCAGCCCCTCGGCGGTCGAGGGGTTCGACGTCGGGTGGGACGAGGCGCGCAAGGAGCTCGCCTTCACGTTCGCGCACCGAGACGCGACGACCTACGCAGGCCCCACGCGCGAGCTGCCGAGCAACTGTCGCCCGGGCGAGCCGTGCCAGGCGCAGCTGGAGCGCTCGGAGCACACCGTGAACGTGCTGGTGGCGGTGCGCCAGCGGCTCTCGTCGAGCGGCGTGCTCATCGAGGAGGCGACGTACGAGCCGCGGGTGCGGGTCGACGAGCGGCGGTGATGCGAGGCGAGCCGCCACCTCCACGCTGCGGCCGTTCACGCCGTGGCTCGGCAGGCTCACGGGCCGGCCGAGCCGCGCGGCAGATCTGGGGAGACGTCGATTCTTCGCCCTAGAAGAACGCCTTCGCGACGGCCGCGAGCAACGGATCGCGGCTCCCTGCCGGCGCGGCAGGCTGGTGCCCCTGCCCGAGCGTCCAGATCGTCACGGCGCCGAGCCCAGCCGCCTTCGCGTACTTCCCCTTCTCGGCGATCGATGCCTCGTCCTCGTAGCTCACGAGCGTGCAGGCGCTCGGCCCCGTACCGGAGGAGAAGCCGAGCCAAGGGGCCTTCGCCACGGTGTCGTAGTGGTACGCGGCGGACGAGTAGTAGCTTTGCTTGATGTTGGCGAAGCTCATGACCCCATCGGACGCGACGATGGTCGCGCCGGTGAGCGGTGCGCTCATGGCGCTCACGCCCTGCCAGCACGTGCCAAAAAAGCCGATGCCCACGCCGAGCTTGGCCGAGGGAATTCCCCACTCGCGGTAGGTCTTCACGTTCAGGTCGACCGAAGTCGGCGTCTGCGCCGTGTCGCCGTAAAGCGCGGAGGAGTGCCACGATTGCCAGCCCGACGCCGTGCTCGCCATGGCGTACGTCGTGACGTTCACGCGATCGACGACCGCCGCGAGGGCGGCCCAGACCGGATCGATGCTCGGCGTCGTTCGCTGGATCCAGGGGGCGGAGACGGTGAGGAGCGCGGCGGGCCACGCAGATCGGAGCGCGTTCGCCAGATCGATGAGCGCGACTCGATCGGTCGGGTCGACGGGCGTCCAATCGAGATCGAGGCCGTCGGCGCCGTAGGAGTCCCGCGCCTTCAACAGGTTGGCGACGAAGGCGGCGCGGTTCACGTCGGAGGCTGCGCCGGCGAAGGCCAGTCGTGCGCCCTCGCCGCCGACCATGATCAGTGCCTTGCGGCCCGCCGCGTGCGCGCGCGTCACGAGATCCTTCGCCATCGCCGGCCCCGAGGTGACGTCGAGGTCGAAGCTCTCGTCGATGCTGCCATCGGCGATGGGAGCCATTCGGCCGATCACGAGGTGGGTGAGAGAGGTCCAGTCGATCTCCGCGGCGGGGTATAGATCGCGCTCGTATCCCGCGTAGTAGCCCATGACCCAGAGCGTCGAGGACGGCCAGGCATCGGCCGCATCGAGCGTGGCGTCACCGTCCGGGACCGGACCTGCGTCCCCCGAGGGGATTGGGTAGTCGACGCCGTTCGCGACGAAGCCTTCGCTGAAGTGGCGGACGCTCGCAACGACGGTCGCGCCGGTCACCGCGCCGCCGACCCAGCTCCAACCGCCGCTGCCGGAGGCGGCGTCCTTCGACCAGAAGAGCGAAGCGAGCGTGGAGTCGCCCGCGTACGGCAGCGTGACCTGCACCGGCTTGAGGAAGGTCGTGCCTTCGGGCTCGAACCGGTAGATGGGCGAATAGGTGTGGTAGCCAGTCGGCGCCACCTCGGTCGTCTCGGAGATCGTGATCGTGAGGTCGCTCGCGACGGCGCCCGGTGGGATCGTGAGCTGCGCGCCGTTGGAGAGCCGAACCTGCCCCCCGCCGGCGACGGTGACGCTTCCAGAAGCGGACTCGCCCGTGCCGAGGGGCGGGCCGTCGCTGCCACCGCTGGCATCGGCTCCGGCGTCCGGCGTGGCACCGGCCGGAGCGCTCGCGCCCGAAGTGCACGCAGCGATCAGGCAGATTACGGTCGGAGCCAGCAAGCCAGCAGGGAGTCTCGCGATCGCCATCGTGCGGATGCTCGCTCCACTTTGTTGCGCGCCGGTGAGCCGGCTCGCGGAAGATACGGACGAACGACATGTGCGGCAAGCGCCAGGCCCGCGCCGAGGGATCGAGGCATCGCTCGCGCTGCTCGGGCGCGGCGCGCGGACTCGTCGGCGCGCCACCGCACGCCGCTAGTCACTCGATCGGCACTCCGTGGAAGTAGTACCCACGCCCGCCGAACGCGTACTCGTACGTGCCGTACGTCCAGCGATAGCCGTCGCCGAGCGGCGCGACCATCGCGCGCAGCTCCGACTCCTCGTACACGCGGAGCGTGCTCACGAAGCCGTCCCACGCGCTGATGGCGAGCATGAGCGGCGTGACCCCCCAGGCGAGCACCGCCTTGCCGAGCGTGCGCTCGGGGGTGAGCACGGGGTTCGCGAGGAGCGCGCCGAGGCCGAACGGCGCGAACGAGAGGAACATCCGCGGGCTGCGATCGAAGGGCTCGGAGATCCAGATCGGCGCGCGTGAGCGCACCGCGTCGCCGAGGATGCGCGCCGCGAGCGTGGGGGAGAAGTGGTGGAACGCGTTGATGATCACGCGCGCGCGACCGCGGCCGAGCTCGGGCGGGATCGCCGTGGCGTCGACCGACGCAGGGTGACCGCGCACCGCGCCGTCGAGCGCTGCGAGGCGCTCCCACGCGGCCGCGCGGGGATAGAGATCGGTGAGCAGCAGGCGCGGCGGCTCGCGCCCCGCGCGCCGGAACTCCTCCACGACGATCTGGGCAGGGCCGCCCGCGCCCGCGCACACGTCGAGCACCTCGTGCGTACCGGCCTCGTCGAGGAAGGCCGCGAGCGGGGCCACCAGTCCGTGGAGCGTGCGCCCCCAGCGCAGCCCGCGGCTCAGCGACTCGATGATGGTGTCGCGCAGATCGGCGCCCACCCACGCCAGATCGTTGAATTCGAAGAGCTGTAGGCGCGGGAGCGACATCGCTCTGCAGCGTAACCGTGGCGGCCTCGACGCGGCGAAGGTACGTAGCCGCCCGCGGATGCCGAACCTCCTCGCGATGTCTTTCGAGGGCGAGCTCGCCCCCTCCTTCGATCTGCGGTGCCTTGCGCCTGGACGCAAGCTGCCGGACGGGTGGGGCATCGGCTACTACCCGGGCGGCGAGCCGTCGGCCTCGGTGCTGAAGGAGCCGGCGCCACCGCAGGGGAGCATCCGCGGCGAGCTCATCAAGGCGTGGGAGCACCTCGCGTCGTCGATCTTCGTCCTGCACGTGCGCACAGCGACGTGGGGCTCGCCGAGCGACGCGAACACGCAGCCGTTCGCCCGCGCGTATGGCGGGCGCGACTGGCTCATCGCGCACGCGGGGACCTTGCTCGATCGCCTGACGCCGCTCGAGGGGAACCCGTTCGAGCCCGTAGGGTCGACCGACACCGAGCTGGTCTTCTGCGAGCTGCTCGGCCGGCTCTCGCGCGAAGGCTGGAAGAGCCTCGGCGAGGCGGATCTCTCGGTGGTGCAGGGGTGGCTCGAGGCCATCGATACCCACGGCACGCTCAGCATCGTGCTCACCGACGGGCACGATCTGCTCGTGTACGCCGACGCCGCCGGCGAGATCCCCGTGTACGTGTGGCAGCCGCGGCCGCCGTACACCGAGCTCGCCTTCGGCGACGACGACCTCGAGGTCGACCTCGCCAAGCGCGGGCTCAAGGCGCGCAAGGGGATCGTGGTCGCGACCAGCCCGCTCGAGGCGTTCACGACGCGCGAGCCGCGCGAGGGCGGGGGCGAGAGCGAGAGCGAGGACGGCGGCCGCGACGAGGGCGGCGGCGAGCATGAGCTCGGCGCGCAGTCGTCGGAGAAGGAGCGCTCGCGGCTCGAGTGGAAGCGGCTGGAGCCCGGCCACTTGCTGCTCGCGCGCCAGGGCGCGGTGCGCGCGGAGGTGGGCCCGCGGCGCAAGAGCCTCCCGCCGACCGTGCCGGTGGTGCTCCCGCCGCCGAGCCTCGCGTTCCCGCCGCGCGCCGAGACGCGCGAGTACGAGATCGTTCACCGCACGGTGTACCGCTACAAGAAGCCGGTCGAGCGCAGCACGCACACGCTGCGCCTCGCGCCCGTGGTCGACCGCCTCCAGCACGTCCACGAGCACTCGCTGTCGGTGTCGGTCGACGGCAAATCGCGCGACTTCGAGGACGTCTTCGGCAACCGCACGCGGCGCCTCCTGATCGAGACCCCCTACACCGAGCTCGCCATCGAGTCGCGCTCGCGGGTGGAGGTGCTCGACGTCGAGCCGATCGAGCCACGCACGCTGCGCACGCGCGCGACCATCCCGCTGCTCTGGATGCCCTGGCAGCGCCAGACGCTGCAGCCGTTCCTGCTGCCGACCGAGCTGCCCGAGACGCAGCTCGACGAGCTCGTCGAGTACGCGATGAGCTTCGTCGAGCGCAACGACTACGACCTGCTCGACACGCTGTCGGACATCAACCAGTCGATCTTCCGCGAGTACGCCTACCGCCAGGGCGCGACCTCGCTGGCGACCACCGCGTTCGACGTCTACGTGCACCGGCGCGGCGTCTGCCAGGACTTCACCAACCTGTTCATCTGCCTCGCGCGGCTGCTCGGCGTCCCGGCGCGCTACACCTGCGGCTACATCTACACCGGCCCCAAGAATCCCAATCAGCTGCAGAGCGAGGCCTCGCACGCGTGGGTGCAGGTCTATCTCCCCGAGGTCGGCTGGCGCGGGTTCGACCCGACGAACGGGATCGTCACGCAGACCGATCACGTGCGCGTCGCGGTGGGGCGCAACTACGTCGACGCCACGCCGACCAGCGGCACGCTCTATCTGGGCGGCGGCGGCGAGACGCTCAGCGTCGACGTGCGCATGGAGCGGGCCTGACCGGAGGGGCGCGCGCGCGTCACGCGGCGCGGGCGCGAAGCACGCGGCTCACGCGGCTCACGCGGGTCACGCAGCGGCGCGTTCTCACGTAGGCTGCCGCGATGGATCTCTTTCACACGCCCGCGTTCGCCCTCTACGCGCTGTTCGCGGCCGGGCTCTGCCTCCTGCTCATCCTGATCGACTCGGTCGGTGGCGGCGTGCGCGCGGGGACCAAGACGACGCTCAACGCGGAGGACGCCGGCACGGTCTCGAAGGGGGCCGCGCTGGTCGCCGAGGACCCCGAGCGCGTCGCCCGCGTCATGCGCGCGCACCGCAACGCGCTCGCGAACGTGGTGCCGTTCCTCGTCGTGACGTTCCTGTTCGTCGCGCTCGGCGCGTCGCGGCAGTGGGTGCTGGGCCTCTGCTCGGTCTTCACGGCGGCGCGGGTCGTCCACGCGCTCGTCTACATCAAGGGGCTCCAGCCCTGGCGCACGATCGCGTTCGCCGTCGGCCAGATCTGCACCGGCATCGCCCTCGTGCAGGTGGTCCGCGCGGCGCTGGCGATCGGCTGATCGCGGCCGTCGCGGCGGCCGTACGCTCGTTCGGGCGGCGCGCGAGCGCTGCCGAATCCTTCGCAGGGATCGCGGCTTCGGGTACCGTTCGATCACCCGCAGGCGAGCCATGATGACCTTCAGCCAGGACCCGGCGATCGCCAAGAAACAGCTCCTGGCGATCATCTTCTACCTGACGGCCTTCGGGCACATGGACGGCGAGTTCGCCTCGTCGGAGCGCCGGTTCGTGCGCGACCACGTGGCGAAGCTGGTCGCGACGCGCACGCGCGCGTCGATGGCGAACGCCGATCCGCTGGCGCGCACCGTCGCCGCCGAGCGTTGGACCGCCCAGTTCCAGCGCGTCGCGGACGCGATCGATCGCGAGATCGCGGGGCTCTTCACCGAGTCGGTCGCGGAGGGGGAGAGCACCGATCAGTTCGTGCACGCGAAGCTCGCCCTGCGCTGCTTCGAGCTGCTCAAGAGCTTCGACGACGAGGGGCGCGCGAAGCTGTTCGAGGTCGTCGACGAGCTCGTGCTCGCCGACGGGATCGTCCACCCCAACGAGGCGAAGCTCCGCGAGGAGATCCAGCGCCTGCTCGACGCTCCGCTCGAGATCGACGTGGAGGTCGGCGAGGTCGTCATCGAGCGCTCGCTCGAGCTCGAGCCGAAGGAGGTGCTCGTCCCGCGCATGGACGACCACCCGTTCCTCGCGCGCGCCGAGCGCGCGTACACGAGCGACACGGCCTCCTTCGCGCGGCAGGCCGAGGAGGACCTCGCGCTGGTGCAGAAGGTGAAGGCGACGCTCGAGGCGCAGCGCGCGCGCGGCGCGGGCAAGCTCGCCGGCGGCGCGACGGTGCGCGACTTCGCCGGCCAGGAGCCGTTCCTCGACGGGCACGTCTACGTGCTGCCGCCGAAGCCCGGCAAGGACTACGAGCTCATCGTCGTCGGAGATCTGCACGGGTGCTACTCGTGCCTCAAGGCCGCCGTGCTGCAGAGCGATTTCCTCGCCAAAGCGCAGGCGCACCGCGACGATCCCGAGCGCGCGCCCGACACGCGCCTGGTGCTGCTCGGCGACTACATCGATCGCGGCCGCTACAGCTTCGACGGCATCCTGCGCACGGCGATGCGGCTCTTCGTCACGGCGCCCGACGCGGTGTACCTGCTGCGCGGCAACCACGAGTACTACCTCGAGCACCAGGGGCGCGTGCTCGCGCCGGTGCGGCCGGCCGAGGCCTGGACGTCGGTGCAAGGGCTCGCGAACGAGGCGTTCCTCGGCGAGTGGATGCGCCTGTTCGAGGCGCTGCCGAACATGCTCGCGTTCGACCGCACGCTCTTCGTGCACGCCGGCATCCCGCGCGAGGACACGCTCGCCGAGCGCTGGAAGGACCTGACCTCGCTCAACGACCCCGAGCTCCGCTTCCAGATGCTCTGGAGCGATCCGAGCGAGGCCGAGACCGTCCCCGTGGAGCTGCAACGCACGACGTCACGCTTCGCGTTCGGCTCGCACCAGCTGCGGAGCTTCCTCGCGCGCATCGGCTGCACGTCGCTCGTGCGCGGCCACGAGCGCATCATCGAGGGGTTCCGCACCGTCTACGACGCCAACGACGCCACGCTGCTCAGCCTCTTCTCGGCCGGCGGCGCCACGAACTCGGATCTGCCGGAGTCGAGCAACTACCGAGAGGTCACGCCGATGGCGCTGACCATCCGCCACCGCGACGGCCTCAGCCGCGTGCGGCCGTTCGTGATCGACTACCAGCGCTACAACGATCCCGCGAAGAACCGCTTCGCGACCGCGGCGACGCGGGGCTGAGCCCGCGGCCCGCGGCCCGAGCGCGAGAAGTCGGCTAGCATCGCCCTTTCGGCCATGGAGCGCGCCACCGTCAGCATCGAGGTCCTGCGCCGCGCGGAGATCTTCGCCGCGCTCACCGAGGGCGATCGCGTCGCCATCGCGGTCTGCTTCCGCGGCCGACGCTACGCCGCGGGCGAGGTCGTCGTGCGCGAGGGCGAGCCAGGCGCGACGATGCTGCTCGTCGCCGAGGGGACGTTCGTCGCCACCGCGCGCCGCGCCGACGGTCGCGAGGAGGAGCTGAGCGAGATCGGCCCGGGCGAGGTCGCGGGCGAGATGGCGTTCCTCGATCCGGCGCCGCGCTCGGCGACCGTCAGGGCGCGAGACGGCGGCGTCGCCTACGAGCTCTCTCACGACGCGATGGAGGCGCTGCGCGATCGGTGCCCGCAGGCGGTGGCCGCGATCGTCACCGGCGCGGTGCGCGACGTCTCGCGCAGGCTGCGCCAGCTCGACGACCGCATCGCGCGCGAGCTCGCGCGAGGGACCAAGGCGCCGACGCCATGAGCGCGCGCGCGCCCGAGCCCACCGCCGAGGCCGAGCTCGCCGCGGAGATCCCGGCCGGGACGCGCTTCGGCCCGCACGAGATCGTCCGCCCGATCGCCGAGGGTGGGATGGCGATCGTGTACGAGGCGCGCCACGTCGAGCTCGACAAGCGCGTGGCGCTCAAGGTGATGCGGCGCGCGTTCGCCGCGGTGCCGGAGCTGGTCGAGCGCTTCCTCCTCGAGGCGCGCATGGCGTCGCGCCTGCAGCACCCGCACGTCATCGGCGTGAGCGACGTCGGGGTGAGCGAGGGGCGCCCGTTCATGGCGATCGACTTCCTGGAAGGGGAGGATCTCGCCACGCTGCTCGATCGCGTCGGGCGCCTGCCGCTCGCCGAGGCCGCCGACCTCCTGCTCCCGATCGTCTCCGCGGTCGCCGCCGCGCACGGCGAGGGGATCGTGCACCGCGATCTGAAGCCCGAGAACGTGTTCCTCGCGACCGGGCGCCGGCGCGTGCGCCCGATCCTGCTCGATTTCGGGATCGCGAAGCCCGCGAGCGCCATGCGCTCGAGCGCGGAGGCCGCGGCGCGAAAGCTCACGAAGCTCGGGACGGTGCTCGGCACGCCGCAGTACATGGCGCCCGAGCAGGCGCGCGCCGAGGCGTCGCTCGATGCGCGGTCGGATCAGTACGCGCTCGGGATCGTGCTCTTCCGCTGCCTCGCGGGCGAGCACCCCTACCCCGCCGAGATGGCCCTCGACGGCGTCGCCGCGCTGACCGCCGCGCTCGCCCGCGGGGTGGCGCCGAGCGCGTCGTCGATGGCGCCCATGCTGCCGGCCTCGATCGACGCGCTGCTCGCGCGCTGCCTGCGCGCCTCGCCGGACGATCGCTTCGAATCGGTGCGCGACGTGGGTCGGGGCCTCTGGCCGCACGCGTCGCCGATGGTGCAGGCCATCTGGGCCGAGGAGTTCGGCGACGCCGAGGAGATCGTCGCGCGGCTCTCGATGCGCGTGCCGCGCCTCGCCGCGACCTCCGGCCCTCCCCCCGCGCCGCCGCCGCCGCCGCCGAGCCCGGACGAGCTGCGCGCGTTCGCGGTGCTCGCGGGCTGCAGCGACGACGCCC
>CAIXWQ010000358.1 GCA_903923175.1 uncultured delta proteobacterium | reverse complement strand
CGCTCGATCGTCCACCCGCGCGCCAGGCGATATCCGGCGATCCGGAGTCCGATCGACGCCGGCGTGGGATCTGGCCGGCGGTAGGTCGCCACGCCCCCGACGCTACGGAGCTGGGCGAAGTAGACGTCGGCTCCGCCCGACCACTACGCCCGGGCGCTGCGTAGTCTGCAGCCATGGTCGACTCCAACGAGACCGATCAAGAGCCCGCCCTGCGCCCTGACGAGCGCCCGCGCACCCCCGGCTTGGTGCTCGCCTGGACCTCCGGCGCCGCCACCAGCCGGAGCTACGAAGCCCGCGCGCCGCTGCTCCTCGGCCGCGACGCCGATCTGCGCCTCCAAGACACGCTCCTCTCGCGCCGCCACGCCGAGGTGCGCTGGCACGACGGCCGCTGGCACGTGCAGGATCTCGGCAGCAGCAACGGCACCTACGTCGACGGCCGGCGCCTCACGGGCGCCGGCGCCTTCGAGGCCCCGCGCGTGCTGCGCGTCGGCGGCAGCGTCTTCTTCTTCGAGCCCGACCTCGCCCGCCTCGACGGCCGCGAGGATCTCCGCGACGGCGACTACGTCTGCGGCGCCGCCCTGCGCCACGTGCAGCGCGAGGCGCTCGACGCCGCCGAGCTCGGCAAGTCGCTCCATGTGACCGGCGAGAGCGGCACTGGCAAAGAGCGCGTCGCCGAGTGGTACCACCACAAGGGCCCCCGCGTGCGCGGCGAGCTGGTCACCCTCAACTGCGCCGCGATCCCCAAAGAGCTCGCCGAGTCCATGCTCTTCGGCGCCGAGCGCGGCGCGCACTCGGGCGCGCACGCCGCGACGCGCGGCCACCTGCGCGAGGCCCATGGCGGCGTGCTCTTCCTCGACGAGGTCGCCGAGCTCGCGCTCGAGGTCCAGGCCAAGCTGCTGCGCGCGCTCGAGACCAAGACCGTCATCCCGCTCGGCGCCACCGCGCCGCGCCCGGCCGACGTCGCGGTGGTGAGCGCCACCAACGCCGACGTGCGCGCCGCCGCCGGCGCGGGGCGCTTCCGTCACGATCTCATCCCGCGCCTCGCGCAGCGCGAGGTGCACCTGCCGCCGCTGCGCGCGCGGCCCGAGGAGATCCCGTTCCTGATCCAGCTCGAGCGCGCGCGGCAGGCCGGCGCGCCGCCCGCGTCGGCGAGGTTCGTCGAGGCGTGCTTGCTGCGACGCTGGGCGCTCAACGTGCGAGAGCTGTTCATCGCGGTCGACCGCGCGGCGGCGGCGGCGCGGGCGGCGGGGTCGAAAGAGCTCGTGCCGGAGCAGCTGCCGGCGCCGATCGAGATCGTGCCGGGCGCGCCGAGCGCGCCGCTCGACCCACCGACCTCCGCGCCGCTCGTCGCGCCCCCCTCCGCTGAGCCCCCGCAGCCGACGACGCTCACGGATGGGCGTCGGCTCCGCGTCCTCGCCGCGCTCGAGGCCCACGCCTTCGACGTCGCCGCTGCGGCCGCCAGCCTCGGCGTCGGCCGCAGCACGCTCTACGACGCGATGAAGCGCTGGGGGATCCGGAAGCGCTGACCGACTCGCTCCGGCGGGTCCGGCGCCTCCCGGTCGCTTTGCGCCGCAACCGATCCGGACGAATCCGGACGAATCCGGACGAATCCGGACGAATCCGGACGAATCCGGATCCGCTCGGCCGGGCTCGGAGGCCGCACACGAGAATTCTCGTGGTTTTCGTCGAGCCGGTCGTTGGCACGCCCTCCGCAATGGGGCCCGCCACGATGTCCGAACCGACCTTCCACCGGATCCACGGCGCCCTCTCTCTCCTTAACAGCGCGCCCGACGGCGACTCGATCCGCTTCCACCCCCACCGCACCCGCGACCTCCACGCGCTCGCAGGCTCCCACGCGCTGGCCCTCGTCGCCGACGGCGGCGTGCAGCTGCGCCTCGAAGGGATCGACGCCCCCGAGCTGCACTACCGCGGCGCCGCCCAGCCGCGCGGTCGCACCGCCCGCGACGAGCTGCTCGCCGCCGCCGGCTTCGACGTCATCGGCTGGCGCCCCGGCCGCAAGACCGTGCGCTCCGCGACGCCCCCCGTCGTCCCCGCCGCGATCGTCGCCAGCGCCTGCGATCCGCACGGCCGTCCCATCGCGTACCTGTTCACCGGCGCGGACGCCGACGCCGTCCCCGCCCACTTCCACGGCGACGCGCGCGACGCCTCGATCCTCCGCCGCTCCCTCAACGCCGCGATGCTCCGCGGCGGTGCGGCCTACCCCCTCCTCTACGACACGCAGCCCGCCGAGCACCGCGCGCACTTCGCCGCGGCCGCCCTGCGCGCGCGCCACGCGGGCGTCGG
>CAIXWQ010000357.1 GCA_903923175.1 uncultured delta proteobacterium | reverse complement strand
GCCGGTGTGCAGCACGTCCCAGCACGCGATCGGCGCGAGCGCGGGGCCGTGCGCGCGCCCGCTCGCCAGATCGAAGCAGGCGTGGTGCCACGGGCAGCGGACCCGACCCGCCTCGACGATGCCGTCGGCGAGCGGCGCGCCGTAGTGCGTGCACGTCGCGGAGACCGCGTGCACCGTCACCCCCTCGCGCACGAGCAGCACCGCCTCGCCCTGCGCGTGGCCGAGGAGCGGCGCGCCTTCGGGGACGTCGCCGTCCGCCACGCCGAGGGTCAGATCCGGTCCGGTCAGCGGTGCGAGCTCGCCCATCTCGGAGACGCTAGCCACCGCGCCCGCGCGTGTCTCGCGCGAGACCGCTCGCGCTCACGCGCGCCGCGCGGCGCGAGCTCTCGATTTCGCGCTCGCGTCAGCCCGAGCGCGGAGGCCGCTCAGAACGTATCGGTCGAGAAGCGCAGCGCGACGGCGTGGTCTTGCCCCGAAGCCCCGCCGCGGCGCACGAGGATCACGCCGTCGTGGTGGTTGCCGTAGCGGTGGATGTCGTGGATGCCGGTGCCGTCGGTGTACGTGAGCCCGTAGATCGAGACGCGCGAGGCGTCGGCGAGCTCGGTCTCCACGCGCGTGATCAGATCGGCCTTCGCCAGCGTCACGAAGTCGGTCGAGTGGGCGCCGAGGTCGGTCGGGAAATCGAAGCTCGCCGTGCGGTAGCCGAGCGCCGGCAGCACGGGCGGCAGGTCCTAGGTGAAGATCGCCATCTCCGCGCCGGTGGTCGACTCGACGTTCACCGCGACGTCGTAGCGCTTGCCGGTGACGTCGAGCTGCAGGTGCACGTGCCCGCTGTCGTTCGGGCACGCCGTGTGGGTGTTCGGCGGCGTGATCGCGACGAGCTCGGCCTCGACCGCGCCGTAGACGTTCTTCGGCAGATCGCCCGCGAGCTGGCTCGTCGGCACGCAGGCGAGGCGGCGCACGGGGAAGCCGCTGTCGCCCGGGGGCGTCGCGTCGTCGCCGGCCGTGCCCGTATCCGCGGGGAGCGGCGCCGCGTCGTCGCCGGCCGCACCCGTGTCCGGGCCCGTGTCCGCGCCGACCCGCGCGTCCTGCGCGCCGTCGGCGTCGGGCGCGCCGACCCCGTCGACCGGGAGCGTGGACGTCGAGCCGCAGGCGGCGACGAAGGCGAACAGGAGCGCGAAAGGGAGGTGCTTCATGGTGGCGGCAGCGAGACGGATCGGTGACGAGCCGGACTCTGTCACGCGGCGGACGCGCGACGACTCAAGAGCGCGTCAGCGGGCCGCGAGGTGGTGCCCGATACCGTCGGTGCGGCACCATTCCGCCGTCGAGCGCGCGCCCCGGCCCGCGTCCGCGTGACAGCGCGCTCGCCGTCGGGCCATCCTGCGGGCGTGAGCGTCCACATCGTCCGGCTCGGCTCGCCGCGTGCTCCGACCGAGGGGCTCCGCCTCGGCACCGTGCGTCGTCCGCCGCGGGGCGTGCCGAAGTCCGATTTCGCCGCGCGCGACTTCTACGACGTCTGGCTCCCCAACCTCGCGCCGAGCGTCGAGGTCATGCACGAGGCGCAGCGCGCCGACAGCGACGCGGCGTGGCGCGCGTTCCAGCGCAAGTACCGGGCGGAGATGAAGGAGCCCGAGCGCGCGCACCTGCTCGATCTCCTCGCCGCGCTCTCGCACACGAGCGACTTCGCCGTCGGCTGCTACTGCGAGGACGAGGCGCGCTGCCACCGCTCGGTGCTGCGCGCGCTCCTCGAAGAGCGCGGCGCCCGCGTGGCGTGACGCGCGCTTCACGCGGCCGCTCACGTCTCGCGCCTCACGCCCCGCGCGCGCGCAGCCTCGCGCCGATCTCGAGCGCCGCCGTGCGCACCCGCGCGCCGATGCGGGCCCGCGCGTCGCGCGGGAAGTTGCTCGTCGGCCCGTTGACCGCGAGCGACGCGATCGCGCGGCCGTCGACGTCGAGGATGGCGCACGCGATCGAGCTCACGCCGTCGAGCAGCTCGTCGACATTTGCCGCCCAGCCGCGCGTCGTCACCTGCGAGAGCTCGCGACGCAGCGCCGCGGGGTCGACCACCGTGCGGCTCGTCAGCGCGCGCAGCCCGCCCGCCACGTAGGCCTCGAGCTCGCTCTCCGAGAGGCGCGCGAGGATCGACTTGCCGTTGGCCGTCGCGTGCAGCGGCAGCCGCGTGCCGCGCGGGAGCGTCGCCCCGCCCGACGACGGCCCCGCCACCGCCGCGACCAGCACCGCCTCGCGCG
>CAIXWQ010000356.1 GCA_903923175.1 uncultured delta proteobacterium | reverse complement strand
GACCCCGCGCGCCCGCGGCGACGACGCCCGCGCGACGAGGCCCGCGGGTTCTTCGAGGCGCGCGGCGGGCTCGGCACGTACGCGGACCACGCGGGGGGCTTCGGGCCGAAATTCGGGCTCGCCGGCGGGCTCGCGTGGGGCTGGATCGATCTCGGCGTCGCCGCCAACTACGCGTCGCTGCCGCACGACGGCACGAGCGAGCACACGACGATCTTCGGCGTCGGGCCGGAGCTCGCCACGCGCACCTGGCTCGGCGGGCCCGCGACGCTGCGGCTCGCGATCGACCCGCAGTACCGTCAGATGCGCTTCGCCGGCGCGAGCACGGGAACGATCGGCGCGGACGTGCTGGCGCAGTTCCTCTTCACGATGACCGAGGGCACGGTGCCGGAGTGGCGCGTCGGCGTCGGCGTGCACGGCGGCCGCTTCTGGGAGATGGGGAGCGGCGAGAAGACCGCGTTCTGGACCGCCGGGCTGGACGTGATCGTGCGCACCTGGTGGTGACGGCGCCCGCGGTGAGGCGCGCCGAGCGAGGCCGCCTCAGGCGCGACGCCGAAAGCCGTCCAGCGCCACCGCGAGCACGATGATGGCGCCGGTGATCATCTCCTGCACCCAGCTGCGCAGGCCGAGGTGCGTGTTGCCGGAGCGGATCACGGTCATCAGCAGCGCGCCGAGCACGGTGCCGAAGACGGAGCCCTCGCCGCCGGCGAGCGAGCCGCCGCCGATGACGACGGCCGCGATGACGGTGAGCTCGAGCCCCACCGAGTCGGTGGGATCGCCCAGCGTGAGGCGCGAGAATTCGAGCACCGAGGCGACGCCGACCAGCGCGCCGGCGAGCGCGTAGACGGCGATCTTGGTCGCGTCGACGCGCACGCCGCAGAGCCGCGCGGTGGGCTCGCTCGAGCCGATGGCGACCACGTGCCGGCCGAAGCGCGTCGAGCGCAGGACGAGCGCGGCCGCGACCGAGATGCCGAGCGCGAGCCAGACGCCGGGCGGCACGAGCATCCACGCGCGCGCCTTCGGGAGCGCCGCCAGCAGCGACTCGAGCCCGCGCGCGTCGACGTAGATCATCTCCTCGTGCGCGAGCCCCTTCGCCGCGCCGCGCAGCACGCTCATCGCGCCGAGCGTGACGATGAACGGCATGATCTTGAGCCGCGCGATCGCCACGCCGTTCAGCGCGCCCACGCCGATCGAGACGGCGATGGCCGCGAGGACGGCGACCGGCAGCGGCAGCCCGCCGCGCAGGGCCTTGGCGACGACGACGGTGCCGAGCGCGACCACCGAGCCGACCGAGAGATCGATGCCGCCCGAGACGATCACCAGCGTCATGCCGACGGCGGCGACGACCACCACGGCGGTCTGGCAGAGCATCGTGACGACGATCTCGGGGCGCGCGAAGGTGTCCGGCGCGAGCGCGGCGTAGAAGCCGTACACGAGGACGAGCGCGACGAGCGGACCGGCCCACGGCGCGCGGGCGAGCGCGCGCGCGAACGCGCGGGGGAGGTCGAGCTGCTTCGGGGTCGTCGTCTGCGCGCTCATGGGGTCGGCTCCCGGTTCAGGCCGCCGTCGCGGTCGCGGTCGCGGTCGCTTCGGCGAGGATCGCCTCTTCGGTCCACTCGGACACCGGCCGCGCGGGGCCGAGGACGCCGCGCGCCATCACCGCGATGCGATCGCACACGCCGAGCAGCTCAGGGACCTGGCTCGACACCAGGAGCACCGCCTTGCCGCGCGTCGCGAGCTCGTCGACGACGCCGTAGAGGGTGGCCTTGCTCGCGACGTCGACGCCGCGCGTGGGCTCGTCGAGGAGCAGCACGTCGACGTCGTGGTGGAGCAGGCGCGCGAGCGCGACCTTCTGCTGGTTGCCGCCCGAGAGCGCCGAGACCGGCGCGTCGACCGACGGCGCACGGATGCCGAGCCGCTCGATCCAGCGCTGGCCGATCGCGCGCTGCGCCCCCTCGCGCACGATCCAGGGGAGCCGCGAGAGGCCCACGTTGTCGGCGATCGAGCGCGCGAGCGCGACCCCTTCGTGCGCACGGTCCTCGCTGAGCATGCCTACGCCGGCCTCGAGCCGCGCGTGGGGCCGCGCCGCCCCCTCGACGTGCAGCACGCGAAGCGCGCCGCGCGCGATCGGGTCGAGGCCGAAGATCGCGCGCAGCAGCTCCGTGCGGCCGGCGCCGACGAGCCCCGCGATCCCGAGCACCTCGCCGCGGCGCAGCGTGAACGACGCGTCGCGCGGCAGGCGCACGCCCGCGAGCGCGCGCGCCTCGAGGACGACCTCGCGCGAAGGATCGGCCGCGCGCGCCGAACGCGGGTAGAGCGCCTCGATCGCGCGGCCGGCCATCGCGGAGACCCAGCCGTCGATCGTGGAGGACGCGACCTCGCCCTCGGCGACCTTCGCGCCGTCGCGCAGCACCGTGAAGCGATCGGCGATCGCGCGCACCTCCTCGAGGAAGTGCGAGACGTAGACCACCGCGAGGCCGCGCGCGCGCAGCGCCCGGATCGCCTCGAACAGGCGCGCGACGTCGGCCGCGTCGAGCGTGCTGGTCGGCTCGTCGAAGACGATCACGCGCGGCGAGGGGGCGGCGAGCGCGCGCGCGATCTCGACGAGCTGCTGATCGCCAGGGGGGAGCGAGGCCACCTTCGCCGACGGGTCGGTGCGCGAGGCGCGCGCCTCGCCGGCGAGCTGGGTGAGCAGCGCGGCGCTCCGCGTGCGCATCGCGCGCGCGTCGAGCCACGGGCCGCGGGTCGGCTCGTCGCCGAGGAAGACGTTCTCGGCCACGGTCAGGTGCGGACAGAGGGCGCGCTCCTGGTGCACGACCGCGACCCCCGCGCGGCGCGCCTGCCTCGGATCCCGCGGCGTGAACGGCGCGCCGTCGAGCCGCAGCGCGCCGTCGTCGGGCTTCAGCGCGCCGCCGAGCACCTTCATGAGCGTGCTCTTGCCGGCGCCGTTCTCGCCGAGCACGGCGTGCACCTCGCCGGCGCGCACGTCGAGGTCGATCGACGAGAGCGCGCGCGTCGCGCCGAAGCGCTTCGAGACGCCCCGGATCTCGAGGAGCGGCGCCGCGCCGGGATCGCGCACGGCGGTCACTTCAGCGCCGAGAGATCGGGCGACAGCAGCGCCTTGATCGCCGGCGCGTCCAGGCCCGCCTTGGTGGCGAGCGTCGCGCCGGTGTCGACGCGCGCGTCGACCTTCTCGCCGCGCAGGTGGCGCGCCATCGTCTTGACCGCGAGGTAGCCGATCTTGAACGGATCCTGGAGCACGAGCGCGTCGATCGCGCCGTCGCGGATCGCCTGCACGAGCTTCTCCGAGGCGTCGAAGCCGATGAAGCGCACCTTGCCGGCGAGCCCCGCCTGCTGGAGCGCGAGGAGCATCCCGAAGGTGGTCGACTCGTTGGGGCAGAAGACGCCGCGCACGTTCTTGTTCGCCGAGAGCAGGTTCTCCGCGGTCTTGTGCGCCGACTCCACCGTCGCGCCGCCGTGCTGCGACTCGCTCGCGATCTTGATCGAAGGGTGGGCCTTCATCGCGTCGAGGAAGCCGGCCTCGCGGTTGCTCGTGCTCGCCGAGCCCTCCTGGTAGCGCAGCACGATCACGTCACCGCCGCCGCCCGCGGACTCGAGCAGCTTCGCCATCGCCTCGCCGGCCAGCTTGCCGGCCGCGAAGTTGTCGGTCGCGACGAAGCTGACGTGCTCGCTCCCCTGCAGGTCCGAGTCGAAGATCACCGTCGGGATGCCGCCCTGCTTGGCGCTCTTCACCGGCGACAGGAGCGCCTGATCCGAGAGCGGCGCCAGCACGATCCCGGCGACCCCTTGCGCGGCGAAGCTCTGGACGAGGTCGATCTGCTCCTTGAGGTCGTCCTCCTTGAGCGGGCCGTTCCAGACGATCTCGACGTGCTCCTCGGCCCCGGCCTTGAGCGCGCCGGCGTGCACGGCCTTCCAGAACTCGTGCGTCGTCCCCTTGGGGATCACGGCGAGCTTCGTCGTCTTCGGCCCGCGCTTGCAGCCGCTCGCCGAGAGCACGAGGGGCGACGCGGCGAGCGCGAGCAGCGAGGCGAGGGCGACGCGGCGAGGGAGCATCTCGCACGCGTAGCGCGCCCGCGCTGGCGCCCCAAGGCACGCGCGGGCGCGCGCGGGCAGCGGGCGGGAACGGGCGGGACACGCGCGCAGGGCGCTCACGAGGCCGGCCGCCAGGGTGCTAGCTTCGCTCCACCATGGCGAGGCGCTCGCACGCGACCTGGGTCTTTCTCGCGCTCGTGTTCGGCGGGGCGGCCGCGCTGATCGCGCGCACGATGCAGTCGCCGGAGTCGGGGGCCGCGACCGGCTCCTCCGCGGCCGCTGGGCTCTCCGCCGGCGCGACCGCCTCGGCGAGCGGCGAACCGAGCGCACCGGCGCGCCCGCCCGGCAGCGCCCGTTCGCGCTGGTTCGCGGAGGCCGACCAGGCGACCGCCGATCCCGCGTCGCTCGGCCTGCTCGGCGGCCTGCAGCTCGGCAGCGAGGTGATCCCCGGCTGGCAGCTCGTCGGCTTGCCCGGCGTGCGCGAAGGGCGCCTCGAGCTGCTCCTCGATCGGCGTGGCGAGGTGGCGATGACCGTCTGGCTCGAGCGCAAGAAGGCGGAGAAATCCGCCGCGTACCAGACGTCGCGCTACTCGATCTTCTACGGCGGCGCGCACCCGCTCGTCGTCGTCCCGCTCGAACAAGCCGACCTCGCGCAGGCCATCCGTGACCGCGTCGCCAAGAGCGAGGACGCCGTGCCTATCCCACCTGGGCTCTGATCACCGCCGCTCGCGGCCGCCTGCGCTGGGCAAGGCCGGCGCACGCCCTTCTCGCGTCGCGCCCGCGCATGACACACTGCCGACGATGCTGACCGAGGAAGCGCGCGCCGAGGGCGACGCGACGCATGCGCCGCCGACGCGCGAAGCACGAGACGCCGAAGACGCCGCCAAGATCGCCGAGCACGAGGCGGCCGCGCACGAGAAGCGCAACTGGGTGCGGCTCACCTTCGACTGCAACGACCACTGCGTCTTCTGCCTCGACTCGCACACGCACACCGGCGAGATGCGCGCGCGCGACGAGGTGAAGCAGCAGATCCTCGACGGCCGCCGCAAGGGGGCGACGCGCCTGATCCTCTCGGGCGGCGAGCCCACCATCCACCCGAGCTACGTCGACTTCGTGCGCCTCGGCCGCCTGGCCGGATACCGCAAGATCCAGACGGTCACCAACGGGCGTCGCTTCGCGTACGGCGACTTCCTCACGCGCTGCCTCGACGAGGGGCTCTCGGAGATCACCTTCTCGATCCACGGCCCCAACGGCAAGGTGCACGACGCGCTCGTCGGCACCAAAGGCGCGTGGGAAGAGGAGATGAAGGGGCTGCGCGGCGCGCTCGCCGACGGCCGCCCGATCGTGAACATCGACATCGTGATCAACCGCGCCAACGTGAAGCATCTGCCGGAGATGCTCCGGCTCTTCACCGAGCTCGGCGTGAAGGAGTTCGATCTCCTGCAGGTCGTGCCGTTCGGGCGCGCCTTCACCGACGGCCGCGACACGCTCTTCTACGATCTCGCCGAGGCGCGCCCGTACCTGCAGGAGGCGCTCGCGTACTCGAAGCGCCCCGACGTGCACCTGTGGCTCAACCGCTTCCCGCCGCAGCACCTCGAGGGGTACGAGCACCTGATCCAGGACCCGTACAAGCTCAACGACGAGGTGCGCGGCCGCAAGGAGGAGTTCGCGAAGCTCCTCGACGACGGCGAGTGGCTCGACTGCCGCCAGCCCGAGCGCTGCAAGTACTGCTATCTCGAGCGCCTGTGCGGCACGCTCGACGGCGTGCTCGGCCGGCTCGAGCAGCGCGCGTTCGACGTCGTGCGCGTGGACCTCTCCTGGGAGGAGAAGCAGCCGCCGGTGTTCGGCGGCGATCCGGCGAGCGGCAAGCGCGCGCGCCTGCAGGCCGCGGGCAAAGCGGCCGCCACCGCCCTCGCCGACGCGACGGCCTCGGGCGACGTGGCCGGTACCGCCGCAGCCGAGCCGCCGCCCGATCCGGCCATCGCGCGCATGAAGGGGAAGCGCCCGCTGCCGATGCTCGCGTCGCCGAAGCGCACGCCGCCCGACCCGCTGGACGTCGCGCTGCGCGAGGCCAAGGCGTCGACGCTCTGGGTCGTGTCGCCCGATCTCGCGCGCGTCCGACGCGAGCTCGAGCTGCTGCCGCTGCTGGCGACGCTCCCGCGCCTCGAGCTCGAGCTCGAGGACTGGAGCGGCATCGAGGGCGCGCTCGTCGACGGCGCGCTCGAGGGGCGCGTGCTCTGCCGCGCGGTGGCCCGACGCGCGATCGACGCCGAGCGCCTGCTCGCGATCGACGCGCCCTTCGAAGTGGTGCTCGAGCTGCGCCGCGAGAACGAGGCCTGGCTCCTCGGGCTCGAGCGCGCGCCGGCGCGCCTGGTGCTGCGCCAGCCGAGCTACGAGCGGCTCACCGAAGCCAAGGCGAACGACCTCGATCTGCGCGCGTTCTTCGCCCGCTTCCGCCACGACGTCGCCGTCGAGGACGTCCCCGCCTGCATCGCCGGCCGCGCCCCGCGCGAGCGCCCCGCGGTGCTCGACACCGCGATGACCGACGCGGCCGGCAAGCTCGAGATCTTCCGCTACACGCGGCGCTACCTGCTCGAGCACTATCGGACCAAGTCGCTGCGCTGCCGCACCTGCGTGCACGATGCACGCTGCGACGGGCTCCACGTCAACTTCGTGCGCGCGCACGGCTACGCGCCGATGCAGCCGATCGTGGCCGCCGACGCGGGCGTCGCCTCCGACACGCCGATCGCGGCCGGCACGTCGGGCGCCGCCGACGCGCGCCCGGCCTGAGCGTCACTCCCAGCCGCGGATCCGGCCTCGCACGCGCTCGAGCGCGGAGGAGACCGCCTCGCGTCGCGTGGTCACCACCACCATCACGCCGAGGATCGCGAGCCCGGTCGCCGACAGCACCAGGAAACCGATCCGGTGATCGCGCAGACCGGCGGCGAGGAGGTTGGCGATCACGTCGAGCGCGAGGAAGGTCGTGCCGAGCGCGAGGTAGGCGCGGATGCGAAGCGCCATCCCGGCCGCGATCCCGAGCAGGCAGATGGCGCCGAACGCGAGCGCGTAGGCGCCGCTCGCGCCCTCGCCGAGCCGCAGCGAGAGGCGCACCGCCGCGGGGCCGTACAACAGGAGCCCGCCCGCGATGCGCACCCCCAGCCGCCCGCCCGCGTCGACGTCCGCCGACCAGAGGTGACCGACGGCGAGCAGCGCGAGGCCGGCCGGCGCCGCGTAGAATTCGAAGCCCGACAGCCCCGAGGAGAGGAGCGCGAGCAAGAGCGCGACGTTGGCCGCGACCGCGCCGAACGACCACAGCGCGCGGCTCCGCTCCGCCCAGCCGAGCGCGCCGTAGAGCGCGGAGGCCCCGGCGGCGAAGGCGGCCGCGAGGTAGGAGGGGTGCGCTCCGCCGCGGGCGAGGATCCCGGCGATCGCGAGCGGGATCAGCGCGGCGAGCGTGCGCAGCGGCGCGGCGAGGACGTCGGCGCGGGTGCCGCGCGCGCGCGCGACGACGCCGACGAGCACGAAGCCGAGGACGAGGAGCAGCGTCGCGTCGACCTCGCGGGGCAGGTGGCGCCCGCGCTCGGCGCGCACGAGCAGATAGCCGCCGATCGCCAGAAGCTCGGCGAGGTAGACGTGGAGCGGCGAGGTGCGACGGAGCGCGACGCGCGCCGAGACCGCGAGCGCCGCGGCCAGCGCGACGAGCTCCACGGCGAACCCGAGCCGCGGCGCGGGGACGTCGGCGAAGCGCGTGAGCGTGACCGCGAGGGCGGCGAGCGCGAGCAGCGCGACGAGGGCGGCGTCGCGCGCGAAGCCGAGCCCCGCGCCGAGGAGCTGCGCGCGTCGAGCCT
>CAIXWQ010000355.1 GCA_903923175.1 uncultured delta proteobacterium | reverse complement strand
CTCGTGCGCCACGCTGCCGTATCCCCTCGGCAGCATGAGCAAGACCTTCTTGCACGTCGGCTGCGGCCAAGCCGACCAGACGAAGGTGCACGTCACCTTCCGCGGCCCGGATTGGCGCGAAGTCCGCCTCGACATCGACCCGAGCGTGAAGCCCGACGTCGTCGCCTCGATGACCGACATGTCCGCCGTCGAGACCGGCTCCATGGACGGGCTCTACTCGTCGCACAACCTCGAGCACCTCTACCCGCACGACGTCCCGACGGCGCTGCGCGAGTTCGTGCGCGTGCTCCGGCCGGAGGGGTTCGCGCTCCTCACGTTGCCGGATCTGCAGCGCGTCGCCGAGCTCGTGGCCGCCGACAAGCTCGAGGAGGCCGCCTATCAATCGCCGGCGGGCCCCATCGCGCCGATCGACATCCTCTACGGGCTGAGGAGCGCCCTCGCCGCCGGCAACCTGTTCATGGCGCACCGGATGGGCTTCACCGCGACGAGCCTCGCGCGCGCGGTGGTCGCGGCAGGCTTCGCGCGCGTCGAGGTGAAGCGCGTCGGCCTGGACCTCTGGGCGATGGCCTACCGCACGGCTCCGGAGGCGCGCCCGGCCGAGAAGCAGCCGCGCTCATGAAGTACCTGTTCGTTCACCAGAACTTCCCGGGCCAGTATCGGCACGTCGTCCAGCACCTCGCGGCCCAGCCCGACAACCAGGTCGTCTTCCTCACGCACAAGAACGACAACCGGATCCCGCGCGTGGTCCGGGTCGAATACACGCCGGCGCGCCTGCCCGGCAAGGAGACGCACCACTACATCCGCGAGCTCGAGGCGGCCGTGCTCAACGGCCAGGCGGTGCTGCGCGCCTGCGACGTCCTCGACAAGAAGGGGTTCGTCCCCGACGTGATGATCGGCCACAACGCGTGGGGCGAGACGCTCTATCTGAAGGAGCTCTGGCCGCGCGCCGCGCTGCTCTCGTACTTCGAGTTCTACTATCACGGCCGCGGAACCGACTGCGACTTCGACCCCGAGTACCCGCTCGCACCCGACGACTTCCCGCGCATCCGCACCAAGAACTCGATCAACCTGCTCGGGCTCGACGCGGCCACTTGGGGCCAGGCCCCGACCGAATGGCAGCGCTCGCAGTATCCGGCCGAGTACCGGTCGAAGATCAGCGTGATCCACGAGGGGATCGACACGGACGTCGTGCGCCCGGACCCGGCCGCGTCGTTCGAGCTCGACGGCGGCGCGCGCCTGACTCGCGATCAGGAGATCATCACCTTCGTGTCGCGCAACCTGGAGCCGTATCGGGGCTTCCACGTCATGATGCGGGCGCTGCCGGAGCTGCTGAAGCGACGCCCGCGCGCGCAGGTCGTCTTCGTCGGCGGCGACGAGGTGAGCTACGGCCGCCGCCTGCCGCCCGGAGAGTCGTATCGCTCGCGGCTGCTGGCGGAGCTCGGCGACGGGTTCGACGCGACCCGCGTGCACTTCCTCGGCAAGATCCCCTACCCGCGCTACCTGCAGCTGCTGCAGGTCTCCGCCGCGCACGTGTATCTCACCTACCCGTTCGTGCTCTCGTGGTCGATGCTCGAGTCGATGGCGGCCGGCTGCGCGCTGGTCGCCTCCGACACGCCGCCCGTGCGCGAGATCGTCCGCGACGGCGACAACGGCCTGCTCGTCGACTTCTTCTCGACGTCGCAGCTCGTCGCGCGGCTCTCGGAGGTCCTCGACCACCCCGACCGGATGCAGGCGATGCGCGACCGGGCGAGGCAGACCATCGTGGAGCGCTACGATCTGCGGCGGGTGTGTCTGCCCGCGTACCTGAAGCTCATCGACACGCTCGTGACCGGCAAGACGCCCGCGCCCGCGCTCTGACGCGCGGCCCGCCCCGTCGCGCCATTCGCACCGGAGGCTCGCGCCACCATGACCAAGACCGTCCTCCACCTCGGCTGGGTGCCGCGCCCCGCGCAGCTGCACCCGATCTTCCGCGGCGCCGAGTGGCGCGAGGTCCGGCTCGACGTCGATCCCACCGCGGATCCGGTGCTCGCGTCGATCACCGACCTGTCGGTCATCGCGGACGGCTCGATGGACGGCCTGTTCTCGGCGCACAACCTCGAGCACCTCTACGCCCACGAGATCGGCCAGGCGCTCGCCGAATTCCGGCGCGTGCTCGGGCCCGACGGCGTCGCGCTCCTGCGCGTCCCCGACCTTCAACGCGTCGCGGAGCGGATCGCGCAGGACCAGCTCGAAGAGCCGCTCTACACGTCGGCCGCCGGAGCGATCACGCCGCTCGACGTGCTCTTCGGCCTGCGCTCGGCCCTCGCGCGCGGAGAGACGCACCTCGCGCCACGGACGGGGTTCACCGCCACGACGCTCGCGCACGCGCTCGTCGCGGCCGGCTTCGAGACCGTGCGCGTCAAGCGCGATAGGTTCGATCTCTGGGCGCTGGCCTACCGGCGGCACCAGCCGGCGCCGCGAGCGCTCGAGGACGCTCACGACGCCTGAGCCGTACTCTAGATTCCCACTCAGCCCTTGCGCCAGAAGGTCGCGTTGGTGTCGATGAACGACATCGGCGCGTCGATCCCGCGGGCCGTGCGGAACTCGTTCACCGCGCGCTCGCACGGCTCGAGGGCCTTGTAGTCGTCGATGATCACGAAGCCGCCTGGGGTGACCCGGTCGTAGAGCGCCGTGAGCGCGTCCATCGTCGACTCGTAGAGATCGCCGTCGAGCCGCAGGATCGAGAGCGCCTCGATCGGCGCCGAAGGCAGGGTGTCGCGAAACCACCCCTTCAGGAACTTCACCTGCTCGTCGAGCAGCTCGTAGCGCGCGAAGAGCTCCTTCACCGCGTCGAGCCCGACCGCCAGCGAGGGGAACTTGTCCTTCGACAGGTCGAAGCTCGCGTCCTCCGCGCGGCTCGGCACCGGCAGCCCCTCGAACGAGTCCGCGACCCAGACGGCGCGGTCCGTGATCCCGTGGGCGGCGAGGTAGCCGCGCAGGAAGATCGTGCCGCCGCCGCGCCAGACGCCGGTCTCCGCGAAGTCGCCGGCGATCCCCTCGCGCACCACGGTGTCGAGGCAGCCGTGCAGGTGATCGAGGCGCCTTCGCCCCATCATCGTGTGACAATTCTCGGAGAGGAACCGCAGCTCGTGGCGCGTGACGGTCTGCCCGTCGGGCAGCCGTTGCTTGAGGTCGAGCGTCCACCCCTCCGCGCGGACCTTCTGCATGTGCTTGAACCAGGGGCTGTTCCGGATGTCGACGAGCTCGCGCGCGTCGATGGAGCGCCCCTGGAGGATGCCGCTCGCGAGCGCGACCACGCGGGCCTCGACCTCGAGGTTGAGCTCGTTGAGCAGCGACTTCTTCAGCAGCGAGAGGTAGCGGCTCGCGTTCGGCGAGAGGTCGAGATCGGCCACGGTGTCCTTGGTTCACGCCAGGGTTGGGGAAGGAGCCGCGAGCACGACACGCTCGCGACTCACGTCGACCGACGAGCGGCGACGTGACTCGCGAGGTTGCAAGGCGATTGCCAGTCGTGCCCGCGCGAGGCGCGCGCGAAGTATCGCCGAGGCCGCACCCGCGGCCGCAATTCTCGAAGATTAAGGGCCATTTCGGATCTCGGAGGCGCGCTCGCGCGCGGCGCGTCGAGGCGTCGGCCGACGCGACTTTCGCCGGGAATTTGCCTGATCGAGGCGTCGTGCCGGGCGCGCGGTGAATGACTTCTAAAGGTTCCCGCGACCGGCCCGTTCAACCGCCCGAGGCAATACGCCGACAACAAACCTGCACCTCCAAGGGAGGGCGCGGAAGACCCCATGAGGGGGAGGAGCGTTCCCATGCGCAACAAGATCCTTCGCAATTCTACCCTGTCAGTCGCTTTCGTCCTCGGTGCCTGCGCCGGGCAGAGCGTGGATCAGACGCGTGGACCGACCGCCGCCGCGGACCCGAGCGACCCGATCGCGAAGATGGAAGCCGACGTGAAGGCGCTCGCCGCCCAGTGCGTCTTCGACAAGACCGCCGGCGCGATGACCGTCGCCGTCGCCACCGGCGAGACCGCGATCGTCACGATGCGCTCGGCCGACAAGGCCATCCTGGTGAACGGCCTCGGCTGCACCAGCGACGCCGCCACCACCGACTACACCGGCGCCCAGATCACCGCGCTCGGCTCCGGCACCGCGAACGTCCTCAAGCTCCTGACCATCACCGGCACCGGCGCGGGCGGCGCGAACACCGCCATGATCGACTTCACCAACGGCGTCTTCGCCGTCGGCGCCGGCACCGCCACCACCGGCATCGTGCTCGACCTAAAGGGCGACGCGG
>CAIXWQ010000354.1 GCA_903923175.1 uncultured delta proteobacterium | reverse complement strand
GCGGCGCACGTGGCGCTTCTTCGACGTCTTCGTCGGGCCGAACGATCAGTGGCTGCCGATCGACAACTACCAGGAGGAGCCTCGCGAGCAGACGGCGCACCGCACCTCGCCGACCAACATCGGCATGCTGCTGCTCTCGACTCTCGCGGCCTACGACCTCGGCTACGTCGGGCCGAGCGAGCTGTCGCTGCGCGTGCGCAGCGCGTTCGAGAGCATCAAGCGGCTCGCGCACTACCAGGGGCACCTGCTGAACTGGTACGAGACCAAGAACCTCCAGCCGCTCCTCCCGCGCTACGTCTCGACGGTCGACAGCGGCAACTTCGCCGGCTGCTTGCTCGCGCTCGCGCAAGGCTGCCGCGAGGTCGTGCGCGCGCCGGTGCTCCGCGCGGCGGCGTGGGAGGGGCTGATCGACTCGCTCGATCTCGTCGAGGAGGCGCTGGCGGCGGTGGCCCACGACCTCGCGAGCGGCCTGCGCGCGGTCCTCGCGCGCGTGCGCGCGCAGCTCGAGGCGGGGCTCGCCGCGCCGGAGCGCGCGTACCCGACGTTGCAGGCGCTCTGCGAGGGGACGTCCGCCGAGCTCGATCGCGCGCTGCTCGCGCTGCTCGAGACCGGGGCCCTCCGGCACGACGCCGAGACGCTGCGCGCGCTGCACACCTCGATCGATCGGTTTCACCACCACCTCCGGCAGGAGCGACAGGAGCTCGATCGGCTGCTGCCGTGGCTGTCGCTCGAGGCCGAGCCGATCGCGCGCGCGCTCGCCCTGCCCACGGCGAGCACGCTCGACGAGATCCCGAGCGCGTGCCGCGGCGCGCGCGCGGCGCTGGACGTCGGGGAGCGCGAGCGCCTCGCCGCGGGGACGCCTTCGCCCGAGCTGGAGGCGTCGGCGGCGCGGGTGCGCGGGGCCGCCCAGGGCTGCGAGGCCTACGCGGAGCGGCTGGCCGCGGAGCTGCTCGAGCTCGCGGCCCGCGCCGAGGCCGAGGCCCGCGGCATGGACTTCCGGCTGCTGTACGACCGCGAGCGGAAGCTGTTCCGCATCGGCTACAACGCCACCCAGGACCAGCACGACGCGCACCACTACGATCTGCTCGCGTCGGAGGCGCGGCTCGCGAGCTACTTCGCCATCGTGAAGGGCGACGTCGCCGAGTCGCACTGGGCGACGCTCGGCCGGCCGATGACCTCCGTGGGCGGCGCGCCGGCGCTCCTGTCGTGGGGCGGCACGATGTTCGAGTACCTGATGCCCTCGCTCCTGATGCGCAGCCGCCCGGGGACGCTCCTCGCGCAGACCTGCGCGCTCGTCGTCGAGGCGCAGATCGCCTACGGCAAGCGCCGCGCGGCGCCGTGGGGGATCTCGGAGTCGGCCTACGCGCGCCTCGACGCGAACCAGACCTATCAATACCAGTCGTTCGGCGTCCCCGGGCTCGGCTTCCGGCGCGGCCTCGAGGAGGACCTGGTGATCGCCCCGTACGCCTCGATGCTGGCGGCGTCGGTGCGGCCGCGCGCGGTGCTCGAGAACCTCGGCCAGCTCGAGGCGCTGGGGATGGTGGGGACCTACGGGCTCTTCGAGGCGGTGGATCTCCACGCCGAGCGCGCCACCGACGGAGGCTCGCGCGCGGTGGTGCGCTCGTACATGGCGCACCACCAGGGGATGCTCCTCGTCGCGATCGACAACCTGCTCCGCGGCCAGATCATGGTCGATCGCTTCCACGCGGACCCCATGATCGAGACCGGCGAGGTGCTGCTGAACGAGCGCGCGCCGGCGACGGCGCCGGCCGAGTGGCCGCTGGGCGAGCACGTCGACGGCGCGAGCAACGTCCCGCAGCCGGTCGAGGCCCGCGTGCCTGCGCCCTGGTCGATCGAGCCCGGAGGCCCGCCGCAGGCCTTCGTCCTCGGCAACGGTCGGCTCTCGACGCTCCTCACGGACCGCGGCGGCGGCGGGCTGAGGTGGCAAGGGCTCGCGCTCACCCGCTACCAGCCGGAGGGCGCCGGCGACGGCGACGGCCTCTGGCTGTGGCTGCGCGACGAGGTGAGCGGTCGACTCTGGCTCGCGACCTCCGATCGCGGCCGCGCGACCTTCTCCGCGCACAAGGCCGAATTCCACCAGCGCGATCACGGGATCTCCGCGCACGTCGAGGTCGCCATCGCGCCGGCCGACGACGTCGAGCTGCGCCTCGTCACGCTGCACAACGAGACCGACCGACCGCGGCGGCTCGCGGTGACCAGCGGCGCCGAGCCGGTGCTCCTGCCGCTCGGGCAGGCGGCGACCCACCCTGCGTTCGCCCGGCTCTTCGTGGAGAGCGAGCACCTCCCGGACCTCGACGCGCTCGCGTTCTCGCGACGCGCGCGCTCGGCGGCCGACGACCGCGCCGTGCTCGTCCATCGCCTCGTGCGCGACGGCTCGACGGCCAGCTTCGCCGGATACGAGACCGACCGCGCGGCGTTCTTCGGCCGCGGGGCCAGCGCGCGCGCGCCTGCGTCTCTGCTGGCGCGTGGCGTCGGGCTGCGCGGGCGGGTCGGCGCGGTGCTCGATCCGATCATGAGCGTGATGGCGACGGTCGAGATCAAGGCGAAGGGGACGGTGACGCTCGCCTTCGTCACGTCGGCCGCCCGAAGCCGCGGCGCCGCGGTCGAGCTCGCGCGCCGCTATGGCTCGATGCACGCGGTGCGCTGGGCCTTCCGCGACGCCGAGCGGGAGGCCGGTCGACGGCTCGCGCGGGCGAGGGTCGCGCCCGAGCTGCTCCCCGCCGTGCAGCAGCTCTTCTCCGCGCTGCTCTTCGCCGAGCGCGGTCGGCGTGCGCCCTCGGAGGTCATCACCGCCGGGCGCCCCTGCAAGCGCCGCCTCTGGGGACGCGGCATCTCCGGCGACGATCCGATCCTGCTCCTGCGCGTGCACGATCCGGATGCGCCGCTGCTCCGGGAGTGCCTCGCGGCGCAGCGTCACCTGCGCGCGTGCGGCGTGCGCCTCGACCTCGTGCTGATCGACGAGAAGGCCACCGGCTACGTCTCGGACGCGGCAGGCTCGCTGCGCAGCGTCCTCGCGTCGAACGAGGTGGACGACTGGCTCAATCGGCACGGAGGCGTCTACGTGGTGCCGGCCGATCAGCTCCGCGACGAGGAGCGGACCCACCTCGAGGCGTGCGCGCGCGTCCTGCTCGACACGCGCGAGGGCCCCCTCGCGTCGCGCGTGGCGAGCGCGACGCTCCCGCCACCCCGACCGCCGCGCTTCGAGCCCACGCTCGTCGACGACGCCGCGCCGCGCACGCCGCCGACTCCCCCCCTCCTGTTCGACAACGGCTGGGGGGGATTCACGCAGGACGGTCGCGAGTACGTCATTCGCGTCCGGCCGGGCGAGCCGACGCCCGCGCCCTGGTGCAACGTGCTGGCGAATCCGGAGTTCGGCTGCCTCGCCAGCGAGTCGTCGCTCGGCTCGACGTGGTCGCTCAACGCGGGCGAGAACCGGCTCACGCCGTGGCGCAACGATCCGGTCTTCGACACCCCCTCCGAGGCGCTCTATCTCCGCGACGAGGAGACCGCCGCCGTCTGGTCTCCGACGCCGCGCCCGGCGGGCGCCGACGCGCCGATCGTGGTGCGCCACGGCGCGGGGTTCACCAGCTACACGCAGGAGAGCCACGGGCTGGTGCAGGAGCTGACGATCTTCGTGCCGCCGGGCGCGCCGCTCAAGGTCGCGAGGCTCCGGCTCGAGAACAGGCTCGATCGGCACCGGCGGCTCACCGCCACGTACTACGCCGAGTGGGTGCTCGGCAGCGAGCGCGAGGAGCAGCGGCCGTACGTCGCGAGCGAGGTCGACGCGGCCCGCGGCTGCCTGCTCGCGCAGTGCACCTGGAACCAGGATTTCGGCGACCGCGTCGCGTTCCTCGCCGCCGGTCGCGAGCTGCACGGCTTCACCGCCGACCGCGCCGAGTTCCTCGGCCGACGCGGCGACTACGCGCGCCCGGAGGCGCTGGGGCGCTGGGGGCTCTCGGGGACGCTCGGCGCGGGGGCCGATCCGTGCGCGGCGGTGCAGGTCCACCTGGAGCTCGCGCCCGGCGAGGGGCTCGAGACGTACTTCGTGCTCGGCCAGGCGGAGGGGCGCGACCAGGCGCTCCAGTGGATCGATCGCTTCCGCGGCGCCGGCGCGGTCGAGGCCGCGTGGACCGAGCTCGGGACGTACTGGGACGAACTGCTCGGCGCGGTGCGCGTCGCGACGCCCGAGCCCGCCCTGGATCTGCTGCTCAACCGCTGGATGCTCTACCAGACGCTCTCCGCGCGCTTCTTCGGCCGCACCGGCTTCTACCAGTCGAGCGGCGCCTACGGCTTCCGCGATCAGCTGCAGGACGTGCTCGCGCTGCTCCACGGCGCGCCCGCGCTGGCACGTGCGCACCTGCTCGAGGCGGCGAAGCACCAGTTCGAAGACGGCGACGTGCTCCACTGGTGGCATCCGCCGGCGGGCCGCGGCGTGCGGACGCGCTGCTCCGACGACCTCGCGTGGCTGCCGTTCGTCACGGCCGAGTACGTGCGCGCGACCGGCGACGCGTCGATCCTCGCCGAGCCGGTGCCGTTCCTGGTCGGCGCGCCGCTGCGCGTCGACGAGCACGATCGCTACGCGGAGTACGGCGCGTCGGCGATCGCGGCCCCGCTGTTCGAGCACTGCCGGCGCGCGCTCGAGCGCGCGGCCACCGCGGGGGCGCACGGCCTGCCGCTCATCGGGGACGGAGACTGGAACGACGGCATGAACCACGTCGGCGCGGAGGGGCGCGGCGAGAGCGTATGGCTCGGCTGGTTCCTCTGCGCGGCCATGAGCCGCTTCGCGCTGCTGTGCGATCTGCGCGCGGCCCGCGACGCCCGCGCCGCGCGAGACGAGGGCGACGGGCCCGACGAGGGGGCGTCCTGGCGGGCGCGGTCGCGCGCGCTGCGCGAGAGGATCGAGGCCTGCGCCTGGGACGGCGCCTGGTACCTGCGCGCCTTCCACGACGACGGCTCGCGCCTGGGCTCGGCCGGCTCGCGCGACTGCCAGATCGACTCGATCGCGCAGTCGTGGGCGGTGCTCTCCGACGACCGCCTGCTCGAAAGGCGCGTCGTCGAGGGCGAGGAGGCGAACCTCCAAGCAGGTCGCGCGCGCGCCCTCGCGGGGGTGCGCGCGGCCGACGAGCGCCTCGTCCGCGAGGCCGATCGGCTGGTGCTGCTGCTCACGCCGCCGTTCGAGGGCGGTCGCCACGATCCCGGCTACATCCGCGCGTACCCGCCTGGCATCCGCGAGAACGGCGGGCAGTACACGCACGCGGCGACGTGGCTCGGCTGGGCCCACGCGTCGCTCGGCGACGGCGCGGGCGCCGAGCGCGTCCTCGGCCTCCTGAACCCGATCCTGCGCACGCGGACCCGCGAGCAGGCCGCGCACTACCGCGTCGAGCCGTACGTTTTGGCGGCCGATGTGTACGGCGCGCCGCCGTGGGTCGGTCGCGGCGGTTGGACCTGGTACACCGGGGCCGCCGCGTGGGCCTTTCGACTCGGCGTCGAGGGGATCCTGGGGCTGCGACGCGAGCAAGGCGCGCTGTGCGTCGAGCCCTGCATCCCCGCGCACTGGAAGGGGTTCGAGGCGTGGATTCGCGTCGGCGCGCAGCGCGTCCACGTCATCGTCGAGAACCCGGATTCGGTGGGCCGCGGCGTCGCCGAGGCGAGCCTGGATGGCGTGTCGCTGGGCGCCGCGCGGATCGCGATCGAGCCGACCGCGACGGGCGAGCGCGAGCTGCGCGTGCGGCTCGGCGCGCGCTGACGGGGGGGACGTGTTCGTCCGGTTCGGCAATGAGCATCGCGCGTGCCGACGGGCGCTGCTCCGGCGATGGCGGCCTGCGTGCGCTGCTGCGCCTCCTCGGCCGCGGTCGCGCTCGGATCGAGCGGGTCTATCGCTGCCGCGGAGCTACCTTTGCTCGCCCGTACGCAATCAAGGTGTCAAGATCGGGTGTCGTCGCCGACTCCACGATTGGCGAGGCTTTGGGGAGGGGCGAATTCGGGCGCGCCGAGCGGCGCCTCGCAACGCGTGGCTGGGCAGCGACGTCTCAAGACCCCGCACAGGACACGGAACGCGGCGAGCGAGGGGAGCAAGGTTGTGACAATGACCAAGCGCGGCGCCAACGCGGCGCCAGCGCGAACGCTCCCTGTGCGCGACGCGAGCGTGCGTGCGCTCGGCTGCACGGTCGTCGGCGTCGGGGCGTCGGCGGGTGGGCTGGAGGCGTTCTCGGAGCTGCTCCGGAGCATCCCGCCGCGAACCGGGCTGGCCTTCGTGCTCATCCAGCACCTCGATCCGACGCACCAGAGCCTGCTGAGCGACGCGCTGCGCCGCGCCACCAAGCTGCCCGTCGAGGAGATCCGCGACCGCACGCGCGTCGAGCGCGACCACGTGTACGTCATCCCTCCGAACGCCGACGTGGCGCTCGACGGGGACACGCTCCGGGTGGTCGTGCGCAAGCCGGACGCGCGCCGCCCGTTCCTGCCGATCGACCACTTCCTTTCGTCGCTCGCCGCCGCGCGCGAGGACCGTGCGATCGGCGTCGTGCTCACGGGGATGGGCTCGGACGGCACCGTGGGCCTTCGCGCGATCAAGGACGCGGGCGGCATCACGCTGGCCGAGGATCCGGCCTCCGCGAAGTTCTCCGGCATGCCGGACGCGGCCATCCGTGAGGGGGTCGTCGACTTCTCCTTCCCGCTCCCCCGGCTCGTCGAGGAGCTGCTGCGGATCGCGCGACACCCGTACCTCGGCTCCGAGCTGGAGGTGCGCGCTCGGCTCGCGGTCGAGGGCGACGACCACGCGCTGCACGAGGTGCTGCTGCTCCTGCGCAACGCGCTCGGCCCCGACTTTGGCGAGTACAAGCAGCCGAGCTTCCGACGCCGCCTCACGCGCCGGATGCTGCTGCGCGGCCAGCCGACGCTCGGCGACTACCTGCGACTCCTGCGCTCCGATCACGCCGAGGTCGAGGCGCTCGCCGAGGACCTGCTGATCCACGTCACCAGCTTCTTTCGCGACGGTGGCGCGCTCGACGAGCTCGAGCGGACGGCGTTCCCGGCGATCCTCGCGGGCAAGCCCGAGGCGGCCCCTATCCGGCTCTGGGTCGCGGGCTGCTCCACCGGCGAGGAGGTCTACTCGCTCGCGATCGGCCTGCTCGAGTTCCTCGCGGCCGACGGTGGCTCCCCGCGTCGATCGATCCAGATCTTCGGCACCGACGTCAGCGAGCGCGCGATCGCCAAGGCGCGCGCCGGGATCTACCCCGAGACGATCGCGCAGTCGGTGAGCGCGGAGCGGCTCGCCCGCTTCTTCGAGCAGCTCGACGGCGGCAGGTTCCGCATCGCGAAGCACGTCCGCGACCTCTGCGCGTTCGCGCGGCACGACCTCGCGCGCGACCCGCCGTTCTCGAAGCTCGACCTGGTGAGCTGCCGGAACGTGCTCATCTACTTCGATCGACCGCTCCAGCAGCGGGTGCTCGCGGCGTTCCATTTCGCGCTCGGCCTGCCTGGCTTCCTGCTGCTCGGGCGCACCGAGACCATCCTCGACGGCAACCCGCTGTTCACGCCCGCCGACGGCGAGGGGAAGCTCTTCGCGCGGACGGCGGCCCGCAGCGCGCTCCACCTCGCGCCGACGCACGATCTCGCGCCGACGCGACGACGCACGGCGGCGCTGACGGCGCCGAACGCGCCGCCCATCGACGTCGGGCGACGCGCCGAGGCGCTGCTGCTCGACGCGTACGCGCCGCCCGGCGTGGTCGTGAACGAGCGCGGGGAGATCCTCCACTTTCGCGGGCGGACCGCGCCCTTCCTCGAGCCCGCGTCGGGGCAGCCGCAGCACAACGTCTTCAAGATGGCGTCGGAGGGGCTGCTCGCCGCGCTGCGCACCGCGCTCTCGCGGGCGAGGGAGACGCGCGCGACCGTCCGTCGCGAGGGGGTCGAGGTTCGCGCGAACGGCGAGACCTGGCGCTGCAACCTCGTGATCATGCCCGTCGTGCTGACGCCGGAAGCGCCCGAGGCGCAGTTCGCGGTGCTCTTCGAGCGCGTGGTGCCCCCACCGTCGCCGCGGCAGCGCGCGGCGGCGCCGGGTGGGGCGAAGGGGGCGAATGGGTCGAGAGGCGCGAAGGGGCGTGCGCCGGCGGAGACCCCTCGCGATGCCGCGCGGGTCGAGCGGCTCGCGACCGAGCTGCGGGCGACCAAGGACTACCTGCAAACGATCATCGCGGAGCACGAGCAGACGAACGAAGATCTCCACGCGTCCAACGAGGAGCTCGTCTCCAGCAACGAGGAGCTCCAGAGCCTGAACGAGGAGCTCGGAACGGCGAAGGAGGAGCTGCAGTCGACGAACGAGGAGCTCTCGACGCTCAACGAGGAGCTGCAGGCGCGCAACGTGGCGCTGGACGCGGCCAGCGGCGACATCGTCAACATCCTCTCGAGCGTCGAGGTCCCCATCGTGATCGTCGACGGCGCCCGGCGCATCCGGCGGTTCACGCCGATGGCGCGGACGCTCATGAACCTGCTCCCGGGCGACGTCGGCCGACCGATCGGCGACATCCGCCCCAACCTCGCGATCGAGGACCTCGAGCGGCAGATCGTCGAGGTCATCGAGCGCCTCGAGCCGCGCCAGTCGGAGGTGCGCGACGGCGCTGGCCACTGGTATCGACTGCAGATCCGGCCGTACACGACCGTCGACCGACGCAACGACGGCGCCGTGCTCTCGCTCGTCGACATCGACGGCCTCAAGCGCGCCGTGGCCGCGGCCGAGCTCGCGCGCGACTTCGCGACGAGCACGCTGGCGGCGGTGCCGACGCCGCTGCTCCTGCTCGACACGGAGCTCCGGGTGATCTCGGCCAACGACGCGTACTACGGCGCGTTCCGCGCCCCGCTCGGCGAGACGGAGCGGCGGAGCCTGTTCGAGCTGCTGGGCGGCGCGTGGGACAGCCCCGCGCTGCACGAGGCGCTCGCCGCGGCGGGGAAGGGCGCGGAGCGTCGCACGCCCCTCGAGCTCGAGCGCGAGCTCCCGAGCCTGGGGCTACGCACGCTGTCGCTCTCCGCGCAGACGGTCCGCTTCCCCGGCGGCGAGTCGATGTTGCTGCTCGCGATTCGCGACGTGACCGAGCGGCGCAACGCCGAGCAGGAGCGCGCGCGGCTCCTGCTCGAGGCGGAGCAGGCGAGGGCGACCGCCGAGAGCGCCAACCGCGCGAAGGACGTATTCCTCGCGACGCTCTCCCACGAGCTGCGCACGCCGCTCACCTCGCTCATGTTGCAGGCGCAGCTCTTGAGTCGGAAGGGGATCGACGAGGTCCGGCTCCGACGCGTCGCGGAGGTCATCCAGCGCGCAGCTCGCACGCAGGCGCAGCTCATCGACGACCTGCTCGACGTCTCGCGCATCGTGACTGGCAAGCTCAGGATGCAGCCCGAGGCGGTGAGCTTCGCCGCCGTGGTGCGCGCCGCCCTCGAGCTCGTCGAGCCGACGCTCGAGAAGAAGGGGCTCGAGCTCGTCACGACGCTCGACGACTCGCTCCCGCCGGTCTGGTGCGATCCGCTCCGCCTGCGGCAGGCGGTCTGGAATCTCCTCAGCAACGCCGTCAAGTTCACCCCCGCGCACGGCGCCGTCCGCGTGACGCTGGACGCGATCGGCGGGCGCGCGCGCCTGCGCGTCGCCGACGACGGCAGCGGCATCGAGCCGGCGTTCCTGCCGCGCATCTTCGATCGCTTCTCCCAGGAAGAGCAGGCGCGGTCCGGGGGTCACGGCGGGCTCGGCCTGGGGCTCGCGATCGCGCGCTACGTCCTCGAGGCGAGCGGTGGATCGCTGGCGGCCGAGAGCGCGGGGGCCGGCGAGGGCTCGACGTTCACGCTGTCGCTGGAGCTGATGGAGCCATCCGCGCTGCTGCCCGAGTCGCGCCCCTCGCCGGTGCCGGGGCCGAAGGGGATCCGGGGCGCGCGGGTCTTGCTGGTCGACGACGATCCGCTGACGCGCGAGGCGCTGGTCGAGAGCCTGGAGGCGAACGGCGCCGAGGTGCGCTCGGCCGAGTCGGCCGCGGAGGCGCTGGCGCGGTTCGAGGAGGAGACGCCGGAGCTCGTCGTGTGCGACATCGCGATGCCGGGCGAGGACGGGTATCGGCTCATCGAGCGCATCCGGGCGCGCGACGCGTCGCACGGAGGAGACGTCCCGGCGTTGGCGTTGACCGCGCTCGCCACGGACGAGGACCGCGTCCGCGCGCTCGCCGCAGGCTTCCAGGACCACCTCGCGAAGCCGATCGAGCTCGCGCGGCTCGTGGCGGCGATCGCCAAGCTCTCGCCCCCACGCGCCGAGCGCCTCTCCCAGCCCTGACGCCAGACGTGAGCCGCGTGACGGGCGCGCGGAGGTCGTGACGCCTCGCCCGGATCGTGGTCCCCTCGGCGCCACCGTGTGGACGAAGCGAAGCCGCACCTCCGAAAGCTCCCTCGCGCCCGACCACCTCCCGAGGCTCGCTCCGCTCGCGGTCGCGCTGGCGCTCTCGTGCGGCGGCGGCGGCCCGGCACCGCGCTCGCAGCCGACCCCCGCGCCGCTCCCCTCTGCGAGCGTCGCGGAGGGCGGGCGCGTCGCCTGGGTGCTCACCCGCCCGACCGCGGTCCTCCACGAGCAGCCCGACGACGCCTCGAACGGGGCGCGCAGCGAGGTCGACGACGCGAAGGCCGAGGCGCTGCGCGACGACGACGGCGCGTACGCGCTCTTCGCGCGCGGCGAGGAGCGCGGCGACTTCGTGAGCCTCGACACGCTGGCCGCCGCCCCGCACGGCTACGGGTGCGCCGCGCCGCTCCCGGCGCTCGCCCCGTTCGCCGTCACGCTCTGGGTGCGCAAGACGGCGCTCGCGACCGTGACCACCCGCAAGGTGCGCACGCACTACGACGACGACACGGCGGTCACCCTCGCTCCTGGGGTCGTGCTCCACGAGGTGGGGGGCGGCTACCAGGCGCGCGTCGATCCGCCGATCGTGCTCCCCGTCGAGGTCCCCGCCGACGCGCGGGGGACGACCTTCTCGGTCTCGCGCGGCTTCGACGTCGACGCGAAGTCGACGGGAGGGATCGAGGGGACCTTCCGACTCGCGGGCAAGGAGTGGCCGGCCGACGCGCTGGAGCTCAATCGGAGCACGTACGCGAGCGTGTCGACGCCGACCGGCCCGATCGTCACCCTGCGGACGCAGTGCGCGCAGTACGAGGTGCGTCCCAGCGTGACGCCCGACGACGACATCGGCATGGGCGGATTGGGAATGATGGGAGTCGGCAGCGGCATCTATCAATGCCAGTTCGCGCCCAAGGGGACTTCGGTCTACTTCCGCTCGGGAGAGCGCGCGGGGTTCACGCGCAAACCCCTGCGGCTCCCCACGCCGATCGAGAAGGACCGCACCTGTTGGAGCCTCTCGCTGGCCGGTGATGGACGCGAGCACGAGAAGGCGGGCGTGCGCAGCTGGATCGAGCTCTGCGTCCGGATGAAGGACACCACCAGCGGCAAGTGTCCGGAGGATTGAGGCGCGCGCCCGCGACGCGGGCCAATCAGGGCGCCGAGGCCGCGGACAGGGGCGTGCGCAGGATCTGCTTGTCGTTCGTGTAGTAGACGCTGGTGTCGTCGAGCGCGAAGGGCTGGTCGGCGGCGTCGAGCCGCAGGGTGCGCGTCTTCTCGGTGGTGAGGTCGAACGAGCGGAGCGTCGCGGTCTCGGTCCAGTAGACGGCCGAGCCGCTGACCATCAGGCCGACGCCGACGGCGAGCGAGGGCGACGCGACCGCCGTGCCGAGGGTCTGCGCGACCGAGGTGCCGGCGATGCGCACGACGTCGAACGGCGCGCTCGCGCCGCACAGCGCGATCCACTGCGCGTGGGCAGTGTCGCGCGCGAAGGCCGCGCAGAGGTTGGGCAGATCGCGCCCCTGGGTGAGCACGCCTGCGCTCGAGAGCGTGTAGGCGGAGGGCTTGCCGCCGAAGACCGAGATGACCAATTGGAGCGTGTCGCCCTCGACCGCGGACGCGGCGACGCGCCCGGTGACCTGCTGCACCGTGCGGCGCGTCTGCGTCGGCGTGTCGTAGACCTCGAGCTGGTTCACGTCGTTCTTGTAGAACCAGTTCTGCAAGAAGAGCGTCGTCCCGGTCTGCCCGAGCTTCTCCGGATCGACGTTCACGTCCCAGTTGCCGGCGAGGAACTGCGCGGGCGAGCCGTCGAGCGGCAGGCGATCGACGTTCGCGTCCCAGCGGTTGCCGCCGGCCTGCGTGTCGTTCCAGAAGCGGAGGTAGCCGGCGGAGGCGTCGATCCCGAACATCTCGGCGTAGGTGTTCGTGATGGTGTGCAGCGCCTGCTTGCCGCCACCCGCCTTCGCGACGCGCGAGATCGTGTACGTCGTGTCGGTCGTGTACATCGCCCCGGGCCCGCTCGTCGTGTAGTAGACGTTGCCGTCCTCGAGCAGGATCGGGCTCTGCACGGCCGCCGGCGCCGTCACCAGGACCTGACGCGGCGGCTTCGGCTGACACTTGCTGCCGATGCACTCCTGATCGGTCGGACACCCGCACGCGTCGCAGGAGGCCGCCTGGGCCGCGGGCGCGGTGCACGCGAGCGGACGCCCGTCGATGCAGGCGTAGGGCGAGTAGCTGTCGGTGCACGGGCGCACGCACGTCGCGTCGACGCACAGCGCGTCGCCGCAGTCCGCGTCGCTGCCGCAGGCCATCGTGCACAGCTTGCGGCCGTACACGGTGTCGAGGCACGTCGCCTCCGCACACTGCGCGTCGACCTCGCACCCCGCATAGAGCACGCGACGCGTGGTGCACCAGTGCGACCACGGATCGCAGAACCCCGAGGCGCACTCCGCGTCGGCCTGGCAGGTGGCGCCCGAGGTGCGCGCGGCGCTCGAGTCGCCGCTCCCGCAAGCGAGGAGCGTGAAGGACAGCAGCGCGAGGAGCGATGGTCGGCTCGTCATGGCGACTCCAGGGTCGGATTGGCAAACCGCAGCGTCAACGGCCGATGTCCGCTTGCTCTCGATCATGCCGCCGGCGTCGTGGAGGCTTGTCCGGCGACTCCCGGCGTCGGCCTCGAGGGGAGTGCGCGCACGGGCCGACTCCTTCCTCGCCGAGCGGTCGTCGTGGGGGTGATCCCGAATGCCGTCGGCGTGGAGGCGGATGCGCACGATCGTGCGCGCTCCGCTCAGCTCGCGTCGCGCATCGCCCTGCGCGCGGTGAGTAGTGGCGCGTGGTCGCGGGCGTCCGCCGCCTTCGTGGGCGGCGGCCGTGCTATCCTCATCGTCCGAAGGGCGTGTGAATGTCGTCTTTTTCTGCTGGAACGCGCGTGGCCGCGAACATCGTCCTGGTCCGCCGGTTCGGCGGCGGCGGGATGGGTAGCGTCTGGCTCGCGCAGCACGAGGGCCTCCGCAGCGAGGTCGTCGTGAAGTTCATGGCGGACGAGCTGGCGCGCACGCCGGAGGGGCGCGAGCGGTTCTCTCGCGAGGCGGCCGCCGCGGCCCTCGTGCGCAGCCCCCACGTCGTGCAGATGATCGACCACGGGCTCACGCCCGACGGCGTGCCGTTCATCGCGATGGAGCTGCTCGAGGGGCAGGATCTCGGCGCCCTGCTGCGCGCGAGAGGCCGCATCGGCCCGGCGGAGCTCTCGTCGATCGTCACCCAGGCCGCCCGCGCGCTCGGCCGCGCCCACGAGCGCGGCGTCGTCCATCGCGACATCAAGCCGGACAACATCTTCCTGTGCGAGGTCGGCGGCGACGAGCCCTTCGTCAAGGTGCTCGACTTCGGCATCGCCAAGTCGGCCGCAGCCCTCTCGGAGCGCACCTCCACCGGCGCGATGCTCGGGACGCCCTACTACATGAGCCCGGAGCAGATGGTGGGCTCCAAGCACATCGATCATCGCACCGACCTCTGGGCGCTCGGGATCGTCGCGTTCGAGGCGCTGACGGGTCGGCGTCCGTTCGACGGCGAGACGGTGGGCGGGCTCGCCGTGGCGATCTGCGGCGGCCCGATGCCGACGCCGAGCTTCTTCGCGCCGGGGATCCCCTCCGGCTTCGATGCCTGGTTCGCCAAGGCCTGCGCGCGCGACGCGAACGTGCGCTTCCAGAACGCACGCGATCTGGCCCAGGCCCTCGTGGCGGCGCTGGCGACGCCCGCGACCGCGCCGGCGCTCTCGCTGGTGGACTCGCTGGGCGAGGAGGATCGGACGGTCGTCATGCACCCGACGGCCCCCGCGCCGACCGCGCGCATGACGACTACCGGGGCCGTCATGGCCGCGTCGGGCGCTGCCCCCGCGCGCTCGCACCCCGCGCACCCCGCGCACGCCGCGCCGGGCGCACCCACTCCCGCGCGCGCCTCGAGCGCGCTCCCCTACGTGCTCGCCGGCGCGGTGAGCCTCGGGCTCATCGGCGGCGCGATCGCGTTCGTCGCGTCGAGGAGCTCGTCTGCGCCCGCGGAGGCGCCCGCCTCCACGACGGAGAAGGCTGCGGAGGATCGCGAGGATCGCGACGCGCGCGAGGCGCGTCAGGCCCGCGAGGCGCGCGCCGCGGAGTCCGCGAAGTCCGCCACCAGGACGAAGCAGGGCGCGGCCGCCGACGTCGCGGCCTCGACCGAGCCCTCCAGCGCGCCGTCGACCGCTGCATCG
>CAIXWQ010000353.1 GCA_903923175.1 uncultured delta proteobacterium | reverse complement strand
CGCGGCGGGGAAGGTTCCCAAGCTCGCGATGACCGCGGCGATGCGCAAGCTCGTCACGGCCATCTACAGCGTCGCCAAGAACCGGAAGCCCTTCGTGCCCCGGCTCTCGGCGAAGCCGACCGAAACCTCTTGCTGAAGGAGACGGTATCTCAGAACCCCTTCGCCATGGTCGTGGCTGGATCGGCCACCTCCACGCCGCCCGCGTCGAACCGCCCCTGGATGCCGGCGTAGATGAACGTGTTCAGCCGCGGATCCGTGATGGCCGTGTTCGAGCCCCCCTCCGGGCGCGCCCAGAGGAAGACGTTCAAGTCCGCGCCGATCATGGGGCCGATCGCGACGCCTGGCGCCGTGCGGATGTCGAGGCCGGCCTGCACCTTGGCGAGGTCGAACCCGTGGTACAGCACGTTCGTCCCCTGCGAGGGGACCGACCAGAGCAGTCGGTAGCCGGTGGCGACCTTGAGCCACGGATCGAGCCGGCGATACGGGTTGAAGTGCACCGACGCGTTCACGTCGAACGCCGTCCCGCGCGCGCTCGAACCCGGATCGATCGTGCGCCCCGTGGCGAACTCCTGGTACTCGCCGCTCACGCCGACGCCCAGCATCGGGCTGACGCGGTAGCCGACGCCGACGTTGAAGCCCGCGCCGGCGTTGGCGACGTCGTTGATGTTGTTCGAGCCCCCCTTCTGGATCTGCCCGAGCCCCTGGGTGTAGTCGATGCCCGCCGTGAGCTCGAAGGCCTGCGACGGCGCGGCCTCCCGCTGCTCGAGGTAGGAGCCCCCCGTGTCGCGTTCGGCGGCACTGGCGAGCGTGGCGATCGCGGTCACGGCGACTGCCGCCGTGCCGACCGAGATGATGCGTCGCATGCGACCCTCCTTCGTTCGCGACGACTGAAGCGTCGCGCGGAGGATGTCGGGAGCATCAGGCGTACCTACGCGCGCCGGGCGCATCGCCCGCGAACGGGCGCGATCGGCACCCAGCCTGCGCGTGAACGGAGCGGTCGCGCACGGTCGAGCGTGCGCGGCGGGGCTACTCCGGGATCTTGGGGACCTCGCCGCGGGCCGAGCGCGCGAGGACCTTCATCGCGTCCGTGCGCGCCTGGTCGTTCTGGAAGACGACGAAGTGCCCGTCGTAGCCGGCCGGCGCGTACTGCCGGAACGCCGCCGTCGCCGCGCCGGCGCCGCCCGACGCCGTCACGTTCCCCTGCACGAAGTCCACGGCGGCCAGCATGAGGCTCGGATCGACGATCGGCTTGATCAGCGGCAGCAGGCCGGCGAACGCGAACGCGAGCTGCGTCTGCGCGGGGGCGTAGGTGTCGTCCTTGCCGAAGGGCTGGAACACGTTGCGGTGGAACGTGCCCGTCGTGAGCGCGGGGGCGTAGGTGTAGCGGGCGAAATACAGCGGATCGGCGGGATCGATCCACTGCTGCAGCAGCCCGAGCACCGGGTGATAGGCGCTCACCGCCTTCGGGCCGCTCTCTTCGAGCGGGACGTAGAGGAGGTCCTTGATGTCCACCGGCGAGGTCTTCGTCACGAGTGAATCGATGAGCCCGCCCCCTTCGCCCGACAGGATCGCCCCCTTCACGCTCGCGTCGAACGCGAGGAAGAGCGCCCCCTCGGTGGCCCCCTGCGAGTGCCCCCAGAAGACGATCTTCGTGCCGTCGAGCTTGATCGTGTCCGCGCCGACGTTGAGCGTCCCCGCGCCCTCCACGAAGCGCACCAGCGTGTGCTGATCGGCCGCGCCCTGGAGCGCGTTGAAGCGCGAGGCCGCGGGGTTCGCGAAATTGAAGAAGAGGTCGTTCGGCGAGGCGGTCGAGGCGCCGCGACGCGGGCCGTGCTCGACCTGGTCGATGCCGAGCGTCGCGAACTTCACCGCGGTGCCGCCGCCGAGGTCGACGTTCGAGAGCGCCTTGGCCGAGCCGTCGACGGCGTGACTGCGGTACGAGCCGCCGGTGCCGTGCGCGTAGATCGCCACGGGCCAGCCGCCCGCCGGGGCCGTCCCCTTCGGCACCGTCAGCGACGCGCAGACGAGCTCGGTGCGCACCGGCGGCATCGCCGAGCCGTCCGCCGGCAGGCTCATGGCGCCGCCATCGGTGGGCTTCAGGTACGGAGCCATCCCCTGCTGGAAGATCGGCATCGAGAGCTGCGCCTGGTACTCGTCGAAATCGGCGCTCCCGCCCGCGCAGGTGCGATCGCCGGTCCCGTCGGCGCACGGCGAGGTCGCCCCCGCGGCGCACTTCACCCAGCCCGCGGTCGACGGCGCGGGCGCCGCGCGCACGGAGGGGCGCAGCTGCCGCGCGACCTTCAGCGGATCGCCGACGGTGAACACCGTGGCGACGAGCACCGTCGCGGGGTCGATCTTCGCCGACGCGAGATAGTCGCGGAGCGGCTTGTACGCGGCGTAGGCGCTCTTCAGCGTCGAGTCGGCGGGCTCGGTCGCGGCCAGCATCGCCGTGAAGTCGGCCGTGGGGAGGATCTCCGAGCCGTCGCCGCCGTCGGCCGCCCCCGGCCGGTGCATCGGGCGCTTCAGGATGGCCGCGTACGTCCCGCCCGGGCGCAGCGGATCGCCGGTGTTCGGTCGGATCGAGACGTTGTCGCCGCAGAGGTAGCGATTGCCGCCGGTGCCGTAGACGACGTTGAGCCCGCGCGCGTTGCCGAAGGTCGGCGCGCCCGGCGTCACGTCCACGAAGCGCGTCTGCGGATCGGCGCCGTCGAGCTTGATGTCGCTGAAGTCGAAATGCCCCTCGAAGCGGAAGATCATGGTGGGGTAGGCCGAGAACGGCTCGGCCGCGACCGCGTCGAGGTAGCGCTTCACCACGTCGAAGCCGAGCGGCGATTTCGCGTCGTGCGGGAAGTTTCCGAAGTCGACCTTGCCCGTCGCGTCGCGCGCGCCGTCGTTGGGGAACGGCAGCTTGAAGAAGTCGCCGTCGACGGCATCGCCCACGCGCGGCAGGCGGAAGAGCGCGTGCACCGGCGAGGTCGTCGAGGGGGGCGGGCAGCTCACGCCCGTCCACGGGACGTCGCCGGCCGACGGGATGTACGGCGGCACGCCCCGCGGCGCCTGGGCGGCCGGAACGATCGCCTGCGCGCACGTGCCGCTCTCGCAGTAGAGCCCCTGGAGGCAGTCGGCCGCCGTGGCGCACTTGGCGCCGACGTCCGCGTTGCCGGCGTCCTCGCACGTCGCGAAGAAGCCGGCGCCGTCGAAGCCGCAGCGCAGCCCCTTCGCGCAGTCGGCGTCGCCGAGGCACGCGCTGCCTTTCGCCCCGGCGCCCGAAGGATCGCAGGTGCGGGCGGGGCCGCAGTCGCCCGACGAGCACTCGAGCCCGATCACGCACGGGCTGCCGTTCGCCGTGTCGCCCTTGGCGAGGCAGGTGCCGTTCGCGCTGCACGTGAGCCCGGCGCGACACGTCTTGGTCGTGTCGCACGTCCCGTTCAGCCCCACGCCGCTCACGTCGCCGGGGGTCGCCGCGGTCACGCCGGCGTTGCCGCACGCGGCGCCGGCGAGGGCGCCGAACGAGAAGAGCCCGAGGAGCGCCAGCGCCGACACGGAGCGGCCACGACGTGAACCGGAAGGGAGGCTACGCATCCTGCCGAATGTACGCTGCCCCGCCGCGCCGCGCAGGCGTTCGGCCTCCGCTCCGCCTGCGCTCTCGGCGCGGAGCGAGCGGTGATACCGTCTCTCGCACCATGCCCGACCTCAAAGGCAAGACCCTCTTCATCACCGGCGCGAGCCGCGGCATCGGCAAGGCGATCGGCCTGCGCGCGGCGCGCGACGGCGCCAACGTCGTCATCGCCGCCAAGACCACCGAGCCGCACCCCAAGCTCCCGGGCACGATCTACACGGCGGCCGAGGAGATCGAGGCGGCGGGCGGCAAGGCGCTCCCGATCGCGGTCGACATCCGCGAGGAGTCCGCCGTGCGCGCCGCCGTCGAGCAGGCGGTCGCCAAGTTCGGCGGCATCGACATCCTGGTCAACAACGCCAGCGCCATCAGCCTCACCGGCACGCTCGAGACGCCGATGAAGCGCTACGACCTGATGCACCACATCAACACGCGCGGCACCTTCCTGTGCTCGCAGGCGTGCCTCCCCTTCCTGCTCAAGGCGAGCAACCCGCACATCCTGAACCTCTCGCCGCCGCTCTCGATGAAGCCCGAGTGGTTCGGCCCGCACGTCGCCTACACCATGGCGAAGTACGGCATGAGCATGTGCGTCCTCGGCATGGCCGCGGAGTTCAAGGGGCGCGTCGGCGTCAACGCGCTCTGGCCGCGCACGATGATCGCCACCGCGGCGGTCATCAACCTGCTCGGCGGCGAGGAGAGCGCGAAGCACTCGCGCAAGCCCGAGATCATGGGCGACGCGGCCTACGCGATCCTCACCAAGGACAAGGCCGCCTGCACCGGCAACTTCTTCATCGACGAGGCGGTGCTGCTCGCCGAAGGGGTGACGGACCTCTCCGGCTACGCGTGCGAGCCCGGCGGCGCGCTCACCACCGATCTGTTCGTCGACGGATGACGCTCGGCCGCCCCCCGCGCGCCGCTGCCGGCGCCGCGGAGGATCCCTCGAGCCTCACGGTGCGCCTCTCCGACGGCCGTCAGCTCGGGTACGCCGAGCTCGGCGCGTCGACGGGCGCGCCGCTGTTCTTCTTGCACGGCGCGCCCGGCTCGCGGCGGATCCTGCGCCCGCGTGACGCCGTCGCCGGCGTGCGTTTCGTCTGCCCGGATCGCCCCGGCTACGGCCTCTCGTCGCCGCACCGCGGCCGGACGCTGCTCACCTTCGCGCGCGACGTGCTCGAGCTCGCCGACGCGCTGGGCCTCGAGCGCTTCGTCGTGGCCGGCACCTCCGGCGGCTGCCCGTACGCCGCCGCCGTCGCGTGGCTCGCGCCGCACCGCGTGCAGGCGCTCGGCCTCTGCGCGACGCTGGCGCCGCTCGACGCGAAGGCCGCGCAGGGGAGCGACGCCGACATGACGCCCTTCCGCAGGCTCGCGGCGTGGGCCATCCGCAAGCGCCCAGCGCTCGCCGATCCCCTCGCGCTCTTCGAGGCCTGGCGCGTCGACGCGACCGTCCGCGCCGGCGTCGACCGGCTGGTCGAGGAGCTCGCGAGCCGCTCGCCCGAGGCCGACCGTAAGCTCCTCGCCGAGCCCGACACCTTCGCGTCGTACGTCGACTCGTACCGCGAGGCCTGGCGCCAAGGCTTCCGCTGGTACGCCCAGGACCTCGCCCTGCTCGTGAAGCCCTGGGGTTTCCGGCTCGGCGACGTCCGCGTGCCGACCTTCCT
>CAIXWQ010000352.1 GCA_903923175.1 uncultured delta proteobacterium | reverse complement strand
GGCGGTGGCGGCGGCGACCAGGCGACGAGCGGCGGCGCCGGCGGGTCGGGCATCGTCATCATCCGCTACCCGTACACGCCCCCGCCGCAGAGCACCTACGCCATCACGACGTCCGGCACGCTCAACGACCTCTTCTTCAACGGGGCGTGCGGGTTCAACCGCTACCAGAACGACTGCGCGAACCCGTACGGGTTCTCCTGGACGGACACCGGCACCGCGCCCGCCTCGGCGATGTCGATCGCGTTCGAGATCACGACGTGCGCGGCGCCGGGCTCCACGCACACGATCTCGCTCAACGGCACGCCGGTGGGGACCTTCGGCGCCCCTCCGAGCGGCGGCAACTGCTGCACGCCGCAGACCGTCAGCTTCACGCCGTCGTCGCTCGCGTCGTACGTCGTGGGCGGGACCAACTCGGTGCTCATCACCGGCCCGTCGACGTGCGAGTCGCTCGACCAGCTCGGGGCGAACCTCGCGACCGTGACGGTGTCGTACTGAGCGCCCGGGCGCGCGCGCCGCTCGCTGCGGACGCGCGCGCCGCTACGTCGTCGCGGGCGGGGCGACGCGATCGAGCGCGCCCTCGGCGAGGATCGCGCGCAGCGCCGCCGTGAATTCGGCGCGCTGCTCCGGGCGGCCGACGCTGACGCGGATGCAGCGGTCGAGCGGCGGCGCGGTCGGCATGCGGACGAAGACGTCGCGCTCGAGGAGGAGCTCGAGCGCCCGCCTCGCGCGCGGCTGCGTGCCGAGGTCGATCGCGACGAAGTTCGTGGCGGACGGGAGCGCCGCGAGCCCGAGCTCGACGGCGAGGCGCGCGTACGCTTCGCGCCCTTCCGCCACCGCGCGCACCACCGCGGCGACGAACGCCTCGTCCTGCAGCGACGCGAGCGCGCCCACCTGCCCGACGAGGTTCACGCCGAAGTGGGCCCGGATCTTCTCGAAGGCCGCGATGGTCTCGGCCGCGGTCACGGCGTACCCGACGCGCGCGCCGGCGAGGCCGTGGGCCTTCGAGAACGTGCGCATCCGGATCACGCGCGCGTCGTCCGGATCGATGCTCGGCGTCGAGTCCGGCGGGGCGAAGTCGACGTAGGCCTCGTCGAGGAGCAGGACGCACCCCTCCGGCAGCCGCGACACGAGCCGCTCGACGTCGGCGCCGCGGTGCCAGGAGCCGCTGGGGTTGTCGGGGTTCGCGAGGTACAGCATGCGCGCACCGCAGCGGCGGGCCTCGTCGAGCAGCCCGTCGAGATCGTTCCGATCGTCGCGGTACGGCACGCGGTGGAGCACGCCGCCGCGGCCGAGGACCTCGTAGGCGAAGGTCGGGTAGCCGCCCAGCGACGTGACGACCGGCTCCCCCGGCTCCACGAACGCGCGCACCGTGAGGCCGAGCAGATCGTCGATCCCGGAGCCGACCACGACGTGCTCGCGAGTCGTCGACAGGCGCGCGGCGAGCGCCGTGCGGAGCTCGAAGCTCTCCGGATCGGCGTAGCAGCTCACGCGGTCGAGCGCGTCGGCCATCGCGCGGCGCGCGCGCGGCGAGCTGCCGAACATGCTCTCGTTCGCGCCCAGCCGCACGCGCAGCGGCCGCCCGGTGCGGCGCTCGATCGCGTCGGGGGCGACGAACGGGACGGTCGCGGGGAGCGCATCGAGCACACGGGTGAAGCGTCGACGTTCCGGCATGTCGGGACCTCGCGCGCGACCATACTCCAGCTGGCGAGGTTCTCGCGCGCCGGCCGTCGCCGGCTCCCCCCGGCGCGACGCACGACGCCAGCGCCGCGCGCTACTTGGTCGCGCCCGACCTGGTCGCCGGAGCGCTCTTGGGCGCCGCCTTGGTCGGCGCCGGCCGCTGCGCGGGCTCGCTCTCGTTCGCGTTCGCGTTCGCGTTCGCGTTCGCGTCGCCGTCCGGCGCCGGGCTCGGCACGGCGGCCTGCGACTTCTCGTCTCGCGGCGCGGGGGCCGCCTTCGCGGGCGGCTTGGTGTCCTTGGCGTTCCGCTGCGGCGCGGGCGGCGCGTCCGTCGCGGCCGTCGTCGGGTTCGGTGGCGCCGTCATCTTCTTCGGCGCGGGCGCCGGGGGCTCGGCCGGGGGCTTCGCAGACGGCGCCGTCGTCGGCAGCGTCGAGGGCGTGCTCGTCGGCGCGGTCGGCGTGGTCGGCGTGGTCGGCGTGGTCGGCGTCTGCGGCGTGACCGCCGAAGCGCTCGGCGTGGGCGCCCCCATCGATGTCGACGGGGCGACGCCGATTACGGGGTGAATGGCGATCTCGCGACGCTCGGCGAGCAGCGAGTAGAGCGTCAGGCCGCCGAGCAGGAGCGCGATCACGGCCGCGAGCTGCAGCGCCCAGCGCGCCCGGAAGTGCTGGCGCAGGCGGTACACGCGCTGACGGAGCGTCGCCGCGGGGACGTGCGCGTCGGCGGCGAGGTGCTCGAGCGCCTCGCCCTGACCCTCGCGCAGCATCAAGCCGAGCGTGCTCTTCGGCTCTGCTCCGTCCGGGAGCTCGCGCTCCGCCCAGCGGAGCAGCGCCGCAGCCTCCGCCGCCTCGTCGGCCATCGGAGCGACGGCGCCCGCGGCGCCGCCGAAGCGCGCGGCGGACACGGCGGACGCGGCGGAGACGGCAGAGCCGCCGTCGTCGTCCTCGTCCAGCGGCTCGTGCCGTCGCGCGCGGTGCGCGTCGACGATCTTGTGTCGCGCGATGCCGAACACCCAGCGGCGGAGCTGCTCGCGATCCGCCGGGGCCTCGGGCGCGGCCACCGCGTCGGCCAGCGTGGACTGCACGACGTCGTCGACGTCGGCCGCGGGGACGCGCCTGCGCACCATCGCGCGCAGCGCGCCGCGCAGGGTGGGGTCGTCGAGGTGCTTGTGGGACATCTCTCGGCTGGCGGCGCGCGTGGAGGAGGACGTCACGAGGGATCGTCGGACCAGCACGCCGAAGTGTGACGGCTCGGGAGCGAATTCTTTGGCGCGGCCTCCGCCGGAATTTCGCGGCGGGCCGTCACACTCCGCGCCGCCGCGGCGAGGAGCCCTCAGGAGGCCCCATGAACCTGCGATCGACCCTGCTCTGCTGCGCGTTCGCGATGTCCCAGCTCGGCGCCTGCGCCGCCCCGGCCGTCGCGCCGCGCAAGGAGCTCCCCGTCGCCGTCGCGTCCGCGTCGAGCGACGTCGCCTCGCCGCCGGCCGCCAGCGCCTCGGCGAGCGCCTCGGCCAGCTCCGCGAGCGTCGCGAGCGTCGCGCCGGTGGAGCCGCCGCCGAAGCCCTACGATCTCGCCGCCGACCTCGCCGAGCGCCGCGAGAAGCTGACGAAGATCTTCGGCGCGAAGGTGAAGTTCGAGGTCGTCGAGGGGGTGTTCCTGATCGTCTCCCCCTCGGGCACGCTCGGCGCGTCCACCAACGTCGCCCGCAACGCCCTCGCGGCCTACTACAATGGCCGGTTCGCGGCCCGGCCGGCCCGCGCCCTCTCGGTGCTGCTGTTCGACACGGCGCCGCCCTACAACGCGCACTGCCGGCTGCGGAACGGCAAGGACTGCACGACGCCGTTCGGCTTCTACGAGCCCTCCGATCGCACCATCGTGATGAACGCGGGGCCGGGCCTCGGCACGCTGACGCACGAGCTGGTGCACCCGATCGTCGAGGCCGACTTCCCCAAGGCGCCCGACTGGATCAACGAGGGGCTGGCGTCGCTCTACGAGGGGTTCGCGTTCCCGCGGCTCGGCGAGATCCGCGGCACGAAGAACTGGCGCCACCCGGCGCTCGTCGTCGCGCTCCGAGCCAAGACCGGCAAGCCGACCCTCCCCGAGCTCTTCGCGATGAGCGACGAGGAGTTCCGCGGCGAGAACGAGGGGCTCAACTACGCGATCGCCCGCTACTTCTGCCAGTGGATGGAGTCGCAGGGGAAGCTCTGGACGTTCTACCAGGCCTGGCGCGACGGCTACGCGAGCGACCCCACCGGCGTCGCCGCGTTCACCAAGACGATGGGGAAGAGCCCCACCGATCTCAACGCCGCGTGGACCTCGTGGGTGCTGGCGCTATGAGTGCCCGCCTCTCGCGCCTCTCGCGCCTCTCGCGTAGCTCACGCACGTCGCTCGCCGCGCTCTTCGGCATTCTCCAGCTCGGCGCGGCCCTGCTGGCGGTCGGGTACGGCCCGAGAGGGCTGCTCCTGAACACCACGTGGGACGAGCAGCAGTGGGTGGCCGACGGCGCGAAGAAGGGGATCTCCCTCGAGCGCGCGTTCTACGCGCTCCGGATCCGCGGCGTCGCCGCCCCCAAGGCGCACGCGTCGACCCCGGCCCGCGCGACGGTCGCGAGCGAGGGGGACGTGCTGGTGCAGCTCGTCGTGAGCTGCCCCGCGATGGCGAAGGAGGGGGCCACCCTCGAGCGCCGCGACGCGCCGACCACCGACGGAGCGGCGGAGTCGTGGCCCCTGACGACCAAGAGCCCGTCGCGGAGCCTGGCGCTCCCGCGCGCCAAGGCCGCTTGGTTCCAGTGCGCGGCGCCCGCGAAGCCGTGACGCGTCGGCGGGCGGGCACGGGACTCCGCGGGGCGCGGTCGCGCGGCAGGCGCGGGCCGCTCGCCGTCGTCAACCTCCGCCGGGGCGCCATCCGCTTCTGCCGCAGCTGCCGTGTTCGGTCACGAGGGCGTGCTCCACCTCCACGGTGAGCTGGGCGAGGTCGAGCCGCAGCGCGGAGCGACCATCCCGGCTGGGCAGCGCGTCGGCGTGCAGATCGAGGCGCAGGCGGATCGTGCCCGCCGCGGCCGGATCGCCGGCGAGCTCGACTCGCACGGTGCCCACCGCGGCGGAGAGATCGTAGAACTGCCACGCATGAAGGTGCTCGAGCCTGAGCTCGGGCGCGAAGCCGCGTTGGACGCCGCAGAAGTCGGCGAACGCGTAGGTCCCGGCGCGCCGGAGGTCCGCCGTCGCCACGTTCGGGCACTCGAGGCGCACCGCCCCCTCGTGCGGCTGATCCGGTGCGCTGCCGAGGACCGCCGTGGTCGGCACGCCGATCGAGAGCGCGGCGTGCGCGTCGTCGCCTCCACGAGGCGCGAGCCAGGCCGTGGTGCCGGGGTCGAACGTCGCGAGCGGCGCACCCGTCGCGGCATCGGAGAGGCTCCACCGCGCCGCGCTCACCGAGGCTCGAACCTGGCCCACCGACCGCCACTGGCAGGCGCCGCCGCAGCCCGAGAGCGGCGCGCCGATCCACACGAGGACGAGGCCGCAGAGTGCGCGAAGCGAGGTCGTGGACATCGGCGGCCGCGCGAGGCGGCGAGGCGTACGACGAGCGCGCGCGCGGGACATTCACCCGAGCTCGGCCGGCAGCGGCTGCCCACGTCGCGCGCTCGAGCTGGGAACGCGTCCGCCACGGCTCCGTCTTCGCCGGGACGAGCTCGCGCGCGCGTACGGAGCGTGCAGGAGCGTGAAGGAGCGTGAAGGAGCGTGAAGGCGACGGTCGAGCGGTCTGGTGTCCGGGGGCTGAGGGGACCTGTCTCGGCCCGGCGCACGCGCCCGGCGAGCGCGAGGTCGTCGCTCGCGGCTGGCGCGCGACCGCACGATGCCCGAGGACTCACGCCATGCATCACCGACGCGCCATCCCCCGAACGCCCCAGCTCTTCGCGCCCCTCGCGCTCTTCGCGCTCTTCGCGCTGTCCGCGCTCTCCGCGCTCGGCTCGGGTGGCTGCAGCAGCTCGTCCCCCGCGCCCGCGGCCTCGGTCGACGGCGGCGGCGAGACCGCGGGGCCGAGCTGTTCGGACGCCATCAAGAACGGCAGCGAGACCGACGTCGACTGCGGCGGCGCGTGCCCCGTGTGTGGCTACGGGCTCAGCTGCCTCGTCGGCAAGGACTGCGACTCCGGCATCTGCGATCCGTTGCTGCACACGTGCACGTCCGCTTCGTGTACGGACTTCGTCAAGAACGGCAACGAGACCGACGTCGACTGCGGCGGCACCTGCCCGCAGTGCGCCGACGGCCGCGCCTGCGCTCTCCCGATCGACTGCCAGTCGGCCGTCTGCGATCCCACGGCGGGGACGTGCGCGCCCGCGTCGTGCACGGATCACGTGAAGAACGGCGCCGAGACCGACTTCGACTGCGGCGGCGGCACCTGCCCCGTCTGCGCCACAGGGCAGGGGTGCGCGAGCGCCAGCGACTGCGTGAGCGGCCACGCGTGCACCAGCGGGACGTGCTCGTGAGCGCGCGGCTCGTGGCGCTCCGGCGGCGCGCTCCGGTCACCTCGGCGGCGGCGCTGCTCGTGGCCCTCGCTGCGCTCCTCCCGGCGCCGCTCGCGGCGGTCGGGTGCGGCTCGAACACCATCGCGCCGTCCGCCGTCACGACCGACGCCGCGGGGCCGAGCTGCTTCGACGGCGCCAAGAACGGCGACGAGAGCGACGTCGACTGCGGCGGCTCGTGCGCCCCCTGCGGCGACGGCCTGCGGTGCGCCGCCTCGACCGACTGCACCTCGCGCGTCTGCGACCCGGCTGGGCTCGCCTGCGCGGCGCCCACGTGCGCGGACGGCACCCGCAACGGCAACGAGAGCGACGTCGACTGCGGCGGCCTGTGCGGCGGGTGCGCTCTCACCAAGACGTGCAACGGCGACGACGACTGCGCGACGCGCAACTGCGATCCGACCCTGCACCTCTGCGAGCCACCGTCGTGCACCGACGGCGCCAAGAACGGCGACGAGACCGACCTCGACTGCGGCGGCTCGTGCCCGCCCTGCGCCTACACGCTGGCGTGCGTCGTCGATGCGGACTGCCAGTCCGAAGTATGCGATCCGACCGCGAAGACGTGCGCCGCCCCATCGTGCGCCGACCACCGCAAGAACGGCGACGAGACCGACCTCGACTGCGGCGGCGCGTGCGGCCCGTGCGCCGACGGCCTTCGGTGCGTACTCGCGGGCGACTGCC
>CAIXWQ010000351.1 GCA_903923175.1 uncultured delta proteobacterium | reverse complement strand
TCGCGTGGGGGCTCGCGGGGCGCGCGCGGAGGCTTTCGCGGGCGAACGTCGAGCGGGCGCTGCCGGAGCTCGGGCCGCGGGCGGCGGCGAGGCTGGTGCGCCGCGCGTTCGTGGAGCTCGGGGCGCTGCTCGGCGACACCGTGGCACTTCTGCGCGGCGACGAGCGCCCGGGCCGGACGCTGCCGTTCGACGAGGCGGCGCGCGCCACGCTCGCCGGGGCGCGTGAGGCGAAGCGAGGCGTCGTCCTGGTGACCGCGCACCTCGGCCCGTGGGAGCGGCTCGCCGCGGTGCTCGTCGAGGCGGGCTTCCCGCTCACCACGCCGGTGCGCGCGAGCTACGACCCGCGCCTCGAGGCGACGCTCCACGCGCGCCTGCGCGGCCGCCACGGCGTGCGCGCGGTCGATCGCGACGCGCGCACGACCCCGTACGCGCTGCTGCGCGCGCTGCGGCGGGGCGAGGTGGTGGGCTTCCTGATCGATCTGCAGACGCGCGTGGCGTCGGTGCGCGTGCCGTTCCTCGGCGTGCCGGCGTGGACCCCCTCGGCGCCGGCGCGGCTCGCGCTGCGCACGGGCGCGCCGGTGGTGGTGGCGATCGCGACGCGCGCGGGAGTCACGGTGCGCAGGCTGCGCGAGGCGTCGGAGCCGTGCCCGAAGGTGACCGAGGAGGCGGTCGAGGAGCTCACGCGCGCGCTCAACGAGGCGCTGTCGGAGGCCATCCGCGCGGAGCCCGAGCGCTGGATCTGGATGCACGATCGGTTCGGCGAGCGCAGGGCGGAGACGCCACGCACGGTCGAGGCGGAGGTGCGTGCGGAAGAGATCGATCTCGAGGTGCGCGAGAATTCCGGTTGACAGAGCTGGTGCTGCATGAGAGGTTGCGCGCCTCTTTCGGGGCGTAGCGCAGCCTGGTAGCGCACCTGGTTCGGGACCAGGGAGTCGGAGGTTCAAATCCTCTCGCCCCGACAAATTCGACAGAATGAGTCGGGAAGAAGGCCCTCTCCGCAGAAATGCGAGAGGGCCTTTCCCATTGGTTACCCCAGCTTTGCGACGGCGGCTGCGAGGTCTCCACGCGTGGCGTGGACGTAGCGCTGCGTGATCACGAGGCTCCCGTGGCCGGCGAGCACCCGCACCGCCTCGACACTCTCGGCCGTCGAGATCGGAGCTGCCGAGCCCGTGCCGACGAATCGTGAGTGACTCCGCGCAGCCCCCGTCTAGAACGGGAACCCGATCGCCACGGTCGCTCCGCCCTTCGTCGGCGCAACGGCGATGGCGAAGCCTCGCAGCGCCTCGCGCGCCGGCGCGCGCTCGCTGATGTCGACGCTGGTGGCGCTGCCCGCGAACAGCAGCCAGCCGAGTACCCCCACCGCCGCGCCGATGCCCGTCACGCCCAGCATCACCCGGCCGGTAGCCTCCTGCTGCGAGCTGCACTGTTCGCGACACATGTGGGAGAAGACGGTGCCAACGAAGCCGACCGCGAACGTCGCGCTGCCGGAGATGCCGACCGCGAGGCCGGTCCAGCGTCCCGCGGAGTTGCCCGGATCCACGTCGATCCGCGTGGCACGCCGGGCGTCGAGGCGCACCGTCCGCGAGGGAAGACCAGGCCCGTCGACGCGCACTCGGTAGTGCCCGCGCGGAACGCGAACCGAGCAAGGCCCGGTGCATGTCTCGAGGAGCGTTCGGTCGTCCGTCGTGATTCTGGTCGTCACTCGTACCTCGGCGCGGACGTCGAGCGAGACGAGTTCGCGTTCGTCGACGCCAAGCGACGCGGCACAACTGCCCGCTGCGGCGAGCGCGGACGAGAGCAGGACGCTCGTCGCGAGGAAGGTGCGGGCAACGCGGTCCATCCCGATTGGAGGGACTAGCACGCGCTGGGCCGAGCAAGATCCGGGGGCGCAACCGTGCGCGGTGCCGCGGCGCGCCGACGTCGGGTGTACCCGCCCAGTGCGGCACCGGCCGCGCTCGGCAATGGGCAGCGCTTTGCTCAACGTCGGCTTACCGAGGCTGCGGGCTGGGCGACGCGCCGGCCGCCGCTCCTCAGAACATCACCGACGCCCGCGCTCCGACGCCCGACATCCAGCCTCGCGGACTGCTCGTAGCGGTCGCGGTCAGCAGCGGGCCGAATGCGAAGTGCGTCCAGGTAAGCTCGCCGCCGATCTCGCCGTGAAGCGCGACGTAGGTGCCGCCAGCCTCCGGCGTGCGACCGTAGCCGCTCTGGTCGAAGCGATCCGAGAAGAAGAGAGCGGGCAACGCCCGCACGTACCCGCGGACGTGCCCGCTCGCGGCCGCAAGCTCGATAAAGGGGCCGACCTCACGGTAGTCCGGCACGCACGCGTAGCCGTCGCAAGCGCTCCCCAGCGCGAAGCCAAGAGTTCGATACTCGACGCCGATCACGAGCTGCGGTGCGAGCGCGTAGCCGGCGGAGACGCCGTAGCCGCTATTCGTCTGGTCGTGCACGAAGTCGAGCACCGCGCTCACCGAGAGTTGTACGGGAGGGACGTCGTCGGTGGTCTGCGCGCCGGCCACCAACGTCACGCTCGCTGTCGCGACGAATGCAACGGCGATCGCTAGCGAACGCGTGCCGCTCCAATGCCGGCGCACGCTGGTCGCCGCAGAGCGAAGTGTGTTCGAAGGCTCGCGCTGCATGACGCAAGACCTAGCAATGAACGAGCCCGTGGTCGCCGGCGGGCTGGTGCGCGGGACCGCGCGAACACGTCGAACGGGCTTGCGACGCGGCGTCAGAACATCACGTCCATCCGCAGCCCACCGCCCGGGAACCCGTGTCGCGGCGCAGTCGTCGCGGTCCAGTCGAGGAACGGACCGAACGCGATGTGCGGCCAAACGAAGAAGGCACCAAGCTCACCGCGCGCGAAGACGTAGGTGCCTCCGGCCTGCGGCTTCACGCCGTAGGCGCAAGTCGGGCCCGACGAGTGGACCGGGCAGCCGTCGCTTGCGCGTGGTCGGGCCGGCGTTCGACCATTCATCCAAGGGACAAGATGAAGCGCCACCTTGGAACCACGACGCTCGCTCTCGCAATCTTGGCTCAGGGGTGCTCGGCGAGCCCGAACGAGGCGCCGCCGGCCGACGACGCGATGGGTGACGGAGGTGCCTCGCTCGAAGATTCGTCGACCGACGCCAGCGAAGACTCGACGGACGCAAGCACGCCGCCGGCCGACGGCACGACGACGGACGTGGCATCCGGCGACGTCGCCACGACCGACTCCGCGGGCGGTCACGACACGGCGAGCGATTCCACGGTCGCCGACGGCAGCGATGACGCCTCCGGGATAGACGCTACGATTCCAGACGCGCCCCTCGGCGACTCGACCCTCGACTCGACGGTCGTCGACGCTGGCGCGGACTCGTCCATCGACACCGCGACGGATGCACCCACCGACGCTGCGACGGACGCTCGAATCGACGCCGACGCCGACGCCGGGCCGACGGCGCCCGCTTGGAAAGACACGATCCTCGCGCCGGCTTCCGGTGGCGGGGCGAACGCCACGCTCGTCTACGACACGTCTGGCGCGCCGCACGCGCTCTATCAAGATCTGACCGACGGCTACGTGCGCCACGCCGTGCGCGCCAGCGACGGCACGTGGCGACGCGAGATCGTCGACCCGGGCGAGAAGCTGCCGATGTACACGCCGGTGCGCTCCAAGATCGACGCGACCGGCAAGATCCACGTCGCGTGGATTCACTTCGCGCCGACCAGCTCGGGCGGCACGACCACCGAGCTCCACTACGCGAAGCAGACGGCGACCGGCTGGGCGCTCTCCACCGTCGGCCTCGCCGCGCCGGACTTCGCGCTCGACGTCGACGCGTCGGGCGCGCCGCTGGTCGCGTACCGCGCGCTCCGCCCATCCCTGAGCGCGCCGTACGTCGTGAACCTGGCGCGCGGATCGAGCGGAGGTTGGACGACGCAGGAGGTGTCCCGCTGGACCTCCCCCGACGGGAACTCGGGGCCGATCGCGGTGACGATCGACGCGTCGGGCGCCCCCTGGGTCGCGTTCGCTCCTGGCTCGACCACGGTCAAGGTCGCGCGCGCGGCGACGAGCGGCGTCACCGTGAACGACACTCCGCTCGCCGCCCCGAGCGGGCCGCTGTCGCTCGCGATCGACGCCACCGGCACGGCCCACGTGTTCGGCGGCGTGACGCACGTCTTCGGCGCGGGCGCCTTCTGGACGAGCGAGCTCTTCACGACGAGCGGCGCAAGCTACGTCTACGACGTGATAGGCGCGCTCGATCCCACGGGGGCGCCCATCGCGGTGTACGACGTGATCACGCCGACGTTGCAGTCAGGCATCACGGTGAAGGCCTTCGAGCTCCAGGTCGCGACGAAGGGCGCGTCCGGCTGGGCGGTGACCACCAAGATCCCGTACTCGGCGGGGACGGTATCGACGACCGAAGCGTTCCGGCCGGCGCTCGTCGGGTTCGATCCTTCCTTGCGCCCCGCGCTCCTCGGACAGCTCTCCACAGGCTCGCCGCCCGGGATCACGCTCACGGAATTCCCCGCTGCCGGCGGCGTGGTCTCGAGCGCCGCCGACGTGAAGGAACGCGTGCGAGGCCCCTCGTCGATCGCGTTCGATGCGACGGGCAAGGTGCGCGTCGGCTACGTGATCGAGAACGAGGTGCGCGTCACCGTCGAGCAGGCGGACGGCTCGTTCGCGCATCCGTATCCGGCCGTCGCGGGCGCGACGAACCTGTCGCTCACGGTCGGTGCGGATGGGCGCGAGCGGCTGGCGACGGTCGGAGCGGCGCCGACGGCGGGCAAGAACGCCGTCCTCTACGGGGCGATGACCGGCAGCACCACCTGGTCGACGCAGACCGTCGCCACCCTGCCCGTAGGGTTCCTTGGAAGCGAGACGATCGACACGGCCGATCCGCCGTGGCTCGTGCACGACGCGACGGGCAAGCCGCACCTCGCGTACGCGACGAAGGGGAGCAGTTACCACCTCCGACACGCGACGCAGGGCTCGAGCGCCTGGGTCGACGAGCTCGTCGATCCCGCGAACCTCTCCGTGCCCCCCGCGCCGCGAATTCTCGTCAACGCCGCGGGCGTCCCGTTCATCGGCTACATGAAGAGCTACGAGACGGATTTCGCGCGATGGAGCGGCAGTATCTGGCAGATCGCCGTCGTCGCGAGCGACCCGAATTCGCGCGGCTTGGCCGCGGTGCTCGACACGGCCGATCGCCCTTGCATCGCGCACAACCCCTCCGCCGGGCTCGTGCTCACGTGCCTCGACGCAGGGGCGTTCGTCGATGACCCCATCCTGGCGACGAGCGGCCTGAACCTGCTCGGCGCGGGTCGTGACGCCGCGGGCGCGATCTCGGTGTTCACCGGCAGCAACGACACCTCCTCGGGGAACACCTACCGGCTCGTCAAAGGCAGCGCGTGGACGTCGTCGTTCCTGGGATCGCTCCCGAAGGCTCAATTTGCCGTTCTGCCCGATGGGAGCGTTCGCGTCGTGTACTTCGACGCGGCGAGCGGGCGGCTGCACCTGCTCTCGCCGTAGGGTGCTCGTCGACGCGGGCGACGCAGCCACCGACACCGCGCCGGCGTCCGAGAGCGCGCCCGACGCCGCGCTGGCGGACGCTCCGACCGACGCGGCCGACGCGACCGACGCGGGCTCCGACGCCGACGCGCACCGACGCGGCGGACGCGGCGGACACCATCGCTGACGCCGCGATGCCGATCTGCTGCGCGCAGGCCGAGTTCGACAAGGTGTTCGACGCCACCGGCGGGGACTTCGCGGCCTACGCGGGGATGAACATCGTGTTCCCGACGGTGGCCTGAGCTCGCGGACGACCGCGTCGTGGTGGATGTCGAGGGCTGGGCAACTCGGCACAGCGGCGCGCGGTGTGCAGGATTGAGCGTAGCGTCCAGTCGAGCGGCGAGACGCCCTCGGGTACGCGCAAGAACGCAGCCCCCTCGTGCGCGCTGGCGTCGTGCGCGTGCCCGAGAATCGCGCGAGGGCCTTGATGCGACATGTCGCCCGAGGTGCTTACCGATCTCGGCGAGAGCTGACTCCGCTGCGGATCAAGTCGCCGAAGGCGGGCGCTCAATCGTGTCTTCTTTCACGAATTCGCGAGCTGTCACCGCGTCCGAATTCGAAGAATATGCATAGCATGCATATGCATGAGCAATCTTGTTCTCGCATGGTGACCAATCACCGTTGTATGACAATCAAGATCGTCTAGCTCATGTGGATGAATCGACTGAGGGAGGCCAGTGATGCGAAGTGCGTTGTTCGCGTGCGCGCTGCTCGTGGTCGGAGCGATGTTCGGCTGTACGAGTGGCACCACGACCGACGTAGCTGACGCAGGCGACGCGGCCGACGCGACGCCGACCTGCGCGACGGCGCAGACGCTCTGCGGCAGCAGCTGCGCCGACCTCCAGGCGGATCCGGCGAACTGCGGCGGCTGCGGCGCAGCTTGCAGCGGCAAGGACGTGTGCGTGGCGGGCCGGTGCGCACCGGACTGCCCCTCTCCGCAGATCGCGTGCGGCCGCACCTGCGTGTCGCTCGACACCGACGGGACGAACTGCGGGGCGTGCGGCAACACTTGCCCGGCGGGCAACGTCTGCAGCGACGGGAAGTGTCAGCTGTCGTGCGGGACGCCGTTCGTCGAGTGCAGCGGCGCGGTGCCCAGCCCGGGCGACGCGGGGGCCGACGCGAGCGCCGACTCCAGCGCCGACGGCGCGGGCAGCGACGCCGAGGTCGGGGGCGACGGCGGGAGCCCGCTGCCGACGCGCTACTGCGCCGACCTCGGCAACGATCGCCGGAACTGCGGCGCGTGCGGTACGACGTGCGCGGCAGGCGAGATCTGCAACGGCGGCAAGTGCGAGGTCTCGTGCGGCTCGGGGCTGAGCGTGTGCGGCTCGACCTGCCGCGACCTGCAGACCGACAACGCGAACTGCGGCGCGTGCGGGACGACGTGCGCTTCGGGCGAGGTGTGCAGCGCGGGGGTGTGCAAGACGTCGTGCGGCACCGGGCTCACGAACTGCAGCGGCGTGTGCGAAGACCTGAAGACCGATCGTCTGAACTGCGGCGCGTGCGGGACGACGTGCGCGACGGGTCAGGTCTGCGACGGCGGGAGCTGCGTCGTTTCCTGCGGCGGCGGCCTCGTCGAGTGCGGAGGGGTCTGTCGCGATCTGAAGACCGATCGGCTGAACTGCGGGGGCTGCGGGACGACGTGCGCGTCAGGCCAGATCTGCAGCGCCGGGACGTGTCAGACGTCGTGCGGCGCGGGCACGACCAACTGCTCCGCGGTGTGCCGCGACCTGCAGACCGACAACGGCAACTGCGGCGCGTGCGCGAGCGCGTGCGCCTCCGGCAAGGTATGCAGCGGCGGGGCGTGCAACGTGAGCTGCCTGGCGGGGACGAGCCTGTGCAGCGGCTCGTGCCGCGATTTGCAGACCGACACGCTCAACTGCGGCGCTTGCGGCACGCAGTGCCCGAGCGGTCAGGTGTGCAGCGCGGGCAAGTGCACGGTGACGTGCGGCGCGGGGACGACCAACTGCGGCGGGGTGTGCCGCGATCTGAAGACGGACAACGGCAACTGCGGCACCTGCAGCTCGGCGTGCGCGTCGGGAACGGTGTGCAGCGGCGGAACTTGCAACGTCAGCTGCGGCACGGGCACGACCAACTGCAGCGGCGTCTGCCGCGACGTGCAGACGGACGGGCTCGACTGCGGCGCGTGCGGGAACGCGTGTCCGTCGGGCACGGTGTGCAGCGGCGGCAAGTGCAACGTGAGCTGCCTCGCGGGCACGACCAACTGCTCGGGGAGCTGCCGTGATCTGAAGACCGACGATGCGAACTGCGGCGGGTGCGGGACGGCATGCGCGGCGGGGCAGGTGTGCAGCGCCGGCGTCTGCCAGGTGTCTTGCGGCGGCAGCACGACCAACTGCGGCGGTGTCTGTCGCGATCTGCAGACCGACAACCTCGGCTGCGGCGCGTGCGGCACGAGCTGCCCGTCGGGCAAGGTCTGCAGCGCGGGCAAGTGCAGCGTGAGCTGCCTCGCGGGGACGAGCGACTGCGGCGGCGCCTGCCGCGACCTGCAGACGGACAACGCGAACTGCGGCGGGTGCGGGACGGCGTGCGCGTCCGGGCAGGTCTGCAGCAGCGGCACCTGCCAGGTGTCGTGCGGCAGCGGCACGACCAACTGCGGCGGCGTGTGTCGCGACCTGCAGACGGACAACCTCGGCTGCGGCGCGTGCAGCACGAGCTGCCCGTCGGGCACGGTGTGCAGCGCGGGCAAGTGCAACGTGAGCTGCCTCGCGGGCACGACCAACTGCAGCGGCGCGTGCCAGGATCTACAGACCGACGACGCCAACTGCGGCGCGTGCGGCAACGCGTGCGCGTCGGGGCAGCTCTGCAGCGCCGGCGTCTGCACCGTGAGCTGCGTCGCCGGGACGACCAACTGCAGCGGCGTGTGCCGAGATCTCCTGACCGACAACCTCGCCTGCGGCGCGTGCGGGAGCGCCTGCGCATCGGGGACGGTGTGCAGCGGCGGCAAGTGCAACGTGAGCTGCCTCGCGGGCACGACCAACTGCAGCGGCGCCTGCCAGGATCTGCAGACCGACAATGGCAACTGCGGCGCGTGCGGCAAGGCGTGCGCGTCGGGCACGGTATGCAGCGGCGGCAAGTGCAACGTGAGCTGCCTCGCCGGCACGGCGGACTGCGGCGGCGTCTGCCGCGATCTGACGACCGACAACGACAACTGCGGCGCGTGCGGCGCGGCGTGCCCGTCGGGCCAGGTCTGCAGCGGGGGGAGCTGCAAGGTCTCTTGCGGCGGCGGCACCAGCAACTGCGGCGGCGTCTGCCGGGATCTGACGACCGACAACGGCAACTGCGGCGCGTGCGGCGCGGCGTGCCCGTCGGGTCAGGTGTGCAGCGGCAGCTCGTGCAGCGTCTCGTGCGTCGCGGGGACCAACAACTGCGGCGGCGTCTGCCGCGATCTGAAGACCGACACCGGCAACTGCGGCACCTGCGGCACGGCGTGTCCGTCCGGCCAGCTCTGCAGCGCCGGCGTGTGCACGGTGAGCTGCGGCGCCGGCACCGACGACTGCACCGGGGTCTGCCGCGACCTGCAGACCGACACCAACAACTGCGGCGCCTGCGCGAACGCGTGCGCGTCGGGGACGATCTGCAGCGGCGGCAAGTGCAACGTGAGCTGCCTCGCCGGCACGACGAACTGCAGCGGCGCGTGCCGTGACCTGCAGACCGACAGCGCGAACTGCGGCACCTGCGGCTTCGCTTGCGCGCCGGGACAGCTGTGCAGCGCGGGGACCTGCAAGGTCTCGTGCGCCGTCGGGCTCACCAACTGCAGCGGCGTCTGCCGCGATCTCACCACCGACAACAACAACTGCGGCACCTGCGCCACCGCGTGCGCATCGGGGACGGTCTGCAGCGCGAGCGCGTGCAGCGTCTCCTGCGGCAGCGGCACCAACAACTGCGGCGGCGTCTGCCGGGATCTGCAGAACGACAACGCCAACTGCGGCGGCTGCGGCGTCGCGTGCGGCGCGGGCCAGGCCTGCGTCGCCGGGGCGTGCAAGACGACGTGCGGCGCGGGCCTCACGGCCTGCGGCACGGCGTGCAAGGACCTGGCGAACGATCCGGGCAACTGCGGCGCGTGCGGCGCGACGTGCACGGGCGGAAAGACGTGCGTGTCGGGGAGCTGCCAGCTGGTGTGCGGCAGCGGCTCCTCGGCGTGCGGCGGCTCGTGCGTGAACCTGCAGTCGGACGTGAGCAACTGCGGCGCGTGCGGCGTGACGTGCACGGGCGGCAAGGTCTGTAGCGGCGGCGCGTGCACGCTCGTGTGCGTCGGCGGCAGCACCAACTGCAGCGGGTCGTGCGTGAACCTCGCGACCGACTTCTCCAACTGCGGCTCGTGCGCGAACAAGTGCGCGACCGGCGCGACGTGCACCGGCTCCGCGTGTGCGTGCCCGGGGACGATCGGGATGGCGTGCGGCGGCAAGTGCGTCGACGCGGCGACCGACATGGCGAACTGCGGCGGCTGCGGAAACGTCTGCAGGACGAAGTGCGGCGGCGGGACGTGCGCGGCGGTCAAGCAGATCGTCTCGGGCGAGCAGCACTCGTGCGCGCTGCTGAGCGACGGCACGGTTTGGTGCTGGGGCGCGAACTGGGCCGGGCAGCTCGGCGACGGCTCGACGACCAACCGAACCTCGCCGGTCCAGGTCAGGAACGTCACGAGCGCGACGTCCATCGCCGCCGGCAACGGACACACCTGCGCAATCCTGAGCGACAGCACGATGCGGTGCTGGGGCAACAACGGCAACGGCGAGCTCGGCGACGGGACCAACACGCAGGCGTTCGTCCCCGTGAAGGTGCTCAAGGCCGGCGGCGGCGACTTCACCGGGGTCAAGCAGATCAGCGCCGCGTATCACACGTGCGCGTTGCTCTCCGACAGCTCCGTTTGGTGCTGGGGGCGTGATTCCGAGGGCGAGCTCCTCGACGGCACGACGGGCACGCGCGGGACTCCGGCGCCGGCGCTCGCCGGACCGGGCACGCCGCTGAGCGGCGTCCTGGAAGTGTCGGTCAACCTGTACACGACGTGCGTGGTGATGTCCGACCACACGGCGCGTTGCGGCGGCTACAACGGCTACGGCGAGCTCGGCGACGGCTCTACGACGACGAGCTACTACCCGGTCAGCGTCCGCACGGGAGGCGGCGCGGTGCTCGCGGGGGTCGGCTCGTTCGGCCCCCTCACCTCGGGCTATCTCCACCGGTGCGTCGCGCTGCAGAACGGCACCGCGGAGTGCTGGGGCTACGGCAACGACGGCGAGCTCGGTGACGGAACGAACGTCCAGCACTACCTCGCTGCGCCCGTGTACTCGTCGGGCACCACGCCGCTGACGAACGTGACGCAGATCTCGGACCAGGTTCAAAGCAGCTGCGCCCGGCTCGCCGATGGCACCGTGCGCTGCTGGGGTTACAACTACTACGGCGAGCTCGGCAACGCGTCGACCGCGAGCAGCGCCTACCCGGTGCAGGTGCAGAACGACGCCGGCAACCTCGGCGGCGTCGTCGAGATCGCCAGCGGCTGGATCCACGCCTGCGCACGCGACAGCTCGAGCGGCATCTGGTGCTGGGGCTACGACGGCAGCGGCCAGCTCGGCAGCGGCACGACGAGCAAGCCGTACGTCGCGGTCCCGCTCGTCTGGTAGCGCGCTCGCACGGTACGCCCCCTCGCGCTGCAGCACGCGGCGCGGGCGGGGCTACGAGCGTCCGTCGCTTCCGCTTTGCCTTCGGCTTCGCGATGGATCACGACTCGCGCATTCACGCGCCTTCGGGGATGTCCACCAGACTGGGGGAGCGTCGCCATCGCCTTCGCCCGCGCGTCCACGCGGCCCCCGCACTACGATGCCCCGATGACGACGCGGCATGACGTGAGGCCCTCGAGAGAGACGGCCGCGCTCGCGACGGCGTGGCTCCTCGCGCTGGCGCTGGCGAGCGCCGCGACCGCCGCCTGCAGCAGCTCCAGCCCCGCCCCCGCGACGCCCGGCGACGCCGCGTCGGAGACCAGCATCCCCGACGTCGGTGCAACCACCGACGCGCTCGCCGACGCGGCCGACGCGGCCTTCGACGCCACCCTCGCAGACGCTCCGACCGACGCCGCCGACGCGCGCTCCGACGCTGACGCCAGCGCCGACGCCGCGGACGCGATCGCCGACACCGCGGCGGCGCCGATCCGCTGCACGCAGGCCGAGTTCGACAAGCCGTTCGACGCGACCGGCGGGGACTTCACGGCCTACACGGGCGTGAACATCGTCTTCCCGACGGTGGCGGCGCCGACGCAGTACACGAACCACTGCGCCAAGGTGAAGGTCGGCACCTCGGTGACGTTCGTGGGGAGCTTCTCGAAGCACCCGCTGCAGCCGAGCGGCGGCGACACGCCGAGCCCGATCCCGGCCACGAGCACCGACACCACGACCGGCTACGCCGGCTTCACGGTCACGACGCCGGGGACGTTCGGCTACCAGTGCGCGTACCACCCGACGATGATGTTCGGCGCCATCCAGGTCGTGCCGTAGGCGCGGCGTCGCGGATCCCCGTGCCGGGAACGCCGTCGATGCGCGGCCGCACGAAGGCGACGCTCTCGGGTTGCGGCACGGACGCGCGCGACGCACGCCGTGCGCATGGCCCAGCGTCGCGCCCTTCCGCGAGCCCTCGCCCTCGCCCTTGCCACCGCCATCGCGCTGCTCGCGGGTTGTTCCAGCTCCTCGGCGTCGGCGACCGATCCCTGCGCCGCCGCGCGCGACGTCGTCGCCGTCCGCGATTCCGCCTACCAGGCCGCGTTCGCCGCCGCGCGCGCGTGCGATCCGAGCGCGGGGGCGGCGCAGTGCCCGGGGAGCACGGTGTCCGAGCGCTGCGGCTGTCCGCTCCCCTCGAACGCCGACGCCACCAAGCGGGCCACGCTCACGACGGCCCTCGCCGACCTCGAGGCGGCCGAGACGGCCCAGTCGGCTGCGTGCGGCGGCTTCGTGGGGACGCCGTGCCCAGGGGGGTGCCCAGGCGCGGTAGGCCCCACCGCGGCGTGCGTGTCGACGGGCGACGCGGGCGGCGGCGTCTGCGGCTACCAGTAACGGCGGCGGGGAGACCTCACCCCCGCAGGATTCCTTCGCGGAGCTCTCTTCCCCCCTCTCCGCTCGCGGAGAGGGGGGCCAGGGGGTGAGGTTCTCGCGTGATCGCGTACGTTTCGTCGATGCGCGGGCGATCCATCGAGCTTCGCGTCCGCGCCCACCTCGCGCACCTCTCGCTCCTCGCGCTCCTGCTCCCGGCCTGCGCGACGCCGACGCACGCCCGACGCCGCCCGCCGGTCGAGGCGCCCCCCGCCCCGCGCGCCACGGGCCCATCGGCCGCCTACCAGCAGGCGATGAAGCTGTACGCGAAGCTCGATCTCGCGGGCGCGCTCGCGCTCGCGCCGGAGGACGAGGCCGAGCGCGTCGCGGCGGGCGGGCCGACGGCCGGCGAGGCGGCGCTCGTGCGCGCGCACGTCGCGCTCGCGCAGCTCGAGTTCGAGCGCGCGTACACGCTGCTCGCGGGGCGCACCGACAAGGAGGCCGCGCCGCTGCTGTGGCGCGCGGCGTGGTTCTCCGATCGGCTCGCCGAGACGGCGCAGCCGGCGGCGGTGGATGCGCGCAGCCGCAGCTTGCACGACGTGGTGGTCAACCTGCGCAAGGCGAGCGGACGCACGTCCACCACGACGCGCGTCGAGGTCGAGGCCGTCGGGGCGCGGCGCGTGAGCGTGCCGGGCGATCGGCACTTCACCTTCCCCTGTCGCTTCGCCGGCAAGGACGTGCGCGCACGCGTCGATCTCAGCAGCCCGATCTCGCGTGCGCCCGACGATCTGCTCGCGAGTGATGCGCGCGCGACCGTGACGTTCGCGGCCGATGGGCACGAGCTGCGCGTGACCGCGCCGTTCGAGGCCAGCCGCTGGACCCAGGGCGAGATCGTCCTCGGCGCCGACGTCGCGCGCGTGCTGCACGTCGGGCTCGAGCTGCCGCAGCCGGCGCTGAAGCTCGACCTCGACGAGCCGGTCGCCGCGCCGGGCTCGCAGACGCTGGCGCTGGTGTGGCCGCTCGGCGAGCGCCCGGTGGTGGCGGCGACCGTGTGGACCGACCGCGCCTCGCCGGCCATCTTCGGCTTCTTCGGCCGGTCGTCGCACGATCTGCGGCTACGCGCGCGCTGGGCCCAGTGGCACGGGATCACGTCCAAGACGACGGGGCTCGTCACCGGCGTCACGCTCGGCGACCGCGCGGTGCAGACCCCGGACGTCGAGCTCGGCACGGACTTCCTCGAGCTCGAGCCGGGCGACGTGGAGCTGGCGGGGGCGGTGAGCCTGAGCGCGCTGCGGCTGCGGGCGCGCGAGCTGGTGATCGCGGAGGGGGGGCGGGTGATGAGGCTGCGGTGAGGGGGGAGCGAGCGGGCGAGCGTGGGCGGGGAGCTCGGCGACGCCGACAAGGACTGGCCTGCGCTGCTGTGAGCGGAAGAGAGCGCGGGCAAGCGCGGTGCGGTCGGATCCATCGGTTGGCTCCTCGGGGCCGAACACGCCGCATCGCGGAGCGGTTACACAAATTTTCTGACATCCCCCCGTGCACGGTTGAGGTGCGCGCGATCACTTGCTCCATCGCAAACTCTGTTCGACACACCAAACGGCGCGATCATCGAGCCTGCCCCGCAACGCCGCCCGCGAAACCGCCGAGGTCGCCGCGTCGAGCTGAGGCATGCCCTCGCCCGCGCCCGCGCACGCGCTCCCGGACGCGCACGCGGACATTGTCGCGCCCGCGCCCGCGCTCCTTCACGCGGGCGGCGGCGCGTGGGAGGCC
>CAIXWQ010000350.1 GCA_903923175.1 uncultured delta proteobacterium | reverse complement strand
GTGCGCACGAGAACCAGCGCCGCGTTGGCGCCGCCGAAGGGGGACGAGAGCTTGAGCACCGCCTCGAGAGGCCGCGCCTCGCTGCACGTGCGCACGCCCGACGGCGCCTCGGGATCGAGCTCCCCCTCGCCCGGCGTCGCCGGGAGCAAGCCGCGACGGAGCGCGTCGATCGCGAGCGCGGTCTCGAGCGCCCCGGCCGCGCCGAGCGTGTGGCCGAGGGTCGCCTTGGCCGCGTGGATCGGCACCGCCGCGCCCGCGCCGCCCACGCTCACGGGGAGCGCGCGCGCCAGCGCCTTGGCCTCCATCGGATCGTTGAAGGCCGTCGACGTGCCGTGGACCGACGCGAGGCCGATCGCCGCGGGCGAGAGCCCTGCGTCGGCCAGCGCGGCCTCGGCGGCGCGCGCGAGCCCACCGCCGGTGCGATCGGGCGCCGTGAGGTGCACGGCGTCGCCGCTCGCCCCGAACCCCGCGAGACGCGCGAGCGGGGCGCTCCTCGCATATTGCGCGTGTTGCGCGTGTTGCGCGTGTTGCGCGTGCGGCGCGTGAAGCGCGTGATCCGCGCGCGCCAGCACGAACAGGGCGGCCCCCTCGCCGAGCGACATCCCATCGCGGCCGACGCGTGACGGCCGCGGCGGCGGCGAGGCGGTCGTCGCCCCGAGCGCCTCGAACCCGGCGCAGACGAAGGTCGTCAGCGCGTCGTAGCCGCCCGCGAGCACGAGATCGCACTCGCCGAGCGCGAGCCAGCGCATCGCGACCCCGATGGCGAGCGTCGACGACGAGCACGCGGTGAGCAGGTGCGCGACGCGACCCGGGGCGAGCCCGAGCGCCACGAGCCGCGCGAGCAGGGCGCGGAACGGCGCGTGGTAGGTCGCGTCGCGGGCGAGCGCCGGCGAGATCTCGACGCCGCCGCGGTGCGCCGCGAACAGGCGCTCCGCCGAAGACATCGCGCCGCTCGAGGTGCCGATCGCGACGCCCAGCCGCGCGCCCGCGCCGGCGAGCCGCGCTTCGAGCGGCGCGAGCGCGCGCAGCAGGATGGCCGTCGCCGGATCACCCTCGCCGGGCTCCAGCAGCCGCCCCATCACGCGCCCCGCGAAGGGCTTGCGGAGCCCGGCCGCCTCCAGCGCGGGATCGCGCGCGATCGCCGAGCGCGCCGGCGCTCCGAGCGGCCCGTTCGACCACGCCGCATCGTCGAGCCCGAGCGGGCTCACCGCGCCGATCGCGAGGACGTCGATCATGAGGGGCCTATCGGACCACGCGGCGGGTCAGGGGCGATCGGGATCTTCGAACGCGGCGTCGGGGACGGCGCCGGGCGGCAGCACGGTCGTCTCCTCCACCTGGACGCGCACCGACATCGGCGGGTCGAGCGACACGTACTCGATCCGCGCCGGGAAATCGGCCAGCCGGCCGCCGTCGTCGAGGGCGCGCTCCTCGGCCACGACGTGCCCGACCAGCGCGCCGCGCTCGATCCACCACCCCTCGCCCCGGGCCTCGAGCCCGAGCGCATCGGGCGTTCGGACGCGGGCGCGGACCTCGAACGCCGAAGGGAGGCGCGTGAACGCGACGAAGCCGGCGCGGGTGGGGTCGTCGACGATCGCGCCGTCGCTCGCCACGCGCCCGAGGCGGGCCGCGACGAAGGCGCCGCCGAACGGATCGACGACCCAACGCCAGAGCAGCGCGATCGGCAGCCCCCGCAGCTGTGCGCTGGGCGTGCTCGCGTCCCCGCGCGACACGCGCGAGAGCGCGGGGATCTCCACGCGGAATCGCCCGTCGCCGATCCAGGTGTCCATCGCGGTGGCGCCACCGGGGCCGAGCAGGATCATCCGCATCGCGCGCGACGGGCGCACGACCAGCGCCCCGCGCCCTTCGAAGCCGCGCCCCGACACCCCCTCGACCACCGAGATCGAGATCGTCTGCCGGTAGTCGTGCCGCGGGCGACGCGCGTAGCCGGCGAGCGCGTCAGACGAGAGGCTCGCGGCGTCCCCCACCTGCGAACCGGCGAGGCGGGGGCTCGGCGGGACACGCAGCGTGGGCCGCCCGCCGCACCCGAGCGCCCCCGCGCCCGCGCTCGCCACGATCGCTGCGAGCACGCCCAGCGCGGCGGTGGCCGCCCCCGAGCGCACGCAGGCTTTTACGCGGGAACGCCGCATGCTATCGGCGCAGCGATCGTGACGAAGCACGTTCTCGAGCTGCGCGGGCTCCCGAGCCACATCGGGATCATCATGGACGGCAACGGCCGCTGGGCGCAGCTGCGCGGCCAGGATCGCCCGGAGGGGCACCGCGCCGGCAGCGCCACCGTGCGCCGCATCGTGCGCGCCTCGCGCCGCCTCGGCATCCGCGCCCTCACGCTCTACGCCTTCAGCGAGCAGAACTGGAGCCGCCCGGACCTCGAGGTCGGCCTCCTGATGGATCTGCTCAAGGACTTCCTGCTCGCCGAGCGCGGCGAGATCCTCGACAACGGCATCCGCCTGCAGGCCATCGGCAACCTGGGTCGCCTCCCCGCGTTCGTGCGGGCCGTGCTCGACCCTTTGCGTTCCGAGAGCTCGAAGAACCACGAGATGACGCTGACCTTGGCGCTGTCGTACGGCGGCCGCGAGGAGATCGCCAGCGCCGCGCGCGATCTCGCCGTCGAGGTCAAGGAAGGGCGCATGCGCGCCGACGAGATCACGGCCGAATCGCTGCGGCTCCGCATGCCCTCGCTGGTGGTCGGCGATCCCGACCTCGTGATCCGCACCGGCGGCGAGCAGCGCATCTCGAACTTCCTGCTCTACGGCCTCGCGTACGCCGAGCTGGTCTTCAGCGACAAGCTCTGGCCCGACTTCGCGGCCGACGATCTCTACGCCGCGATCGAGTCTTACCAGGGGCGCGAGCGGCGCTTCGGCCGCGTGGGCGCCCCCCTCGCCCCTGCGCTCGTTCCGCAGGTCCCCCCGAGCTGAGGGCGCGATGTCCAACCTGCTGGCCCGTCTCCTCGTCGCGGTCGTCTTCGTCCCGGCGATCCTCGCGCTGCTCTACGTCGTCCACCCGATCGGCTTCTTCCTGCTGGTCTTCGCGGCGGCCATCATCTGCGCGCTCGAGCTGTTCGGCATGGTCGATCCGACCGACCGCGTGGCCCGCCTGCTCGGCACCGCGGTCACGGTCGGCGTCTCGCTCGCGATCTACTTCCGCGGCGGCGACCTGCGCACCTGGATCACGCTCGCGGCGGTGGTCCCCCTGCTGGGCTTGTTCATCCCGCTGCTGCGGCTCGGCGACGTCTCCACGGCCGCGCTGCGCTCCGCGACCTACGCCTTCGGCCCCCTCTACTGCGCCATCCCGCTCACGTTCCTCGGGCTGCTCGTGAAGTTCCGCCAGCCGGGCTTCGTCGTGCTCGCGCTCGTGCTGGCCTGGGCGTCCGACACCGGCGGCTACTTCGCCGGTCGCTTCCTCGGCAAGCACAAGCTCTACGAAGCCGTGAGCCCCAAGAAGACCATCGAGGGGGCCATCGGCGGCCTCGCTGGCGCCACGGTCGGCGCGATCGTCGGCAGCCTCTGGTACGTCTCCGGCAAGCTCCCGATCGCCCACGCCGTGCCGCTCGCGATCGTCGGCGCTGCGCTCGGGCAGGCCGGCGACCTCGCCGAATCGCTCCTGAAGCGCTCGACCGGCGTCAAAGACAGCGGGGCCATCCTCCCCGGCCACGGAGGCATGCTCGACCGTGTCGACGCGCTCGTGTTCACGTCGACCTCGGTCTTCCTGTACCTGCTGTGGGTGAACCCGAGCCTGCTGACGGGTTGAGCGCCTCGGCGCGCGCTTGAAGTAGCGCAAAGCCGCGCTCGTCGCGCCGCACCGCGCGATGCGTGGCCCGCGGGCGACGTGGTAAGCGGTGCCACGGGCGCCCTCGCGTGAGAGCGGCCAACGAGGGATCCACGATGTCGACGATCGGCCCGCAGAGCGCTTCGACCCTCGCTGCGAAGGAGCACGGCACGGAGCTCCGCTACGAGTTCTTCAAGGTCATCCAGGACTACGCCGATCGCGCGGCGCGGATGATCGAGGTCGAGCCCTGGGTCTCGACGATCATGTCGCAGCCCAAGAACGAGCTGATCGTGCACTTCCCCGTGAAGATGGACGACGGCACGGTGCGGCTCTTCAAGGGCTACCGCATCCAGCACAGCAACATCCTCGGCCCCTTCAAGGGGGGCATGCGCTTCCACGAGACCGTCTCCCTCGACGATCTCAAGGCGCTCGCCGCGATGATGACGTTCAAGTGCGCGCTGATGCGCATCCCGTTCGGCGGCAGCAAGGGCGGCATCAAGTTCAACCCGCGCTCGGTCTCGTCGACCGAACTGCAGCGCATCACGCGCCGGTTCACGCACGCGCTCGGCGGCAACATCGGCCCCGAGTACGACATCCCCGCGCCCGACGTCGGCACGAACGCCAAGACCATGGCGTGGATGATGGACACGTACATGAACATGGTCGGCAACGTGGAGAAGCAGTCCGTGAAGGGCGTGGTCACCGGCAAGCCGGTCGCGTCCGGCGGCACGCTCGGCCGCGAGAAGTCGACCGGCCAGGGGATCGTCCACTGCCTCACCGAGTGGGCGAAGGACAACGCCTTCCAGCTCGAGGGCTCGACGTACATCCTCCAGGGCTTCGGCAACGTCGGCAGCAACGTCGCCGTGCTGCTCGCGCGCCTCGGCTCCTCGTGCGTCGCGGTCGGCGATCACACCGGCTACCTCGCCAACCCCGAGGGGTTCAACGCGCACAAGCTCCAGGACTACGTCCACGCGCGCGGCTCGCTGCAGGGTTACCCGGCCGGCAAGGTCATCACGCGCGAGGAGTTCTTCGCCACGCGCGCCGACATCTTCCTGCCGTGCGCGCTCGAGAACCAGGTCGGCGAGGCCGAGGCCCGCACGCTCGACGTGAAGATCGTCGTCGAGGGCGCCAACGGCCCGCTCAACCCCGAGGGCGAGCGCGTGCTGCTCGAGGATCGCATCGCGATCATCCCCGACATCCTCGCGAACAGCGGCGGCGTCACCGTCAGCTACTACGAGTGGATCCAGAACAAGCGCAGCGAGTCCTGGTCGCTCGAGGAGGTCGACGACAAGCTCGAGCGCGCGATGAAGCGCGCCTACCGCGACGTCGTGACGTTCTCGCGCGAGCACGCCTGCGATCTGCGCGTCGCCGCCTACGCGCTCGCGCTGCAGCGGATCGAGTCGGTGTACCGGGAGCGGGAGATCTTCCCGTAGTGCTCCGGGCGGAGCTCAGCTCCCGCCTCGAGAACCTCACCCCCGGCCCCCTCTCCGCCAGCGGAGAGGGGGCACAGGGCACCGCGCAGCGACGCGCGGGGGTGAGGTTCGAAACACGCGAGCCCGGCGTCGCCGCCGGGCTCCTCGTGCGATGACGAGCAGAGTCGCCTACTGCGTCGCGACGTCCTTCGGCGGCACCAGGAACAGCACCTGGCGACGGTCGCCGAGGTTGACCGCGCCCGGCATGCCGACGACGTCGATGAACGCGCGGAAGATCTGCGCGACGTTGGTGGGGGCCACGAAGTCGTTCATCTTCGGGAGCACCTCGAAGCAGACGCGGTTCGAGGCGGCGGCCGTGATCTGGATGAAGGTGTCGGCGACGCCGTCGCCGTTGGTGTCCTTCACCTTGGAGGCGCCGAGCGCCGCGCACTTCTCGGTCGCGTCGCCCTCGTCCATCGCGCGCAGCGACTTGATGAACTTGGTCGCGTCGACCATGTCGGCGTTGGTCGTGTCGTTCGACATGATCGCCGTGATGTCGAAGGTGCTGCCGATCGCGATGGCGCCGATCGCCGTGACGACCGAGCCGGTGAGCGACGAGCCGTCGCTGATGAGGAAGTTGAGGCGGCAGGTGCCGCTCGGCCCGGCCGGCGCGCGGTTGGCGCCGCCCTGACCCGTCGGGCACTGCCCGCTGGTGCCGAACGCGCCCGGCGCGAGGTTGCTCTTGGTCGCGTCGGAGACGGTGTTGACCTCGCTCTCGGCGGTGCCGAAGTGCGTGTCGGTGACGCCGACGAAGCGGATGTTCTTGGTCGTGTAGAGCGTGGTGACCGTGGCGAGCGCGCCGATGCCGTTGGCGTTCTGCTTCCACGGCGCGTCGGTCACGTTCACGACGACCGGCACCGAGCCCGGGCGGAAGTTCACGCCGCCCCAGAACGGAGCCGGCGGGGTGTACGTCGTGACCGCCGGGCTGACGCCCGAGTACGACCCCTGCGCGATGTAGATCAGCGAGACGATGTCGGCCTCGGGCGTGTCGCCGCCGCCGCCCGCGCTCATCGCGTTGGCCGCGGTGGTCGCGAGGGTCGCCGCGCTCGCGGTCGCGTTGATGCGCTGGCGCGGGTTCACGACCCACGAGTCGCCCTGGCCGGAGTCGCGGAAGTCGACGACGCCGAGCCCGACCGAGGGGATCTTGGCGACGAGCTGCGGGAACATCGTCTTGAGCCCGCTCTGCAGGTTCGAGATCGAGCCGCTCATCGAGCCGGTCGTGTCGACCGAGAAGACGACGTCGGCGTTCTTCAGGTCGGTGCCGAAGCCGAGCACGTCCTTGTCGGGCGAGGGCGCGGCGTTGTAGGGCATCACGAAGAAGAAGTCGCGCTGCGTCCCGCTCTTGCGGATCTGGACGACCGTGAGGTTGGCGAGGGCCGTCTTGCCGTCGACGGGGTCGGACGCGTGCACGATGGTGGTCGCGACCTGCGTGCTGCCGGGGAGCGAGCCGACCGAGGTGAAGTCCGGGCCGGCGAACGTGCCGAGCGACGGGTCCTCGAGCGTGAGGACCAGCGAGGAGCTGACGTCCGCGGTCGTCCCGTCCTGCTTGTTGAGGATCGCGGTGAAGCTCAGCTTGCCTGCGGTCGGCGGCGTGGTCGCGGTGTCGATGTAGACGGTCGCGTTGGTCGGCGTGAGCGTCATCGTCTCGGGGAGGATGATCCCCGTCTCGTCGATCGGGCCGGTGTCGCCGAGCACGATTCCCGTGTCGTCGCCACCGCCATCCCCGAGCGGGTTGCCGGGACCGAACTTGTCCTCGGTGTTGGAGCACGAGACTGCGCCGAGGACGAAACAAGCAGAGGCAAGGCAAGACAGACGACGAACCGCGGCCATGGGTCGCTCCTCCATCGCACGTGTAGGTCGACGTGCGAGGTAACGATGGGCTCGCCGAGGGCCTCGGCGAGGGTCGCGGTGGAGCTCGCTCCGAGCCGCGTCGTTCGATCGTTTCGGGCTGATTCGGCCGCATCGCCGAGCGCCCGGCCCCGCGCGGTGAGCGCGGGGAAAGGTTCACACCACCGCCGTGCAGAGCGCAGCGGGGTATGCGTTCATTGTTCGGGTCGCACGGGATCCGTCAAGCGCGATCGCGAAGATTTTTTCGTGGGGACAGCCGAGCGAAATGGATTCTTCACGCGGCGCTGAACGAGTGCACACGAGCGTCATCTCGATGTGACGCCGCAGAACACGTCGACGCGCTCGCGGCGCGTGCGCATCGTGTGGGCACACGTGAGCGCGCTCGACGTCTCGACGATCCTGCTGGCGACCACCGCGCTCGCGCTGCTGCTCTTCGCGGTGCGGCTCGTGCGTCTGCCGCGCGCGCTCGCGATGGACTGGTGGCTCACCACGGCGCTCGTGGCCGCGATCGGGGGCGGCGCTTGGTTCGTCGCGCGCGAGCTCGCCGGCGCGATCGCGCTCGCCACCTTCCTGCTCGTGATCGTCGCGCCGATGAGGCTCGACGCGCTCGCCCTGCGCGCCGGGCGCCGCGGCGATCTGCCGGGCGCGGAGCGGCTCGCGCGCCTCGCCGCGACGCTGCACCCGTTCGGGCTGGTGCGCCGCCGCAGGCGCGCGATCCTCGCGCTCGCTCGCCTGCGCGACGGCGTGCCGCTCGACGACGACGCGCTCCACGCCGTCGGCGCCAAGGACGATCCGGTGCTCGCCGAGCTGTATCGCCTGGTCGGCTTCGACGCCCTCGGCGACTCGGCCGCGCTGCTCGACGCGCTCGCGCTGCCGAGCCGACGGACGCGCATGCTGCGGCTCGGCCTCGGCGCGGCGTGGGTGCGCGCGGTGGGCGAGCGGCTCGACCGGCCCGCGATCGTCGACGCCATCCGCACCGCCGAGCGCGAGGACGCGACCCTGCTCGATCCCGATCGGCTCCTGCTCTTCCTGCTCGAGGCCCAGGCGGCGATCGGCGACGTCTCCGGCGTCGACGCGCTCGCCGCCTCGCTCGTGACGCACGCGCAGGCGAGCGAGCTCGCGCGGGCCCGCGTCTTCGCGCGCCTGCAGGCGGGCGATCGCGCCGGCGCCCGCGCGCTGCTCGACGAGGCGCTGACGAGCCCGTGGGCACGGCGCCCTCCGATCGCGCGGCTCTCGACGCTCCTGCTTGCCGAGCGCGCGCCGCTCGGCACCTCGGGCGAGCTCGACTCGCTACGGGCGCACCTGCGCGACGAGGCGGTCGCCGTCCACGCCCTGTCGCCCATCGGCGGCGGCGGTGCGATGCGGGCGCGCACCCCGCTCACCAGCGCGACGGCCGCGCTGCTGATGGCGGTGTTCGTCCTGGAGGCGGCGACCGGCGACGCCACGGCCACCGCGCACCTCGCGTCGCTCGGCGCGCTGGTGCTGCCGCTGCGCGGGCCGGGCCTGGAGGATCTCGCGCGCGTGGTGAGCTCGGCGTTCCTGCACGCCGGGGTCGCGCACCTCGTGTTCAACGTCGCCTCGCTCGTCGCGTTCGGCCGCTTCGTCGAACATTTCTTCGGGCGGCTCGGCTACGTCGCCATCTACCTCGCGGCGATCGTCGGCAGCGCGGGGCTCGTGATCGCGGTGACGAGCAGCGCGAGCGCCTCCGAGCCGAAGGTGCTGGTCGGCGCCTCGGGGGCGATCTTCGGCCTCTTCGGCGCCTACCTCGCCGCGGTCGTCACGCGCGGCGAGCTGCGTCGCTCCCGGCGCGGTCGCGAGCAGCTGCGGCTGTTCGTGCTGCTGGTCGGCGCGCAGCTCGCGCTCGAGCAGCTCGTGCCGCAGATCGCGACCAGCGCGCACGTCGGCGGCCTGCTGGCCGGCGCGCTGGTCGGCGCGGTGCTGGCGCGCTCGCGGCGGCTGGCCGCGCCGGCATCCTGACCGCGTGATCGCGTGACCGCGCGACGAGCCCCCCGCGCCGCCCGCGCGGCCCCGCTCCCACCTTGCCGCGCGCGGCGCGCAGAGACACGCCTCGCCGAATGCGATCGCGCCCTCGGCCCCTCCAGGCCTTCCCCATCGCCACGCTCGCGGTCACCGTCGTCGCCACCGTCGCGTGCGCCGGCGCCGCGCCGAACGAGGTCGTCGCCGCGCCGAAGCCGACCCCCTCCACGAGCGCGAGCCAGACGACCGAGCCGCCGAAGCCCCCGCCGGAGATCCCGGTCGTCGCGCCGCAGGTCGCGCCGACGCCGGCGTTCTGCGCCGAGCTCGTGGGGGCGGCGAAGCCGGCGACCCCGGAGCCCACGAAGGCCGCGGAGCCCCCCGCGAAGGACGCCAAGGCCGACAAGGGCAAGGCGAAGGACCCGAAGCCGAGCGGCCCGTGCGCCGACGGCAAGTCGGTGCTCGCGACCCTCGCGACGGCCGCCCGCGCCGAGGGGTCCCACGATCGCGCCGGCCGCGACGCGGCGCTCGCCTCGCTCGCCACCTGCGATCGCTTCCCGACGCTGGTGGGCGACACGCTGCGCGCCGAGCTCGCGCCGATGGTCTGCGCCGAGGCGATCGTCACGCCGGCGCTCGAGGCGCACGGCAAGGAGGCCCTGCCGCACCACCAGGTCGACGCGCGCGCGCTCATCGGCGCCTCGCGCCTCGCGCGCCTGCGGCCGAAGAAGGGCGAGTTCGATCTGCTCGCGCGCGCCGAGAAGGATCCGGCCGCGATGCAGGCGAGCAAGAAGCTGCTCCTGATGTGGAAGGACGCGCTCGACAAGGCGGAGGGCGACGCGATCGCGCTGTCGAGCGGCACGCGCAACGCCGAGATCCAGGCCATCGTCCGCTTCGAGATCGCCGGCGCGTGGCTCGCGCTCGCCAAGGAGATCCGCGCGACGCCGCTGCCGGACGAGATCAAGGAGCAGGCGAAGAAGTCGCCGGATCTCGAGGTGAACTACCTCGCCGCGCTCGATGCCGCGTCGATGCCGATGATCGACCGCGCCAAGCAGATCGCCCTCGCGGGCCTCGGCTTCGCGGTGCGCGACGGCATCCTCGTGAAGTCGCTCCCGAGCTACCAGCCGGTGCTCGAAGCGTTCCGCTCGCGCGTCGGCTTCGAGATCCGCCCGACGCGCGCGCTCGATCTGCAGATCCCCGAGCCGCTGACGGGCAAGCCGAGCGACGCGGCGGTGGTCGCGAGCACGCTGCCGCCGTGGCTCGCGTTCGCGGCGCTCGAGCGCGCCGATCCGGCGTCGCTCCTCGGCGCGCCCGTGCTCGAGGCCTTCGCCGGCAACCGCGGCATCCCCTCGGAGCTGCGCCGCGAGGTCGAGAAGGAGAAGAACCTCGACGACGCCCGGCGCGGCGCGATCGCGCTCTCGCGCACGCGCGTGGCGCTCGACTACGAGTCGGTCCCCGACGCGACGGCGGTCGCCGGCTGGGCCGCGCCGAAGCGGCCGCTCGATCAGCTGCGCGTCGGCGTCGCCAAGGCGCTGCTCGGCCCGCAGACGCCCACGCCGAAGCCGGGCGATCCGCTCGCGACGGCGCCGCAGAACGCCTACGAGCTCAAGTTCCTCGACGCGCTCGCCAAGGGTCAAGGCGCGATCGCGCAGGCGGCCGACTTCGACGCGGCGCTGCTCTCGCTCGACGGCGCGCAGCGCTTCTCGCAGGCCGAGGTCGGCGCGACGGCGCCCGATCCGAAGCTCGCGTACGAGGCGGCCATCAAGCGGCTCGACGCCTTCGAGAAGCGCAAGGGGGCCGACCCGAAGCGCGCCGCGAAGGCGACGGAGCTCGCCGGCGGCGCGCGCGAGACGCTGAAGCTGTTCACCAAGCCGGCCGCCGCGACGCCGACCGCGCCCAAGACGCCCTGATGCGCGGGTCGGCGCTCGCCGCGCGATCTCGCGGGGCGCCGGGCGCCTAACGGTCGAGGCGCTGCGCCGTCGGGAAGGCGGCGCGCTGCGCCTCGGCCGGGTTCGCCTCGTCGACCCCCTCGGCGAACTCCTCCTCGGCGGAGTGCTGGACGAACGGACCGCCGAGCTCTTCCGGGACGATCTCGTCGCGGATGTCCTCGCTGACCTCCTCGGCCGACGTCGCCGACTGCAGGAATTCCTCCGCGAGCGTCTCGCCGAGCTGTTCCATGGAGCGCGCCGGCCCCCCCTGCGGATCGCGCACGAACGCGTCGCCGTCGTCGGCGCGCGCGTGGTGGGGTGGAACGACGAGCACCGGGTGAAGTCGCCGCGCGCGGATGGCTCGGCGTTTCGATGCCACGGTCGACCGGGTGTGCATTTGGGCTCCAGGGCGCGCACGGCGCGCACGCACCTCGCGAACGACACCGCACACTGGCGCCAGACGAAGCAGGCGTTGTGCCCGGCACGCCCGGCGAGGTCCGCGCGTCGGATCGCGGCGCGGATCGCGGGGCCCCACGGCACGGGCGCCGGGCTGGGCGCTTGAATCAACGGGCGGCTCGGGCCGTCCGACGCTCGGAGGACGCTCGGAGGACCGTCGCGGCCGGCGCCTCGCCGCGGCGCTGGCGCGGCCGTTTTCTCTGCCGGGCGGCGCGCGCACCGGTATCTTCGGGGCGGCGCGCGGGGCTCCTGGTGCGAACCCGCACGCGGAGCCGCGCCAAGACTCGCGACGACACACGACGCTCTCGATCACGCTCAGCAGGGGTGTAGGGGTGATGAAGATCTCGGCTCGCTACGCCAAGGCCTCGATGATGCTGGCCCTCGGCGCGCTCGCCTTCGTGGCGCCGGTGACCGACGGCTCCGCCGGCAACAGCTGCGGCCCGGGCTCCGCCGATGCGGCGACCGGCGTCTGCAACTGCCCAGGCGGCTACGTCTCCAGGGGGACGCCCGGCCACTCGCGCTGCGAGGCGGTGGCGAAACCCACCGCGACCGTCACCGCGACCACCACCGCGAAGCCGACGACGACCGTCACCGCGACCACCCCGCGAAGCCGACGGCGACGGCCACCACCACTGCGCCCGTGAAGCCGGCCGGCAACCGCTCGATCGCGATCGCCAGCGGCAGCTTCCTGATGGGCTCGAGCAGCGCCGACGACAAGGACGCCGATCCGCCGCACCTCGTCACCGTGAGCAGCTTCCAGATCGACGCCTACGAGGTGTCGGTCGGCGAGTTCGATCAGTGCGTGAGCTCGGGCGCGTGCACCAAGCCGCCGACCCAGACCGACACCGAGTGCAACTACGGCACGGCGCGCACGAACCACCCGATGAACTGCGTGTCGTGGCAGGAGGCGCAGACCTACTGCACCTGGCAGAAGAAGCGCCTCCCCTCCGAGGCCGAGTGGGAGTTCGCCGCGCGCGGCTCCAAGGGGAACGACTACCCGTGGGGCTCCGCCGCGCCCACCTGCCTGCACGCGAACTGGACGGCGGGGACCGCGGCGCCCGGCTGCGGCTCGGGGACTTCGCCGGTCGGCACGCACGCGCTCGGCGCGACCTCGGCCGGCGTCTACGACCTCGGCGGCAACGTCGAGGAGTGGATGCTCGACTACGGCGGCAAGTACACCGGCGTCCCCGGCGCCGATCCGGGCGGGCCGATCTCCGGCACCCAGCGCGTCGTGAAGGGGGGCTCGTGGGACCTCTCGACCGACCACATGATGCACGGCGCCCACCGCGAGTTCGTGAGCCCCGGCGACCGGCTGAACTGGCTCGGCTTCCGCTGCGTCACCGGGCCGATGCCGCTGCCGAACGCGCTCATGTACAAGTCGCTCGCGCCCACGACGCCGCCCCCGCCCCCCGCCCCCGCCGCGCCGAACGATCCGGACGCGATGATCCCGATCAAGGGCGGCGACTTCACCATGGGCGACGCCTCGATGCCGAACGCGTCGCCCGCGCACAAGGTCTCGGTCACGGCCTTCTCGATCGACAAGTACGAGGTCACCGCGAAGCGCTACGCCTCGTGCGTGGCGTCGGGGGTCTGCACCGCGCCGAGCATGACCGACACCGAGTGCACGTACGGCAAGGTCGGCAAGGAGAGCTACCCGATCAACTGCGTGACCTGGGACGACGCGAAGGCCTTCTGCTCTTGGAGCAAGAAGCGACTTCCGACCGAAGCGGAGTGGGAGTTCGCCGCGCGCGGCCCCGCCGGTCGCACCTACCCCTGGGGCTCGGATGCGCCGAACTGCAGCAAGGCGAGCTTCAAGGGGTGCGGCACCGGCCCCGGGCTCATCGGTCAGCACGGCCTCGGCATCAGCTACTTCGGCGTGCACGACATGGCCGGCAACGTCGACGAGTGGGTGAAGGACTGGTTCGCGACCTACTCGAGCGGCGCTAGCGTCGACCCGACCGGACCGTCGACCGGGGCCAAGCGCACCATCCGCGGCGGCAACTGGAAGGAAGACCTCGGGCTGCAGTCGTTCGCGCGCTGGTCATCGGATCGCGCGGCCGCTACCATTGGATTCCGCTGCGCGAAGACGGGCAACTGACGGAACGAGTACTCGTCGTCGGCGCAGCGGCTCGGGCCTGGGAGCGGCTCGCTCCGGGGGACGAGGCAGGGGGACGGAGATCGAGTCGTGATCTCACGCCCGCGACGATGAGCGAAGCGAGGCGCCGATGAGTGGGGAGCTGCAGCAGCTGAGGCCGGGGGACACCTTCGCCGGTCGCTATCGCGTCGTGCGCATGATCCGCGCAGGCGGCATGGGCGCCGTCTACGAAGTCGAGGACGCAGCGACCAAGCGCCGGCGCGCGCTCAAGCTGATGCACCCGTCGCTCGTGCAGTCGGCCGACTCGCGCATGCGCTTCCAGCGCGAGGTGACCATCGGCGCGGAGCTCGAGACCGAGCACGTCGTCGAGGTGCTCGACGCCGGCCTCGATCAGGCGACGCAGGTCCCCTACATGACCATGGAGCTCCTCAAGGGCGAGGAGCTCGGCGACAGGCTCGAGCGGCAGATGCGCCTCGACGCCGGCGAGGTCGTGGCGATCCTCGAGCAGGTCGCGCGCGCGCTCGACAAGGCGCACGCCAAGGGGATCGTCCACCGCGATCTCAAGCCCGAGAACGTCTACCTGACCATGCGCGAGGACGGCACCGTCCGCGCGAAGATCCTCGACTTCGGCATCGCGAAGCTGATCGAGGGGGCGCACACGAGCGCGACGCAGGCCGCCGGCACGCCGCTCTACATGGCGCCCGAGCAGACCGAGAAGCAGGGGCACGTCTACCCGCAGACCGACATCTGGGCGATCGGCCTCGTCGCCTACCGCATGCTCGTCGGCGGCTCGTACTGGCAGGGCGACTCGCTCAACCAGCTCTATCGCCAGATCCTGATGGATCCGATCACGTCGGCGGTGCAGCGCGCGGCGGCGGTCGGCGTCGCGCTCCCCCCGACGTTCGACTTCTGGTTCTCGCGCTGCGTGAACCGCAACCCGCAGGAGCGCTACCCCACGGCGGGGCAGGCGATCTCCGAGCTCGGCAAGGTCTTCGGGCTCTCGACGTCGGGTCGCGGGGCGTACATCGCCGCGCCGCCGACCACGCCCGAGATGTCGCTCGTCCCGGGGACCGTGACCCCCTCGACGGTGCCGCTCACCGGCACGCCGTTCCCGGGCGCCGCCGGCACTCCGTACCCGGGCTACGCGACCTACGGGACGCCGCAGCCAGGCGCGGGGACGCCGCAGCCGGGCGCGGGGACGCCGCAGCCGGGAACCCAGCCGAGCACGGGCACCATGCTGCAGCCGGGCATGGCCGGCACGCAGGTGGCCGCGCCGGGCATGTACGGCTCGGCCAGCACGTCGGCCTCGGGCGCGGCGGTGATGACCCCGCCGCCGGTCGACGCGGGCGCTGGGCACAAGAAGGGCGCGCCGGTCGGGCTCATCGTCGGCCTCGTGGCGCTGCTCGGCGTCGCGGGGGTCGGCGTCTACTTCGCGACGCGCGGCGGCCCCGACACGCCGACCAAGACGCAGACCACCACGGCGACCGAGGACGAGCCGACGCCGAAGAAGCCCGCGAAGCCGGGCGGCGACGAGCCGAAGAAGGACGACCCGAGCGCCTGGATCGAGCAGGTCGAGCTCTCGAACCAGTTCCTGCCGGTGAAGGGGTTCGACCTCCAGAAGCACGAGGTCACGCGCGAGGAGTACGCGCGCTGGCTCGAGGCCGACAAGGACGCGAAGAAGAAGCGCCTGCCGCTCGACGGCGCGGCGGGGCTCGTCCCCAGCGCGAAGGACGGCAAGCTGCCGATCACCTGGGTCACCTACGAGGACGCCGAGGCGTTCTGCAAGGCCATCAAGGGGCGCGTCCCCACCGCCGAAGAGTGGGACCTCGCGGTCGCGGGGCCGTCGAAGAACAAGTACCCGTGGGGCAACGCGTGGGTGAGCGGCGCCGCGGCGAAGGACGTCGCCGTCGGGCACGGCGAGGCCACCACGACGCCGGTCGAGGTCGGCACGTCGGCGGGCGACAAGGGGCCCTACGGCCACCTCGATCTCGGCGGGAACGTGCAGGAGTGGACGTCGACCGACGATCAGGGCGGCAAGGCGAAGTTCGTCCGCGGCAGCGACCTCGCGGGCGGCAAGGACGACTTCGACAACCCCGGCTCGACGTTCACCGAGGCCGGCGCTGCCGAGGGGGCGATCCGCGAGACGAAGGCCAACAGCCTCCTCGGGTTCCGCTGCGCGCGCGATCCGAAGTAGCGGTTCGCACGCCGACGCATCGCGACGGCCGCGCTACGCGACCCACCTGCTCACACGCGCAGCGCACGACCCGCGCCGCGCCGCTCGCGCGATCCTGCGCAAATGCGGCGCGGAAATCGCGCCCAGGGCCGCACCGGTTCTGCACGCGCAACGGTCGACGCCGCAAGAACACGCAGATCGCGCCGCCGCGCCGCGCTCTCTCCGGAAGAATGGACGACGGTGCGGGCGATGCTACGCTGAGCCCCGTGCAGGTCGTGCTGCGGAAGCTCGGCAATGGTGCTCGTGCCGTCGTCGGCCGGCTCGTGCGAGCGCCGCGTCGTGGCTCGGTCGTCGTGATCGAGTTCCCGGACGGCCTCCACGAGTACGTGACGACGCCCGTGCGCCGCGTGCTGCGCCTCGCCGGTCGCGACGTCTTCTACATCGAGACGGCGAACTCGCGTTACCGCCTCGAGGTCCGCGAGCGCGAGCGCGCGGTGGCCGAAGCCGGCCGCTGAGCGTGACGGCGCGCACGGGGCGCGCGGGACGTTCGCCACGCACGGCAGGCACGGCGCGAGGCGGTCGGCCGCGCGAGCGGGCGTGATAGAAGACCGGCCATGGCCCCGCTCGATCGCGTCGTGCGCGACCTCCTCGGAGGGTGGACGGAGCCTGCGCCGCCTCCGAGTCGCGCGCGCTTCGCCGCGCACACGGCCGCCGCGGCGCTCGCGCTGATCGCCGGCGCGATCGCCACGGTGCGCACGGCGCGGCCGATCCTCGACGCCCCGAAGCCGCCCGTGCTCGCCGACGGCGCCGCGGGGGTGAAGTTCGGGCTGGCCGAGGCCGACCGGCGCGCGATCTTCAAGGAGATCGCGGCCGCCGAGCCCTACGGACGCGCGCAGGGGCTCGCGGGCTTCCCCGAGCAGCCGTGGTCGCAAGAGGATCATCGCTGCGCCTTCGAGCGGGACACCACGCGCTCGCTCGCCGCGCGCAAGGGGGTCTCGCTCACGCAGATCTACCTCGTGCTCGACGAGGGGATCCGCGCGCAGTGGCCGGGCGCCGACGGCAAGCCGCTGCGCGCGACCACCGTCCCGCTGGCGCCGAGGCGACGGTGATCGATCTCCCGAAGACCCGCCGCTTCAGCGACCCGTTCCTCGCGCTGCTCGGGGTGCGGCTCGTGCTGTGGCTCGGCGCCGCGCGCGCGATGCTCCCCGGGCTCTTCAAGGACGCGTGGAAGCTCGCCGCCTACCACGACGAGCACTTCCACTACGCCCACGAGGAGATCGCGCGCATCACGGTCGGCCAGTTCCACGAGCTGCCGGCCTGGAACCCGTACTTCTGCGGCGGAATCCCCGGCATCGCGAACCCGCAGGACGCCTCGACCGGCCCCGAGTTCGTGCTGAAGCTGCTCTTCGGCGTCGGGCCCGGCCGCCACCTCGCGTACCTGCTGTTCGTCGTGCTCGGCATGGAGGGGACCTACCGGCTCGCGCGTCGGCTCGACGCGTCGGTGGTCGGCGCGGCGCTCGCGGGCTGCATCTTCGCGACCTCGGGCTTCTTCCTCGACGTGCTCAAGCTCGGCTGGCTGAACTTCTACAGCTTCGAGCTCGTGCCGTGGGCGGCGCTCGCGTTCCTCGCGGGGCTGCGCAAGCCCTCCGCGCGCGTCGCGGGCGGCGTGGTCGTCGGCTGGATGGCGCTCATGGGCGGCACGTACACCGTGCCGTACACGGTGCTGCTGCTCGCCGTGCTGGTCGCGATCACGACGGCGCAGATCCTCGCGGACGGCCGCTCCGCGGAGCACCCGCCGTGGCACGCGCCGGCGCTCACGTTCGCGACCATCGGCGCCGTCTCGGTGGGCTTCTCGGCGGTGAAGCTCCTGCCGATGCTCAAGGTGGTCGCGCAGTCGCCGCGCATCTGGGAGGCCAGCGAGGCGACCGGCGCGCAGGCGATGCTCGATCGCATCCTGCGCTTCGCCGCCTTCGAGGGGCAGCCCGGCTACGTCGGCGGCTTCGTGCTCGCGCTGGCGCTGATCGGCGCGGCGATCGATCGCCGCGCGGCCCTCGCGCTGGGCGTCGCGGGGCTCTTCTTCTTCATCGCGATGGGCGACTTCGCCGAGTTCGCGCCGCATTCGTTCATCCACAAGCTGCCGGTGTTCGCGCAGCTGCGCTTCCCGCACCGCTTCGTGGTGATCGTCGCGCTCTTCGCCTGCGTCGGCGCCGGCATCACGCTCGGCAGGCTCGAGGATCTCCTCCCCGCAGCCGGTCGCGTGCTGCGCGCCCTCGTCTCGCCGAGCCACGGCCCGCCGCTCGGCCTCGCCGGGCGCCTCGCCTTCGGCGCCGCGGGCGCGCTGCTCGCCAGCAAGCTCGCGCTCTTCGCTTGGACCTCGTTCGTCACCGACGCCAAGCTCGAGAGCGTCTGGGTGATGGACACGCCGCTCCGCTACGACGCCCCCTTCCGCCAGTCGCGCGGCAACCGCTGGGACGAGCAGGTCTGGGCCCCCGCCTCGCTCGGCTCGCTGCAGTGCTTCGAGGAGACGGCGTTCCCGCAATCTCCTGCCTTGATCGGCGACGCGAAGCAGGAGGAGTACCCGGCCGATCCGAGCGTGGCGACGGTCGAGCGCCGGGCGTGGTCGCCGAACTCGATCTCGCTGCACGTGGTCGCCAAGGCCGACGCGACGATCTTGGTGAACCAGAACTGGCACCCGGGTTGGTCGGCGGACGTCGGGGAGGCGCGCGCGGAGAACGGGCTGCTCGCGGTGCGCGTCCCCGCGGGTGAACACGACGTGCGGCTCCGCTTCCGCGATCGCTACCTGACGCTCGGCCTCGTGGTCTCGAGCCTCACGTGGCTCGGCCTCCTCGGGCTCGGCCTGCGCGCCGCGTTCACTCGGGCGCGCGCGCGGCTCGCGCAGCTGCGCGCGGCGCCGTGGGTCGGCTGACGCGAGCGCCGGCTACTCGACCTGGACTTCGGCGAGGCCGCCGCCGTTGAGGAACCACGAGCGGATCTCGACGCGCACCGTGTCGGCGCGGACGCCCGCGTCGAGCGTGCGCCAGGTCGGCTGCGCGGAGTACGCGTCGAACTGCCCGTCGAGGCTCTTCACGACCTTGCCGCCCTCGAGCAGGTCGACGTGGAACTCCTTGGTCGCGCGGTCGGCGTAGGGCTGGTTGCGCGCGTTCAGGAGCTTCACGCGCTTGAGCTTGCGCGCGGGGATGACGGTGACGTCGATCGAGCCGGGCGTGCGATCGGGGAGGAGCCACTCGGTCGTGTCGCTGCCGTCGACCGCGTTGGCGGCTTCGAAGTGGCTGTCGTAGGTCGCCGAGGCCTTGGCGCGGAGCAGGTGCGGGCCGCGCACGATCGCGGCGACGACGCCGATGGCCGCGAGCGCCACGGCGAGCACGCCGCCGACGCGCGCGAGGCGCAGCCGACCGATCTGCCGCGCGTCGAGCTCGAGCTCGGGGTGCTCCTCGGCGAGCTGCTCCTGGCGCGCGAGCAACGCCCGAAAGCGCGCCGCGTGGGCGGGGCGGACGTCGTCGTCCAGCAGCGGAGCCCCCTCGGGCGCGGAGAGCGGCGACAGCGCAGGGAGCGCCGCCTCGTCGACCTCGGCGCCGGCGGCGACGCCCGCGTCACGCCGCGCCTGGCGCGCGAGCTCGACCGCCTCCTCGGCGAGCCGCAGCGCCTCGGCGGGGAAGCCCGCCTGCCAGAGCGCCTCGGCGGCCTCGCGGCGCCTGCGCGCAGCGCGGCTCACGCGGGCGGTGCGACGGTGGAGCGCGTCGGGGATCCCGAAGCGACGCGCGCGGAGCTCGCGCAGCAGGAACCACTCGCGGACGCGTTCGACGACGGCGCTCATCGATCTCGGCCCGACCCTACGCGGACGCGCCGCGCGCCGAAAGCCTCTCGCAGCGACGCGCATGACCCCGATCGCCGCCGCTCACGGCGCGGGCCGCTTGCGCCACATCTCCCAGTCGCCGACGCGCGAGAGGAGATAGGCGCGCTTCTCGAGCTCGGCGCGCTCCTCGGGCCGCGGGCTCCTTCGCCGCAGCAGCACGAGATCGAAGTTGTCCCAGAGCTCGGCCGAGCGGACCCAGGTCGGGCCCTCGCCGATCCCGCGGTGCGCGACCACCCCCTCGCGAAAGCGGATGGTGCCATTCGCCTGCACTCCAGTGGTGTCGTCGCCGCGACCGAGCTTCTCGCTCATGTACCACTTCTCGACGTGCCAGAACGGGCGCGCGTAGAAGAACTCGCTCTCGGGGTCGTCCTTCACGTAGTGGATGGCGAGCCGCGGCGGCGCGGCCATCATGACCTCGTCGAGGCCGTGCGCCTCCTTCGCCTCGAACTTTGCGAGCTCCTGGCTCCACAGCCGCAGGTGAGCGCCGCTCCACGCGAGGATGCCGGCCACGACGGCCCAGTGCGCGAAGCGCGACACGCGCGCGGGGATCGGCGTGAACAGCACCGCCGAGAACCACAGCGCCACCGAGATCTGACGCGAGGCGAGGATGTCCTGCCCGGTGAGGTTCTCGGGGAGCAGGAAGTACGAGACGAGCGAGAGGAAGAACGCCGCCTCGAGGATCGGCGGCTTCGCCCAGCGGTAGAAGCGCGCGAGCACGAGCGCGAGCGCGAGCAGCACCACCAGCGCCCACTGCTGCTTCAGCGCCTCCGGGTTCTTCATCACGCGCTGGCTGACCAGCAGGCCGTTCCACACGTTCTCGGGGGCGATGAACACCGCGCCGAACGAGTCCTTCGGCCCCGCCAGCGCGAGCTGGGGGCCGGTGACGTGCACGAACGTGCGGTAGTACCAGCGTCCGAAGCAGAGCAGCGCGGGGACGACCGCCGCGAAGGAGCACGCGAGGACCTTGAGCACCGCGAGCAGCGGGCCCTCCTTGCTCCACCGATCGGCCCCCGCGCGCAGCGCCATGTAGACGGTCAACGTCGCCAGCAGCACGCCCGTCCAGAGGAACACCTGCGCGTGCGCCATGAACACGAGCAGCACGAGCAGCGCGACGCCGAGCCAACGCCTCCACGACGGGCGCTCGAGGTACCGATAGAAGACGGGGACCGACAGGACCAACAACGGCGCGGCGACCAGGTTGTTGGAGAACCCGAGCATGTAGATCAAGTTGAACGTGAGCGGCACCGAGACGACGGCGCCCCAGCGCGAACGCCCGAAGACGCCGAGCGCGTACCAGTTGGCGAGCGGCACGCCGATCAGCGCCAGCGTAGTGAGCAGCCGCACCATGAAGGTCACGCCGAAGAGGCGCCCGCCGTACCCCGCGAGCAGGTAGAGCAGCGAGTTGGCGTTGAGCGGATCGAAGCGCTCGTAGAGTGGCGTGTAGAGCGAGCCCGGACGCCCCCAGTCGGCCACCACCGCGGCGATCGCCATGTGGTGCCCGACGTCCTGCATCGGCAGGTACTTGTGCTGCATCTGCACGCGGAACAGCCACAGCAGCGCGACCCCGAGGACGAGCCCCGGAAGCAGGTCGGGGTGCGAGGCCAGGCGCCGGCTCGCTTGCCAGAGCCTCTTGTGATCCAAGCGCATCGCGAGCTCTTACCGGGAGAGGGGGCGAGGCGGCCGCGAGCGCCGCCGCGCGGGCTACTCGACCTGGATCTCCGCGAGGCCGCCGCCGGTGAGGAACCAGGTGCGGACCTCGACGCGCACGGTGTCGACGCGCAGCCCGCCGACGGCGAGCGTGCGCCAGACGGGGTCGGCGGAGTAGCCGTCGAACTGGCCGTCGAAGCTCTTCACGACCTTGCCGCCGTCGAGCAGGTCGACGTGGAACTCCTTGGTCGCGCGGTCGGCGTACGGCTTGTTGCGCGCGTTCATGAGCTTCACGGCGGTGAGCTTGCGGCGCGGGCGCACCTCGACGTCGATCGAGCCGGCCGCGCGATCGGGGAGGAGCCAGTCGGTCGTGTCGTTGCCGTCGACGGCGTTGGCGGCTTCGAAGGCGGTCGAGTAGCTCCCCGAGGCGGTGGCGTGCAGGCTTCGCGGGCCGCGCACGAAGTAGATCGTGGCGGAGAGCCCGAGCAGCGTCGCGCAGGCCACCGTCACGATGCGCGAGACGCGCAGCCGCGCGATCTGCTTCGCGTCGAGCTCGAGCTCGGGGCGCTCGTCGGCGAGCGCGATCTGCCGCTCGATCAGCGCGCGAAAGCGCTCCTCGTGCGCGGGGCGGACGTCGGCATCGAGGCTGGGGAGCGCGGCACCTGACGCGAGCGCGGCGTCGTCGGGCGGGGGGCCTTCGTCGAGCCCCGCATCGCGGCGGGCGTCACGGGCGAGCTCCACCGCCTCGCCCGCGAGCCGGAGCGCCTCGGCGGGGAAGCCGGCCAGCCAGAGGGCCTCGGCCGCCTCGCGCCGCCGCCGCGCGACGCGACTCGCGATCGCCGTGCGGCCGTGCACCTCGTCGGAGAGTCCGCGGCGCCGCGCCTCGAGGTCGCGCAGGAGGAACCACTCGCGGACGCGTTCGACGACGGTGGACATCGGCTACCGAGTGGACCCTACGCGGACGCGGGGCGCGGCGGAAGCAGTTTGCCGCGGCGCCGCGCGTCCCAGACGAAATACAGCGCCACCCAGAGGAGCGCGGTCACGGTGATCGCGGCGCCCAGCGCGAACGTGCGCGGGCGACAGCGCACGTGCACGACGTGGTGCCCGGCGGGGACGTCGAGCACGAGCTGCTTGTCGACCTCGACGAGGGCGCCGACGTCGGTCTGCCAGTTCCGATCGTAGGCGGAGTTGATCAACACGCGCGCCGGCCCGGCCGCTTCGACGTCGATGGTGAACGTGTTCGGCGTGCGCACGACCGAGGCGACCTTCGACGCGACGTCGCCGGCCGCGAGCCGCGCCTGCGGGACGTCGCCGAGCCAGAGCGGCGCGCCCGCGCCGAAGCCCCACTCTTCCCAGCAGCCGAGGCGGCCGGCGTTCTGGCGTGGCTGATCGATCAGGGCCGCCGTCTCCGGCGCGAGGTGCAGCCGCTCGGCCGCGACCACCGGCTGCTCCGGCGGGTTGGTGAAGGCCGTCTCGAACCTGGTGCTGCCGACCGAGATCACGTCGCCGGCGGCGATCAGCGCGAGCGCGAGCATCGCTCCGTGCGCGAGCTCGGCCGACTCCCAGCGCCGGGTCGCGCGCGCGAGCAGGCGGCGCGACTTGTCGAGCCCGAGCGCCACGAACGTGGCGAGGAACAGCGTCACCTCGGCGCGGAAGCGCGAGGGGACGCGCATCTCCTTGAACGGGAAGACGTGCGCCTTGAGGAACGTCCACGGCAGGTACGTGCCGTGGCCGATCATGAGCAGCGTCGACGCCGCGAGCAGCGCCACGAGCCAGGCGTGTTCGACGCCGCACAGCACGACGCCGAGCAGCGCGAGGGCGACCACGAGCGGTCCGAGGTAGGCGCCGTACTCGGGCCACACGTACGCCTGGCCGGCGACGCGCCACTCGTGCGTGCGCACGAGGAACATGTCCTTGAAGGTCTCCCACTGCAGCTGGTCGGTCTCGGGGCCGATCGGGCGCTTGTGCGCGCGCAGCTGCTCGATCAGCGGCAAGAACCGGCTCGCGCCGAGCGCGAGGCCCACCACGACGACGATCACGCCGGCGCGCGCGATCGGGATCAGGCGCTTCGGCGGCAGCACGCGTGAGAGCGTCTCGAGCGCGAGGATCACCGCGAGGTGCGGCAGCGGGTAGACGCCCCCCTCGTAGATCATCCACGCGACCAGCATGCCGAGCCCGACCGCGGCGCGCGCGTCGTGCTCGGCGCGGCGCCAGAGCAGCAGGCCGAGCGGGAAGTAGAGGAACGGCACGAACACGAAGTGCCCGCCGCCGTAGTGCTGCTGGTGGAACCCCGCGAACGCCCAGACCGCGCTGCCGACGAACGCCGCGGCGCGCGAGGTGCAGAGCTCGTGACGGCAGAAGAGCCACATCGAGACGAAGCCGAGCGCCGAGTGCGCGACGTACCAGAGCGCCATCGCGGTCGTCGTCCCGAGCACGACGAACGGCCACACCAGCGGCGCGCCGAGCGGCGCCTGCGGGTTGTCCCAGAGCGGCAGCCCGCCGCACTCGTAGGGGTTCCACTGCGGGAACTCGTGGTAGCGGACGATGGAGACGCGGGCCGCCTCCAGCATCTTGTGGAAGACCTGGCCGTCGCCGGTCTGCGTGTGCGGCAGCGCACGGAGCACGGGCGACCACGCGAAGGCGCTGAGGAGCAGCGCGATCGCGGCGAGGCCGAGCGCGCGCGCCCAGCGGGGGGTGCCGGGGGCATCTGCTCCGCGCATGCGAGTGGATGGGATAGCGCACCGCCTGGGGCGGGAACAGGGGGCGGCGCAAAGGGCTCGGCGGGGCGGGCGGGCGCGCGACCGGGCCGTTCTGGCAGCTGGCGCAGCCGTGCTAAGAAGCCGCCATGGAGCGGCACATCTACGAGGACATGAACCGCCTCGAGCGTTCGCACTGGTGGTTCCTCGCGCGGCGCGAGATCCTCGCGAAGGTCATCAGCCGCTACGTGAAGCCCAAGGCGGCCGTGCTCGACATCGGCTGCGGCACCGGGTTCGTCATCGAGCGGCTGCGCGACGACTACGAGGTCCACGGCCTCGAGCCGGCCGAGGTCGCGGTCGAGTTCTGCCACGCCAAGGGGCTGCCCAACGTGCACCTCGGCCTGCTCGGCGTCACCGACGTCGGCCGCCGCGACTTCGATCTCGTCACGTTCCTCGACGTCATCGAGCACGTCGACGACGACGTCGGCATGCTCAAGCTCGCGCGCTCCATGCTGCGCGACGACGGCCTCGTGCTGGTCGCCGTGCCTGCCTACCAGTTCCTCTGGAGCCAGCACGACGTCGTGCACCACCACCGCCGCCGCTACACCCGCGCGAGCCTCGAGGCGGTGATCCGCGAGGCCGGCTACGAGCCGATCGAGACGACCTACTTCAACACCCTGCTGTTCCCGCTGATCTTCGGCGCGCGCATGCTCGGCAAGCTGCTCGGCAAGGCCGCGCCGTCGGACGCGCAGCAGCCGCCGGAGCTGGTGAACAAGATCCTCTACACGGCGTTCGCGGCGGAGAAGCGGATCCTGCCGGACGTGAACCTGCCGTTCGGCGTCTCGCTGATGTGCATCGCGCGCAAGCGGGCGCGCGGGCAGGGCTGAGCGCCCTCGGGCGCGAGGGGGCCGACGCCGGGCGTCGCGCTCAGCGCGTGAGCGCCTGCTTCGCGCGCAGCCGCACCACGTCGCCGAACATGCGCAGCGAGTCGGCCACCGGCGAGACCTTCGAGTTCGGCGCGTGGTACCAGACGATCGGGACCTCGCGGATGCGGTAGCCGTGCTTCTTGGCGAGCAGCAGCACCTCGACGTCGAACGCGAAGCCGTCGATCGTCTGCCGCCCGAACAGGTCGCGCGCGGCGGCGCGCGAGAAGAGCTTGAAGCCGCACTGCGTGTCGTGGATGCCGCCGAGCAGCGCCGTGCGCACGATCACGTTGAACACGCGCCCCATGAGCTCGCGCATGCGGGGCTGACGCTGGCGGATGTCGCTCTCGGCGAGGCCGCGCGAGCCGATCACCACGTCGTAGCCGTCGTGCGCGTGCAGGAGGAGCGTCTCGAGCTCCTCGATCGGCGTCGCGAGATCGGCGTCCATGAAGAGCACGTGCGCGCCACGCGCCTCGAGCATGCCGCGCCGCACGGCCGCGCCCTTGCCGCGGTTCTGGGGCTGCACGAGCAAGCGGATCCGCTCGTCGCCCGCGGCGACCTCGGTGACCACGCGGCAGGTCTCGTCCGACGAGCCGTCGTCGACGACGATCAGCTCGTGGCTCGGGAAGCGCGCGCGCAGGTACTCGATGGTGCGGATCAGCGTCAGCCCGATGCGAGCCTGCTCGTTGTAGGCCGGCACGACGATCGAGACCAGCGGCCCCTGCGCTTCGTCCATGGGCCGCTGCTACCACGATGAGGTGCGGCCTGCGACCCGGGAACGCCCAGGAAATGCGCGCCCGCGAGGCGATCGGGCGCGGTCAGCGGCACTGCGCGCGGTCACGCGCCGCGCGTCGCTCCGCCTGCTCGGCCTCCGACGGGCGCCCCATCGCGCGCTCGAGATCGGCGACGCGAAACCAGTCGCAGGGGCTTCGCGAGGCCTGCGCGCGCAGCTCGGTGATGGCGTCTCGCCCGGCGGGCTCCCACTCGTTCGCGAACATGCGGCGGGTGCTCAGGCCGCCGTCGCCCCCCTCGGTGGGGAGCGGCTCCGAGAAGGCGGGGCGCAGGCCGAGCGCCGCGAACACGCAGACCAGCAGCAGGCGCCCGACGTACTCGAACGCCCCTTCGCGCAGCGGGATCAGCGCGGGGACGAGCGCGGCGAGCAGCGCGGCGACGGCGATCACGTACCAGGCGCCGCGGCCGGGGTGACCGAACAGCTCGCCGACGTGGTGCGGCACGAAGCCGGCCTTCCACGCGGGGATGACCACCTGCGGGAGCGGCCGCGTCACGTCCTCGGGGAGCGTGTTGTAGAGCATGCCGACGAGGCCGATGCTCGCGACGCTCGCGAAGGCGAGGCCCGACGCGGCGCCGCGGCGCAGCGCGCGCAGGGCGACCGAGCCGTCGAGCCGCTCGAGCGCGATCACGGCGCCGAAGGCGAAGAACGGCGGCGCGGCCCCGAGGTAGCGAGGCCCCACGGTCCACCCGCCGCGCCAGATGATGGCGGCGCTGACCGTCACCCAGAGCAGCCCCATCGCGAGCGCGAAGCCGAAGACCGCGGCGCGCTGCTGCGCCCGCTGGAAGGCGGCGCCGCGCGCGGCGAGGATCACCGCCGGGATCGCGAGGAGGCCGAGCCACATGAACGGGCTCGTGCCGAAGAAGCCGAACGAGCGGCTGACGCTGATCTCGCCGAGCACGTCGAGGTTCGGCTTGGAGATGCCGAACAGCCCCTTCTCGTGCAGCGCCGCGAAGGCCTGGTTCTCGACCATCTTGTGGCCGGGCGTCAGCGGGCTGCCGAAGGCGCGCCACTGGAAGAGCATGAGCGCGGCGGCGTTCAGCGTCGCGCCGAACCCGAAGGCGACGAGCCGCGTGGGGCGGCAGAAGGTGCCGAGCGCATACAGCGCGAGCGCGGCCGAGACCGGCAGCGCGTGGTACTCGAGGAGCGTCGCGAGCCCCGCGAGGGCGCCGGCGAGGAACGCCATCGAGAGCCGGCGCTGCCGCGCGTCGTCGGGGAAGCGCGCGCGCTCGCGCGTCGTGAGCGCGAACGAGCCGAACGCGGCGGCCGCGAACGGCGCGTGGCTCACGAACATCAGCGAGTAGGCGAGGTAGTTGGTGCCGAGCCCGGTGGCGACGACGGCCGACAGCCGCACCACCGGATCGCGCGTGTAGCCGCGGAGGAACCGCTCGAACCAGACCAGGAACAGGAAGCACGGCAGCTGCACCGCGAAGAGGCGCAGGACGAGCGTCGTCGCGCGCATCCAGGCGATCTTCACCTCGGGCGGGCTCGTGAGCTTCGGCTGCTCGAGGCCGAGCCGCGGCGCGAGCTTCGTGAAGGCCCAGTAGACCGGGACGCCCGCGTAGCTGATCGCGGGCGCCTTCACCGAGTACAGGTGCGACTCGCCGGTGCGCTTGTCGGGCGCCTTCGCCATGTCGTTCACCCACCCGTGCCGGTCGACGATCTTGTCGATGCGGAAGGTGTGCTCCTCGACGAGCGCCATCGTCATGTACGTCCGGACGTTCTCGTTCGGGTTGTTGACGACGCCGATGTAGGGGAAGACGAACGCGAACGGCAGGAACGCGAGCGCCAGCACGAGCAGCGTCGCGATTCGGTCCTTCGCCGCGTGGGACATGGGGGTCGCTCCTATAGAGCCGACGCGCGGGCGAGTCACCGCGCGAGGTCGCCTGCGGCGGAGCGCGGCGCCTCGTCGCCCGATCGCGGCGGCGTGAACCAGCGAAACAGCGCCGCGACGACGCCGAGGCCGAGCAGCGAGAGGACGCGCGCGATCCAGTCGACCTTCGTGAAGCGGAAGTGCAGCTTGGTCGTGCGCTCCTTGGCGAACGTGAGCTGGAAGGTCGGCGTCGCGAGGTAGACCGGCTCGCCGGAGTCGTTCTTCCAGCTCGGGAAGTACCCCTGCCGCACCCAGATCGGCACCGGCTGCTCGGGCGCTCGGTCGAGGTCGACCTCGGCGTCGCGGCCGTCGAGGCGCGCGGACGCGACCGCCGGCACGCCCGCGAGCGGCTCCTTCACGGCGTCGAGCGCCGCCATGATGGCCTTGCAGTCGAACCGCCCGGCGAGCCGCTTGGAGGCCTGCAGCGCCGCGTTGGTCGGCGGCCGTTCGACGAAGCGGAGCGTCGGGCGCGTCTTTCCGAGCTCCACCAGGCGCGCGTAGAGCGGATCGTCGCTCGCCCACAGCACCACCGTGCGATCGCGGCTCGCGCGCTCGAGGGCCTCGTACGCGCGGTCGATCTGGTCGTAGCGGTAGTCGGTCACGAGCACGATCCGGAAGCGGCTCCAGTCGTCGTTCCGATCGAGGCGCGGCTCACGCGCGAGCGCGAGCGGGATCGCGAGCCGGCCGGCCTCGAACATCTCCTCGCCGAGGCGCACGAAGTCGACGTCGTCGTCGGGCCGCGGCTTCACGCTGAAGCGGGCGAAGGTGAGCACCGGCGCGTAGCTCGGGACGATCGCGTAGCCGGGCGCCTCGGCGTCGAAGCCCCACAGCTCCCAGGCCCCCTCGGGCGAGACGCGGTGCAGGCCCGGCAGCTGCTGGATCTGCTTCTTCACGCTGTCGGAGCGCACCGCGAAGTAGCGGATGTTGAAGAGATCGAGGCGGGCGAGCGTCGCGGGGAGCGAGGAGGCGGCGAGCTCGGTGCCGGTGATCTTGTGATCGACCCCGAACGCCTCCGGCTTGGCCGAGAAGCTGTTGCGCAGCGGCACCGCGAACATCACGTTCAGCGCGGCCTCGCGGAACACGGTCGTCAGCGCGCGCGCGCCGCGCATGCCGGCGAGCGCCTGGAGCGAGAACGGATCGGCGAGGCCGTCGGGACCGACCTCCACGAGCACGCGGCCATCGGTGCGCCCGGCCACCGGCCCGAGCACGTTCTCGTAGCGGTCCATCTGCGCGCGCGAGATGTTCCCCTTCGGCAGATCGCCGAGCTTGAAGCGCGCGAAGAACAGCGCGGCGCACGCGGCCCCCACCGCGAGCCGCGCCCACGGTCGCCGGACGACGTCGCGCGCGGCGCTCACCAAGTAGCCCACCAGGAAGGCGGCGAGGAACGGGAACGGCACCACGAGCCGCATCGGCTGCAGCGCGAGATCGCGCAGCACCGGGATGTGCGCCGAGGGGAGCAGCGCGAACGCGAGCAGCAGCAGCAGGCTGCCGACCAGCGAGAGCGCGCGAGAGTCCCTGCGCGCGAGCGCCGCGAGCCCGCCGAACACGAGGTAGATGGAGAGGCGCAGGAACGCGAACGCGATGAGGCCGGGCGGCGGCCGCTCGAGCGCCTGCGTCGGCACGTAGCGCAGGTTCGCGATCATCGGGAACATCCAGCACGCCGCGATCAGCACGCCGGCGAGCCCGATGGCGCCGTGGACGAACAGCAGGCGCCGACGCTCGGCGGCCGACGGAGCCTGCACGATGCGCACGATCGCGAGCGGCAGGTACAGGAACGCGGCCGCCCAGACCATGTGGACGTTGGTGAGCGGCACGAGCGCGAAGCCGATCGCCGCGAGCACCGCCGCGCCGCGCCGCCGATCGGCGTCGAGCAGCGCCCAGTAGAAGACGAGCAGCACGCAGTGCGACAGCAGCTGGGTCGAGAGGCCGGCGTCGAAGGTCGAGTGGAGCGTGATGCCGACCCGGTAGAGCGGGCTGTGGTCGACCATGAAGCCGACCGTGATGGCGCCCGCGACGAGCCCCGCGACGCGGCCGGTGTCGCGCGGCCCTCGCGCCCTCGCGGCCTCCGCCGAGCCGTCCTCGCCGGGATCGCCGGGATCGCCGAGCTCGCCGCCGCCTCGGGCCGCGAGCCGCCGCGCGCAGAGGTACGTGAGGCAGGGCACCGCGGCGGAGGCGCTCGTCTGCACGACGAGGAACGCCGTCTTGGTGCTGAGCCCGACCTTCGTGAGCGCCGCGACGATCATGTAGAAGATCGGCGGGTAGAAGTTCGGGTACGGCATCCCGCCGAAGTACTCGTCGATCCAGCCGCCGATCGAGGGGAAGAGCTTGTGCGCGTAGAGGTCGGCGATCGCGTAGTGGGGCACGCCGTCCCAGCCGCCGGGGATCACGGAGGTGTACACGTGGCGCAGGAACGGCCCGCACACGACCGCGAAGAGCAGCAGCAGCGCCGCGAGATCGAACGCGAAGCTCCGCGCGTCGGAGCGCCGCTCGGGGCTCGGCGCGGGGCCGACGGCGGGGGCTGATTCCTCGGTCATGCTGGTGGGGCTCTCCGCCGCCGCGCCCCGCCACCGGGCGCGCTTCGGCTCATCGCTTCGGCTCGCTCACGCCATACCACGACGTCGGGCCGAACCCGTCGCGGCCCACCGAGACGATCAGCGCGAACGTGCCGTGCGACGCGGACAGCTCCTTGGTCGGCCCCTCGGCCAGATCGAGCGCGTAGCGGCCAGGCGCGATCTCGCGGAACGAGACCCCCTCGGTCGCCGGCAGGGCGGCGCGCTCGGCGTAGGCGGTGTCGTAGCGGAAGTCGGTGCCGTTCGAGGCGCGGCAGAAGAGCCGATGGGGCGAGTAGACGCCGCAGTAGTAGGACCACTGGAAGGGGAGCGTCCTCGCGTGGGAGGGGTCGAGCAGCGGCGCCTCGGTCGGCCGCGGCGGCACCGGCAGGAAGAAGAAGTTCAGGTTCGTCTGGGCCCAGTCGACGATCGGCGCCGCCGTGTCGATCTCCACCGAGACGCCCGCGCCGGGCCCTTCGCCGAGCGTGCGCAGCGCGACGCGCTCGAGCGTGTGCGCGCGTGGATCGAGCCTCGGGTAGACCATCGGCGGCGCGGCGCGCGCGGTCTCGCTCTTGGTCGCCGAGGGCGACAGCTCGCGCACCGACAGCTGATCGACGAAGCCGACGTAGTCACGCGCGGTCGCGACCGTCACGCCGAGGCGCTCCGGCACCGGCGATCTGCCGAGCGCGAAATACCGATCGAGCGGGATCTCCAGCAGCACGCGGCTCCCCTCCGCGCGCAGCGTCGCGCCGGCGCTCGCGCCCACGAGATCGGTGTGCACGGAGTCGGTCACGTAGATCTGCGGCGAGTACGGGCGCTCGGCGGGGGCCATGAGCCCGATGCGCACCTCGTTGGCGTGCGGCAACGCGACGGTGGTCCGGACCGGATAGGACAGATCGGCGGCGAACGAGGGGTCGGCGGTGAGCGCGTAGGTCGCGGGCGCGCCGTCGGCGGTGGGCCCGCCGAGGAAGACGTAGACGTTCTGATCGGTCTCGTTCCAGAACCTGCCGGCGAGCCGCACGTCGAGGGTCAGGCGCGCCCCCGCGCGCGTCGCGGTGAGCGATCGCAGCACCAGCTCGGACGCGTCGCTCGACGACAGCTCGCTCGGCGCGCGCTCCTTCACGTGCGCGCACTCGGTCACCGGCGCGCGGAAGTCGTAGATGCAGTCGAGGCCGTACGTCTCGCTCGGCATCTTGCGCGCGACGCAGCCGATCGACGCGGTCAGCAGCACGGCCGGCCAGCGCCCTCGCGCGCGCACCGCGTGACCCATCTCGAGAGAGGCTCGGATGCGACCACGGCAACGTCAAGGGCGCTGCAGGGAGCCCCTCCGCCGCGCTCCCCACCACGCGCGCGCTCGCGAACGGG
>CAIXWQ010000349.1 GCA_903923175.1 uncultured delta proteobacterium | reverse complement strand
TCCGCCGCGCCCGCCGGCACCTCGCTCCGCTGGCTGGGTGTCCTGGGCGCGCTGGGCGTGCTCGCGCCCGCGTGCGGCTCGAACGCGCCGCCGCCGCCGCGGCTCGCGACGCTCCCGAGCGCCTCGGTCCGCGCGGCGCCGACGGCCTCCGTGGAGGATCGCAGCAGGGTCGCGGCGCCGCCGGGGCTCGTGCTGCGCCTCCACGTCGAGTGCCCGTGGAGCGCCGGCGCGGCGCTCGGCTCGTACGCACCGAGCGCGTTCGCCAAGCTCGACGTCGGCAAGCTCGCCCAGCTGGTGATCGGCTCGCCGGTGCTCGCGCGCCGCGTCGACTTCCGTCGCCCGTTCGATCTCGCGATCGCGGCGCAGTCCGCGACGCGACGCGGCCGCCCGAAGGCCGATCTCGCCTGGGCGTTCGCGTTCGACGCGGCCGACCTCGAGGCCGATCTCGAGGGCGCCTTCACGGTGGAGCGGCTCGCCGGCGGCGTGCGGCGCCTCGTGCCGCACCGCGAGGGGCGCTACGGCGGCACCTCGAGCCCCTACTGGCGGCACTCCTGCGTGATCGCGCCGGCGCTCGGCCCGTCGCCCTACCGCCTCGTGTGCGCGACGCAGCACGAGCCGGGCGCGGTGGAGCGCCTCGGACCGTGGCTCGCGCGCGGCGTCACGGCAGAGTCGGCGGCGGGCGAGCCCATCCGCGCGACGCTCGATCTCGCCGCCCTCCGCGCCGGCTACCGCCAGACCTACGACGAGGCCCGCGACGAGCTCGAGTCGTGGGCGGGCGGGCTGCTCCGCACGGGGCGCGAGGAGACCGATCGCGCCGCCCGCCGCCTCGGTCGCCGCGCCGCCGGCGACGCCTTCGATCTGCTCGACGACGCGACGGCGCTCGAGATCTCGGCCGATCCGCGCGCCGACACGCTCGCGCTCACCGGGAGCCTGCGCCTCGCGACGTCGAACGCGTGGAGCTCGAAGCTGCTGCTCTCGTCGAGCGACGCGCCGGGCGGGCCGCGCGCCGAGCACCGGGGCGTCTTCCTCCCCGAGGCGCACTCGGGGGGCTTCGCGCGCGGCTCGAAGGCGCTCGCGGCGCTCGACAAGACGCTGGAGGACGGCACCCAGGAGCTGCTCGACGCGGTGGCGGCCGATCTCAAGTGGTCGGCGAAGGACAAGGCCGCCTACGAAACCCTCGCGACGCGGTTCGCCCTCGGCGCGATCGACCGCGCGTGGATCGATCTGAAGCCCCCGAGCGCGGCCGGCGCGGTCGCCAAGCCGATGCCGCCGAGCGCCGACCCCGACGCGCGGCTCGGCGGCGCCCGCAGCGAGCTGGTCGAGACGCTCGTGCGCAGCACCCTCACGCCGGGCGTCACGCTGAGCGTCGAGGAGCGCCCCGCGCAGCAGGCCATCCACGCGGCGCGCGAGCTCGGCGCGCTGCTCGCGCGGCCTTCCACGAGCCAGGCGCTCAAGGCGCTGACGGACGGTGCGCTCACCGTCGACGCGAAGGTCGCCCCCGAGCCGACCACCGGCCTGCCGCCCGGCTCCTTCGCGCAGAAGCTCACGCTGACGATCTCGATCGCCGACGCGGGCGCCGTGCGCACCGGCTGGCCGCAGAAGGTCGAGCTCGTGCAGCTCGTCGTCCCCGACGGCGACCGCACCTGGACGGCGTGGGCGCGACGCACGCCGACCGCCGACGCGATCGCCGCGCTCACGCGCGCCCGCAAGGGGGGCCTCGCGCCGTCGCTCGCGCTCGGACCGCTGCTCGAGCCGCTCGGCGCGCTCGGGACGTTCTCCACGCTGCGCGCGCTCGCCAACGCCGTCTCGAGCGCCAGCGAGGTGGCCGACGTGCTCGCACGGCTGCCGAACGGCGGCGCCGATCCGCTCATCGCCCGGCTGTCGGCGACGCGTGACGGCGGCGGAGGGAGCGGCGGTACGGCGCAGCTGACGCTCTTCCTGCCGCGCGACGTCATCGCCGCGACGGGGATCGGCGCGCAGACCGCGATGCGCTGGCTGTTCTAGCCGGCATCGTCCGCAGCGCGCCCGCTCAGCTGCGCAGCTCGTAGTTGGTGCGTGCGCAGGCGCGCTCGAACCCGCAGCGGTACAGGTTGCCGAGCGACGCGCTCGCCTCGCCGGCGCTCGGCTCCCCCGTCTCCGCGGCGAGCGTCGTGCAGCCGTCCGCGAGCGCGTCGCGGATCCGCTGCGCCAGCAGCGCGCGGTGGGCGCCGCGGCCGCGGTGCGACGCGAGCGTGCCGGCCATCCCGAGCCACGCCGCGCGCCCCTCGACGAACAGGAAGCCCCCCGCGACGAGCTCCTCGCCTTCGAACGCTCCGTAGGCGCGCCAGCGGGACCGACCGACCAGCGCCGCGCCCCACGCGGCCATCGGCGGCGGCAGCGCATGCGCGAGGACGATCACGCGCGCGAGCCGCTCGGCGTGGCGCGCGACGATCTCGCGCACGACGAGGCTCGTCCCCCCGCTCTGCGGCGGCGGCGCCGCCGGGCCCCGGACCAGCTTCGCCCACGTCGCTCGCGCGGCGATGCGGTACCCGCGCGCCGACAGCCAGCCGGGGAGCGCCTCGGGCCTCGCGGCCGGGCCGACGTGGATCCAGTGCGTGGGCACCCCTGCGCGGCGGTATTCGCCCGCGATCGCGTCGAGCTCCTCGGGTGCGACCGCGCGCTCGTTGCCGAGCCCGATGGCGCGGTTGAAGAGCGTCGTCGGCGCCGTCGCGAGGAGCAGCGTCGCGCCGGCGAGCATCCGCACCTGCAGCCCCATGCCGCGCGCGAGCGGCGCCGGCGCGGCGGCGAAGAGATCTCGATAGGCCTCCGCTTCGATCGCGTCGAGCTGCGTGACGAGCCCGGACTCGCTCGGTTGCATTTCGGAGTTCCAGCCCCTTCGAGGAGAGTACGGGCGCGGTCGCCGGGCGGATCGGCAGGATCGTGGCGCGGGCGCACGTGCCGCTCGACGCCACGCGGGTCGGAGGGATACGCGGCGCAGCGCGAGAAGTTACCGAGCCGTGCGCGAACGCCGCGCGCCGCATCGACAGGCGTCGGGCCGCGCCGCGTCTCCCGCGGCCTCGCATGCGCTCACGCCTGCGCCGCGCCTCGTCACGGGCACGCGTCGCCCTCTTTGCCGTCGCCCACCACGCTCGGCGTCCCCTTCAGGAAGCTCGCGAGGAAGCAGCGGTACTGGTGCTTCGGCGCCTCGGTCTGGAACACGACCTCGTGGCCGTCCTCGATGCCGTCGGCCGGGTGCTGGACCACCACGCCGGTCGCGACGAGCGCGCCGCTCTTCAGGTTGCCGCTCACCGGCAGCGCGAGCGGTCCGCGGCCGCTCACCAGCGAGATCGTCTCGCCCATCTTCGGCAGGTCGGCGATCTCGGCGGTGCTCACGTCGTACGCAGGCCCGGCGAGATCGAGCCCCATCGAGACCGCGGTCGCCTCGGCGATCGGCGGCATGATGTAGTGGTCGACGATCCCCTGCAGCATGAGCACGTGGCGGGCCTTCGTCGCCGCGCCGGAAGCGTCGCGCAGGAACAGGATCCGGTCGTCGTAGATCTGCTCGTCCGCGGCCTCCGCCGCCCACTGGAACAGCGAGACGGCCGGATCGCCGCGCGTCACCTCGCGCAGCGGCGCGTCGTTCACGTAGCCGAGGAGCACGTTCATCGCGCCCGCGACGTCGAGCGGCTCCTTCTTGTAGAGCACGTTCTCGATCCAGCTCGCGCCCGCGCCGCTCAGGATCATCGCGCCGTAGCGGGGCTGCGCGGCGAACGTCAGCGGCGCGATCGAGGCGCCCATCGAGTGTCCCATGATGGCGAGGTGCGAGAGGTCGAAGCCGACCTTGGTGCCACCGCTCGCGCTGCTCGCCCCCGGGCAATCGGCGACGTCGAGCGTCAGCCCCTCGAGGATGGCCGGCATCAGGGCGAGCTCCGCGGCCGACTCGCGCACGTTGTCGCGCAGCGCGCCGGCGTTGCCGACGTTGAAGACGAGGAACTGCTCGTCCTTGCCGGTGGTGTTGCGCAGGCCGCCGAGCGGGCCGTCGACCTGCACGCCCGCGAAGCCGACCGCCGCGAAGTCCTGCGCCGGGCCGCTCCCCGCCACGATCGCCGGGCCGCCGTGCACCGCCTGGACGCCGCGATCGATCAGCGGCCGATCGCCGCCGCCGCCGGTCCGCACGAACACCACGACCGGCACGCCCGCAGCCGGGATGGTGGCGCGCGGGATGGTGACGTAGAAGCTCGCGGGCTCGTCGCGCTGCCAGATCGGCGCGCCGCTCGCGTCGAACGCCCAGGTGCCGCCGTCCTTCTCGTTCTCGAACGGGGGCGTCCCCGCCTGGTAGTCCGGCATGGCGATCGAGGACGCGTAGACGCAGTAGTCGGCGTACGTCTCGGTGCGCGCAAACGGCTTCGCGATCGTCGGCACCGGCCGCGCGGCCATCGCCGAGACCACCGTGCCGAGCGCGACGACCGGAGCGCCCGTGGTGAAGACCGCGAGGCCCGCGACGTCCGGGGCCTCGCCCGTCCCCGCGACCCATCGAAGCGCGTCTTCGTACTCCGTGGCGACCTTTGCGCTCAACCCCGGCGGCGACTCGGCGCGCGCGAGCTGCGCGACCTCCGCCGCCTGCCCGAGCGCGCCCGCGCGCACGTCGCGCACGCGCGTGCTCACCACCGCCGCGTAGCGGTTGTTCGGCCGCAGCGGCACGCCCTGCAGCGGCACGATGCCGAGCAGGTGCGCGTCGCCATACTCGCCGCCGTCGTCCAGGTAGGTCACGTCGGCGAGCACGCGCTGGCCCCGCAGAGGCGAGCTCGGATCGACGTCCATCAGATACACGCTCGCGCCGGCGGCGACGCTCCCCGCGCGATCGGGCAGGCTCGCCGGATCGATCGCGTCGGTGAGCGTGAAGAAGATCCCTGCCGTCGTGGAGAAGCCGCGCGCGTCGCGCTGGATGAGCGAGGTCGCCTGCCTCACCATGCCGTTGCCCGGCTCGTTGGGAAACCCGGCGAGCGACACCTTCCCGCTCGCGTCGACGAGCTCGTCGCTCGGGAACGGCGCGGCGAAGAACCCCGCCTTGCGCGCGAAGTCCATGCGCACCGTCGTGGGCGGTGGCGTGACGCTCGCGGCCTTCTGCCCGCACGAGGCCGCCACGCCCACCAGCAGCACGAGCCAGAGCCGCCCCATCCCCCGCGCGTTCATCCCGACGATCATCTCGGATCGCGCGGGGCGGCGCAAAGCCACGGCGAAACCGGCGGAGAAGCGCGCGCCGTCAGAGCTCGCAGTCGGCGAGCCCCTTCACGAGCGCCTGCCAGATCGGCTTCTTCGGCTCGCTCAGGCTCATGTTCGAGTCGGAGAGGTAGACCGCGTACCCTTTGAAGCGGTAACTGACCTTCTTCTTCACGTGGTCCGTCTCGTCGACCTCGGGCGCGCCGAGCGTCTTCGCGAGGCACGCGGCGACCTTCGGCAGCGCCTTGTCGAGCGACTGCCAGGCCGAGGTGGAGAAGCTGATCGAGCTCAGCTTGCCCCCCTTGCGGTTGTCCCAGCTGAACGCGACGCGCGGCAGCGGCGCCTGCGCGAGCATGAGCTCGTAGCGGTAGCCGTCGGTCGTCACGACGGTCCCCTTCATCGCCTTGCCGAGCATCGCCTTGGCGCCGTCGATGTCGGCGTCGAGGTCCACGCCGGCGAGATCGGCGGTCGCGAAGCCGGCGCCGATCACCTCGCGCAGCTCCTTCGACGTGACCGACGCCTTGCGCCCCAGCACCGCGTCCATCTCGAGGCGATAGAGCAGCGCGAGCTTCGCCTTCCAGGCCCCCTCGTCTTCATGCTCGTTCTCGCCCGGCTTGGAGACGTAGACGGCGACGCCGCCGGCCGGATCGCAGCTGACGTTCGCGCCGGCGAGGTTCCAGCCGTTGCTGCTGAACGCGCCGAGCGAAGCTGCGAGCCGATCGCAGGTGCCGCCGGGCACCGTCTTGCCTCCGTTCATGATCGACCCGACGAAGTACGGGTGCGTGAGGTCCTTGTCGTCCCACAGGAAGTAGACCTGATCGAACCACGGGTCGGAGAGCTTCACGTAGAGCGACTTGTCGGCGAGGCGCCCTCCGCCCAGGCGCTTCGAGAGCTCGGCCGGGCTCCCCGAGATCTCCTTGTCGGCGAGCGCGGCGAGCTTCGGCCCGAACACGCCGCCCGTCTTCATGGTGGCGAACAGGCCGATCGCCGGCCCGATGAGCGCGAGCGCGACCACGCCTGCCACCACGCAGCCGACCGACGAGGCCGACTTCGCCGCGTACTTGAGCTCCACGTCCGACGCGGCGGCCACGTGCGGCGGCGGACGCCACACCTGCGGCGGCGCGAAGCCGGCCGGCGTCTGGTGGGCCAGCATGACGAGGCGGGTGCGCTCGGTCTTGAAGCCGCAGTAGCCGCACTTGACGATCGAGGCGCCTTCACGAACGTCGAGCGGCGCGCCGCAGTGTGCGCATTGGAGAAGCACCCGGCGACGATAGCGCCGGCTCGAGGCGCGACCAACCGGCCCGCGCGCCGAAAGAGCGCGTCGTTCGATCAGTCCGGGCGTTTCACGAGCTTCACGTCGAGCTTCAGCAGGCCGCCGCTCGGTCCCGCGTCGACCTCGCGATCCCAGGGCAGGTACCCCTGGGCCTCGATCGAGATGCGGTGCTTGCCCGGCGGCATCGCGACGCCGTGCTCGGTCACGTACCAGAGGGGCCCGAGCTCCTGATCGTCGATCACCACGCGCGCGTCGCGCGGCGCGCCGTCGACGGGCGCGAGCCGCAGGGACGTGCTCGGCGGCACCGACGGAGCGCAGCCGACGCCTCCCGCCGAGAGCAGCGCGACCAGCACGAATTCACGAGCGATCCGCACGACCCGCCCGACTCCCGAGACGCGCACGGCTCACTCCCACTCGATGGTGGCCGGCGGCTTCGACGAGATGTCGTAGACCACGCGGTTGATCCCCTTGACCTCGTTGATGATGCGCGCCGAGACGCGCGCGAGCAGGTCGTAGGGGAGCTTGGCCCAGTCGGCGGTCATGCCGTCGGTCGAGTGCACCGCGCGGATGCAAGCCGTCTCGTCGTAGGTGCGCTCGTCGCCCATGACGCCGACGCTGCGCACCGGCAGCAGCACGCAGAACGACTGCCAGAGGCTCTCGTAGAGCCCCGCCGAGCGCACCTCGGCGTCGAGGATGGCGTCGGCCTTGCGGAGCACGGCGAGGCGCGCCTCGTTGACCTCGCCGAGGCAGCGGATGGCGAGGCCGGGCCCGGGGAACGGCTGGCGCCAGATGAAGCTGCGCGGCATGCCGAGCGCCTCGCCGGCCGCGCGGACCTCGTCCTTGAAGAGCTCGCGCAGCGGCTCCACGAGCTTGAGCTTCATCTTCTCGGGGAGCCCGCCGACGTTGTGGTGGCTCTTGATGACCGCGCTCGGCCCCTTGAACGAGACGCTCTCGATGACGTCCGGGTAGAGCGTGCCCTGCACGAGGTAGCCCGGCTCGTTCGCGGCGTGCGCGGCGGTGAGCTTCTTCGCCTCGGCGTCGAACACGTCGATGAACACGTGGCCGATGATCTTCCGCTTCTTCTCGGGGTCGGTGACCCCGGCGAGCGCGTCGAGGAAGAGCTTGCGCGCGTCGACGGCGATGAGCTTCGCGTGGAAATTCTCGCGGAACATCGCCTGCACCTGCTCGAACTCGCCGTTCCGCAGCAGGCCGTTGTCGACGAAGATGCAGGTGAGCCGATCGCCGAGCGCGCGGTGGCAGAGCACCGCGGCGACCGACGAGTCCACGCCGCCCGACAGGCCGCAGATGGCGTGCCCCTTGGTCCCGACCGTCTCGCTCACCTTGGCGATCGCCTCCTCGACGAACGAGCCCGGCGTCCACGACGGCGTCATGTGCGCGACGTCGAAGAGGAACGCGGCCAGGATCTCGGCGCCGCGCGGGGTGTGTGCGACCTCGGGGTGGAACTGGATGCCGTAGATGCGGCGCTTCTCGTCGGCGATCGCGCAGAACGGCGTGTTCTCGCTGGTGCCGATGTTGGTGAAGCCGGCCGGGATCTCCGCGATGCGGTCGCCGTGCGACATCCAGACGTCGAGCGCCTCGCCGGCCGTGAAGCGGTGGAAGATCCCCTCCGCGCGGTCGACCATCAGCTGCTGCGGCCCGTACTCGCGCGCCTCGGCGCGTTCGACCTTGCCGCCGAGGGTGTGCGCGGTGAGCTGCACGCCGTAGCAGATGCCGAGGATCGGGATGCCGAGCTCGAAGAGCCGCGGATCGACCTGCGGCGCCCCCTCCCCGTAGACGCTCGAGGGGCCGCCGGAGAGCACGATCGCCGAGGGCGCGAGCGCCTTCACCATCGCGAGCCCCGCGTCGCCCTTCTCGGGCGACACGTCGGTGCAGGGGTGGATCTCGCAGTAGACGCGCTGCTCTCGCACCCGGCGGGCGATGAGCTGCGTGTACTGCGAGCCGTAATCGAGGATCAGGACGAGCTGCCGCGCCGACATGATCGCGCTCGTTAGGACGGCCCGCGGCGGCTGTCATGGGCGACGGCGAAGCGAGGTGATTTCGCCGGCGTACGTGGCGCTCGCACCCGGGCGAACGGGCCCGCAGAGAGGTCACGCACGCTGTGCCAGCCTGAGCGACCGCCGCGCCGTGCCCCACTGTCCCCCCGGGAATTCGCGGCTGGTATCGCTCCTGCTACGAGCCACGCCATGCGCCGCTCCGCCTTCGCGTTCCTCGCTGGCCTCGCCAGCCTCGCTGGCCTCGCCAGCCTCGCGTTCACGCCGATTGCCTGCAGCTCCTCGGCCGTCGATGCCCCGGAGCTGATCCCCGACACCGCAAGCCTGACCGACGGCAGCGCGACCGAAGACGTGGCGCACGAGACGCTCGCGGACGGCGCGCGGTGCGAGACGGCGATCGAGGGGCAGGCGTGCACGCCCGGCGTGGCCGCCTGCAACCAAGGGCCGAACCCGTGCTGCGACGGCCTGTGGCTCTGCAATTCGACCACACACCAGTGGCAGCAGGCCGGCCTCGGCTGCGCGTGTTTCCCCGACGACACCGGCGCGCCGGATTCGGTCGCGGACACGAGCGCGGACACGAGCGCGGACACGCGCCCCGACACGCCCGCGGACGCCGGCTCGTTCGCGTGCGGCACGCAGACGTGCACGGCGAGCCAGCTCTGCACCGCGCGCCCGCCCGGCATCCCCACCGACGCCTCGCCGCCGCCGCTCTACTACCAGTGCCAGGCGATCCCGGCCGCGTGCGCCACCACGCCGACCTGCGCGTGCGTGACGGCGCACATCGACGCGAGCTGCAGCGTGACCAGCTGTTCGGTCGACGCCGCGGGCCACCTGAAGGTCGGCTGCCTCGGCGTGTGATCAGCCCCCCGCGACGAGCACCGCGCGCGCGAGGATCTCGCCGACGTACTCCTCGACCACCTCGCGCGCCTCGCGGCCGAGGCGCTCGGCGCCGAGATCGTTCGCCACGCGCTCGTGGCGGGCGAGCATCCGCGCGCGCATCGTCGTCGACGGATCGTAGCTGAGCGCACAGGCCCACGCCGCGGCGAGCACCGAAGCGCGCGCCGACTTGTCGATCGCG
>CAIXWQ010000348.1 GCA_903923175.1 uncultured delta proteobacterium | reverse complement strand
GCTTGCAGGAGCGGCAACACGCGACCGCGAATTCCTACGGTTGATCTAGCCGGGTCGCCCACTGTTAAGGAGCGGTGGGATCCAACATCGTCTTCGGTTACGTGAGGGTGTCGACGGCAGAGCAAGCCGTGAACGGTCACGGGCTCGACATGCAGCGGGCGCGGATCGCTGCGTGGGCGAACTACCAGGGCCTCGAACAGCCCCGCATCTTCGAGGACGCCGCCATGTCCGGGGTGCGCGAGGACCGCCCGCAGTTCCGGGCGGTGCTTCGAGCCGCGCTGCAGCGGGGGCACGATGCGATTCTCGTCTGCTTCAAGCTCGATCGCCTCGGTCGCGATGCCCTTCACGTCCAGGAGACCTTGGCGCTGCTGATCGACGCGGGCGTTCGCGTGGTCGCAGTCGCAGATGGCCTGGACACCGGGAGCGGCATGGGGGCCTCGGTGGTCAAGCTCCTGGTGTCGATGCTGTCGACGTTCGCCGATCTCGAGCGGGACACCATCCGAACCCGCCTACTTGAAGGTCGAAAGCGGGCCGACGCGAACGACCGCGTCTACGCTTCCGAGCCCCGCTACGGCCGCCAGGTTCACGAAGACGAAAGCTCCCTGGTTGCCCACGCCGAAGAGCAATGGGTGATCGCCCGTGCGCGGGAACTTCGCGGGGAGGGGCTCTCGCTGCGTGCCATCGCCGCCGTCCTCGACGACGAGCGCTTCAAGCCCCGGCGCGGCTTCTTCTGGAACCACGTCGTTGTGGGCCGGCTCCTCACGGGTAGGGCACCCGTGAAGACGAAGGGGCGGAGCAGCAGGATCTCGCGGCTTCGGGCCGATCTTCTCGGGGACGAGCGCGGCAAGCCGGCGACGGGAAAGTAGGGGAACGCCCGACGCAGCAGGGTCGCGGGGCTGCTTCATGTCCCGCTCCGGGGCTGACCCCTGAATTCCCAGCGACACACCGAATCGCCCTGCGGGCAGGCGATAAATCGACGTCACCTAATGCAGTATGGACTCGAATGTAGGTGCGCTCTTTTGGCGAAGAGCGGACGCGCTCCGGTGTAAATGAAGTCACCCGGGCGCACCGGTCTTTCACTCGCCCCCGAACCATGCCGGTCGAGGGCTAGGGTGCGGCAGCAACCGTCCAGCGTCGTGCAGGCAGAACCCGCACGCCGTCAGGTCGTGGTGCGCCCTCGAGCAGGAGATGCCAATGCAGAGGAAGAAGAAGAAGCCCAGGCGTTCTCGCGCCAACTTGCAGGTCGGACGCCCCCCCGGCAACCCACCGAGCTACTCGAAGTTCGGGGATGACGAGATCCTGGTGATGCTCGACTGGCACCTCTCGACGGACGAGAAGCAACTCTTCGCCAGCGCGATGGGCGCGGAGGTGCGTGCGGTTCTGGACCGACTGCATCTATACGTGAACGTGGGTGTCGCGGTCAGCGTCGCGGACCTCGCGGGCTACTTGTCTCGGCACGCCAACAACATCGCTGATCCATTTACTCCCGAAGGCCATATCGCCGCGATGGCGGCTGCATTCGGGGAGGGAAGGCGCGTTCTCGACGACCCGGCGTTCCAGGAATTCGCGAAGAGCCAGGCCAGGGACTGCGGCATCATCGATGCCGTCCTCACGTACGTCCGCCGTGGCGTCGTCATGAACTGATCGCGTCCAAGACCCCACCAACTGACGTCGCCGTCGTACCTGGGCCTGCTCGAACTATTGTCGGGACGGCACAGGCATTCCGTCGCGGCGCCTCCGGTGCCGGTGGCGAAACCTGCCTGACCACGAAGCCCACGATGGACGCCTATGTCGCCGTCTGCGTCACCGGCGGAGGTGACGATGAGCCCGGCGTCCGGTTCGTGCTCGACACCGCGTCCGGGCGCCTGGACCGTGCCGTGGCGAAGGCGGGCTGGGTGGCGGCCGTGGCGCGCCTTGTGCCGTGCCGAGGATGACCCGCGACCCCCGCATTAGCGAGAAAGCCTTGATAGCTCGATCGACATGATCGGGTTGTTAATCCATCTATCAAGTCGTCTGTAGTCGAGGTAGCCGATGAAACAGCGTGTCCTGATCAGCATCAATTCCGAGATCCACCGCCGGGTGCGGGTCACCGCCATCCAGCTCGGGGTGTCGGTCAGCAAGGTCTACGAAAACGGGGCGGTAGCGCTCTTGAACATGAGCGCCGGCCAGGCCGGAACCGGAGGGCGGCGATGACTCCCGAGCGTGAGGACGATCGGTCCGTCGAAGCGGACGACGACAGCGCCGCGGACAGGGCGGTCGAGGCCACCGCCTTCGATTCCGACGACCAGACGATGACGGAGAAGGTCAAGCGCATCGCTCACAGCCTGCTCGACGAGATCTGGCCCAACGAGTTCGTCGATACCGCACACTGGGAAGAGGTGGACCT
>CAIXWQ010000347.1 GCA_903923175.1 uncultured delta proteobacterium | reverse complement strand
TCTCCGCGCTGGTCGGCTGCAGCTCCGACTCCGGCGGCGGCGCCGCCGACACCGGCGAGGTCGACACCGGCGTCAGCACGTTCCGCCCCGACGACGGCGTCGACTCCGCGACGGCCGACACGGCGACGGCCGATACGGCGACGGCCGACGCGACCACCGACGCGACCGCGAGCGACACGGCGACCACCGACGCGGCCGACGCGGCCGACGCGGCCGACGCCTCCGCGGCCGACGCGAGCGGTCCGAAGACGGTCGACGTCACGGTGGGCGCCGGTGGCTTCTCGTTCGCCCCCTCGACCGTCACCATCAAGGTCGGCGACACCGTGCGCTGGACGTGGGGGAGCATGGGCCACAACGTGGTGAGCGGCAGCGGCGGCGTCGCCGACGACAAGTTCTGCTCCCCCAGCGACACGAGCTGCGCGACGGCACCGACGAGCACGACCGGCGCGGTCTACTCGCACAAGTTCACCGCCGCGGGCTCCTACCCGTACTTCTGCAAGCCGCACGCGTCCTTCGGCATGACTGGCACCGTGACTGTGAACTGAGCTCGCGCTGATCGGGCCCTGCCGCTGATTGCCAATCAGTCGTAGCGCCTTCGCGCCGGATCGACGCGTTTCCGGGTCCGGCGCGAGGCGGGCGAGCGCGCGTGGGCGGAGCGCTCACGCGGTGCGGCATTCCGCGCGCCCGTACCGGCCGGCGTCGGGGGGTATCTCGCCTCGATCGCGCCGCGTGGAGGTGCGCCCGCGGCCTCCGACGCCGCCCTGCTTGCGTCGACGCGCAAACGCCGCATTCCCGCGCACTGCGCCAGCACGGATCTCCGCTGGGCCGCGGTGACGGAACCGTTTGTGCCTACACCGCGGCACCCGCTGGCGACGATTGCGCGCAGCGACAGCCACCGCTCCAAACCCGTGAGGGGCAATGCGCCGGCGAAAACCCACATCGGAAAAGCACAGGTCGACCATGACGAAGCAGCGGAAGGTGATCATCGCTGGGGCCGCGGGGCGTGACTTCCACGATTTCAACACGGTGTATCGCGGCGACTCGAGCGTCCGCGTCGTGGCCTTCACGGCGGCGCAGATCCCCGACATCGATGGTCGCATGTACCCCGCGGCGCTCGCCGGGCCGGGCTACCCGGAGGGGATCCGCATCCACGCCGAGAGCGAGCTCCCCGCGCTGATCGAGCGCCACGGCGTCGACGAGGTCGTCTTCTCGTACTCGGACGTGACCTACCGCCACGTCATGAGCCTCTCGTCGATCGCGATGTCGAAGGGGGCGGGCTTCCGGCTGAGCGCGCCGTCGAAGACGATGATCCCCTCGAAGAAGCCCGTGATCTCCGTGTGCGCGGTGCGCACCGGCTGCGGCAAGAGCCAGACCACCCGGCGCGTCGCCGAGCTGCTGCGCGCGCACGGCAAGCGCACCGTCGCGGTGCGCCACCCGATGCCCTACGGCGACCTGATCGCCCAGAAGGTGCAGCGCTTCGGCGAGATGGCGGATCTCGTGAAGCACAAGTGCACCATCGAGGAGATCGAGGAGTACGAGCCGCACATCCAGAACGGCACCATCGTGTACGCGGGCGTCGACTACGAGGCCATCCTGCGCGAGGCCGAGAAGGAGGCCGACGTCGTGCTGTGGGACGGCGGCAACAACGACCTGCCGTTCTTCAAGTCGGACCTCGAGATCGTCGTCGTCGATCCGCTGCGCCCGGGCGACGAGTGCGCGTACTACCCCGGCGAGGCGAACCTCCGCCGCGCGCACGTGGTCGTCATCAACAAGATCGACTCCGCGTCGGCCGAGAACATCGAGCTCGTGCGCGCGAACGTGCGCCGCGTGAACCCGGACGCGATCATCATCGACGCCGCCTCGCCGGTGACCGTCGACGATCCGGGTGCGATCCGCGGCAAGCGCGTGCTCGTCGTCGAAGACGGCCCGACGCTGACCCACGGCGAGATGAAGATCGGCGCCGGCCACGTGGCGGCGATGCACTACGGCGCCAAGGAGATCGTCGACCCGCGCCCCTTCCTCAAGGGGAGCCTGATCGAGACCTTCGCGAAGTACCCCAAGATCGGCCAGATCCTGCCGGCCATGGGCTACGGCGAGAAGCAGATGGCCGACCTCAAGGCGACCATCGACGCCGTGGACTGCGACCTCGTGATCGTCGGCACGCCGATCGACCTGCGCCGCTACGCCTCGTTCAACAAGCCGGCCGTGCGCGTCTCCTACAAGCTGCAGGAGATCGGCGAGCCGACGCTGGCGAACGTGATCGACGAGTTCCTCGCTCGCAAGCCGGCGCACTGAAGCGGGCAACGGCCAGCGCGCCGAGTCCGTGGAGGAGCACGAGGAGGAGCGCCGGTCGCTCCTCCTCGTAGGACGTCCGAGGGACGTCCGTTTCAGGAAGGCCCCATCGTGCTGCACCACTACGCCCGCATCCTCGAGACCTGCGAGCCGTACCTCATCGCCACGCGGCTGATCGCCGACCGCCTGTGCGCGACGCCGCTCGGCGTGGAGGTGCCGGTCGAGAACCGGTTCGACCCGCAGGTCGTCGCGAGCGCGGCGTTCCTCTCCGTCCTCCGGCGCTGCGACGCGGTCACGTTCGGCCCCTACGGCATGCAGATGCCGCAGTGGGTCTTCTACGACTGCGCCGTGATGCCGGGGGCGGTGTTCGGGCTCGGCACGCGCGCCTCGCGGCTCGAGCCCTGGGCGCGCGAGGCGCTCGGCGTCGAGGCGGGTTACGACGGGCTCGTCCCGCTCTCAGCGTTCATCGCCATCCCGATGCTCGAGGGGGCGGCCGACCGGCGTGACGACGAGCCCCCTCCGGCCTGGCTGCTCTACACCCTCCACTCGATGAACGCCGTCTCGCCCGGGATCGGCCCGGAGGGGTTGCTCAACCTGACGCTGGCGCTCGGCCTGCGCGTCTTCCCGATCAAGACGCTCTACGGCGTGAGCCAGTGGCGCAATCCGAGACTGGGAGTCTACGCGGACCTCGGGCCGCTCGAGCTGCTCACCGCGTACACCCCGGCGCACTCGCTCCCGCGGACGCTCTGCTTCCGGGCGAAGATCGAGCCCGTCGGCCTCGAGTCGCTGCTGCTCGGCCCTCGCATGCACCCGCTCTCGCCGCCGCCCAACACCATCCTCGACGTCGACGACGTGGCGGCGCTCCGGCGTCTGCAGCTCGAGCTCGAGGAGGGGGCGCGCTACGACCTCGTCGGCGCCCCCGACGCGCGCGGCACCTTCGTGCTCGCGCCGCTGTACCGCCACGAGGGCTCGCGGATCTTCAGCGTCGAGAGGGGGATCTGATGCCGCGCCTCGCGTTCCAGACCTGCAACGACGGCATCTTCGAGCAGCTCACGCCGTTCGTCGTGACGCCGCGCTTCCACCTCGCCGCGCTCGATCTGAAGCCGTTCGGCGTGCCGATCGTCGAGCACGTCGATCCGCTGGCGCTGCGGAGCGAGACCTTCCTCACGCTGCTGCAGCGGCTCGACGCGATGACCTTCGGCCCCGAGGGGATGCCGATGCCGCGCTGGGTCTTCTTCGACTGCGCGGAGCTCCCCGCGTGCATCGTCGGCTTCGGCCAGCCGGCGCGCGCGCTGCGGCCGAAGGCGCGCGAGATCCTCGGCGTGCCCGCGGCGTACGAGGGGCTGGTGCCGCTGTCCATGTACATCGCGCTGCCGACCTATCAGCCGCGCGTCTGGTTCGGCCACAACCTCGCCTCGATGGCGCCGGTGCTCGCCGAGAGCGATCCCAAGGGGCTCGGACTGCACGGGCTCGGCTCCATCACCAAGGCCTACGCGCTGCGCGCGATGCGGGCCGAGCGCCTCTACGGCGCGACGCAGTGGGCCTCCACGGCGCTCTTCATCCACACCAAGTTCGGCGCGCTCGCGATCGACACCGCGTACACGCCTGCGCACTCGGAGGTCGAGACGCTGACCTACTGGTTCGACGTCACCGACGACGCCCTGCGCGCCACGATGGGCGACGAGTCGATCCAGATCGCGCGCCCCAAGCCCGACTTCTGGCTCTCGTCGCGCGACGTGCCCGGGATGCAGCAGCTGCAGGCGCGCATCGAGGCGGGGGAGTCGTTCGTCATCCCGTGCCAGCCCCGCAGGGCGGGCGAGGGGAACGAGGTGCCGGTGACGAAGGTCGAGCGGCCGCACGCGCGCCGGGGGAGCGGAGGGGGGCGCCGTGGGCAAGTCCGCGCTCGTCGCCGTCGGCGGCAACTCGCTCATCCGGGCCGGCGAGAAGGGGACGATCGCCGAGCAGCTGGAGAACACGCGCCGCACCGCGCACGCGATCGTCCGCCTGGTCGACCTCGGCTACGAGCTCGCGATCACGCACGGCAACGGCCCGCAGGTCGGCGCGGCGCTCATCCGCTCCGAGCGCGCGTCGAACCAGGTCTACGGCCACCCGCTCGACGTCTGCGACGCGACCACGCAGGGGGAGATCGGCTACCTGCTGCAGCAATCGCTGTGCAACGAGCTCGCCGCGCGGGGGCTGCGCCACGAGGTCGCGACGATCGTCTCGCAGGTGGTCGTCGCGGCGGACGACCCCGCGATGCAGCGGCCGACCAAGCCGATCGGTCCCTTCTACTCGCGCGAGCAGGCCGAGGAGAAGCGGCGTGCGCTCGGCTGGCAGATCGTCGAGGACGCCTCGCGCGGCTATCGGCGCGTGGTCCCTTCGCCGGAGCCGCTCGAGGTCGTCGAGGAGGGGGTGATCCGCGCGCTCCTCGCGCAGCGAGTGCTCGTCGTCGCGGTCGGCGGCGGCGGGATCCCGGTGACGCGGGTCGACGGCCAGCTGCACGGCGTCGAGGCGGTCATCGACAAGGACCGCGCCTCCGCGCTGCTCGCCGGCAGGCTCGGCGTCGATCTCTTCGTCATCTCCACCGACGCGACGCACGTGTTCCTCGACTTCAAGAAGCCCACGCAGCGCCCGCTCGAGCGCGTCCGCGCGGCGGAGCTGCGGGCGCACTACGAGGCCGGCCAGTTCCCGCCGGGCAACATGGGCCCGAAGGTCGAGTCGGCGCTGCGCTTCCTCGCCGCCGGCGGTCGCGAGTGCGTGATCACCTCGTACGAGCACCTCGTCGACGCCGTGCTCGGCGCCGCCGGTACGCACGTCGTCCCCTGAGCCCCGAGGGAGCGCGAGCGAGGAGCCATGAAGCTGGATCACGTCGTCGAGTCCCAGCAGTTCACCGTGCCGCTCCTGCTCGAGCTCTTCGAGCGCTCGCGGAGCATGGAGCGCGTGGTCGCCCGCGGCGGCACGCGAGACTACGACGACAAGATCATGGCGACGCTCTTCTACGAGCCGTCGACCCGCACGCGCTTCTCGTTCGAGGCGGCGATGCACCGCCTCGGCGGCAACGTCCTCTCCACCGAGCAGGCGAAGGCGTTCTCCTCGGAGATCGAGGGCGAGCAGCTCGAGGACACCATCCGCATCGTCTCGGGGTACGCGGACGTGATCGTCGTGCGCCACCACGAGTCGGGCGGCGCCAGGCGCGCGGCGAGGGTGTCGTCGGTGCCGATCGTGAACGCGGGCGACGGCCGCGGCGGCCAGCACCCGACCCAGGCGCTGCTCGATCTCTACACCATCCACCGCGAGCGCCGCAGCCTCGACGGCCTCTCGATCGCCATCGTCGGCGAGCTCGACGAGGGGCGGACGGCGCGTTCGCTCACGTACCTGCTCTCGAAGTTCGATCGCGTGAAGATCTACTTCGTGAGCCCGCCCGAGGTGCAGATGCGGCCCGACATCCTCGAGCACCTCGAGGAGCACCAGGTCTGGTACGCGCTGGAGCGCGACGTCTCGAAGGTGCTGGGCGAGGTCGACGTCGTCTACCAGACGCGCCTGCGCCCCGAGCGGCTCGCCGATCGGGGCGCGCAGGCGCGCTACAACCTCGACGCGAAGCTGCTGTCGGCGATGCGACGCGACGCCATGATCCTGCACCCGCTGCCGCGAACGGTGGAGATCGACCCCGCGGTCGACGGCGATCCGCGCGCGCTCTACTTCCGCCAGGCGCGCAATGGCATCTTCGTGCGAATGGCGTTGTTGACGATGCTCTGGGACACGACTGGCGCGTAGGCCCGCGACCGCTGTGCCCCCGGTCGCGCGTCGCCGAGGCTGGGGGTGGGCGGCAGGGAGCGCGGCGTCGCCCGGTTCGCTCCTTCACCTCCCGACGTGTGCGTGCGCGTGCGCCGATCGCTCGCGCGGCGAACCCTCGACGGGTATGGGGCCAAATTCCTCGGTCGAGGGGCACGCGGCCGGCGCTCCGACGCGAGTGACGTCGCCCGCGAAGGCTCGCGGCGAGCCCTGGTTCCGGCGCGCAATCCGGACGTTCCTCTCCTTTCGCCCTTGTGTGGGAGGCCACGGCACAGTTCATTAGAAAGATGCGTCTACTTGGTCGTTTTGCACTCGCACTGGTGGTGGGCGGAGTCTGGGGCTGTGGCGGAACGGCGAACGTCACGCCTGGCGACGACGACACGGGCGCGGGAGACGATACCGGCCTAACGGATGACGGCGGCGGAATCATCCTTCCGGACGCCACGGGCTGTACGAAGCTCACCTGCGCCGATCTCGGGAAGAACTGCGGTCAGGTATCCGACGGCTGCGGAGGCCTGACCGAGAACTGCGGCACGTGCACCGCGCCCGAGGTGTGCGGCGCGACGACGCCGAGCGTCTGCGGCACCGGGACGTGTACGACCAAGAAGACGTGCGCCGACCTCGGCGCGACGTGCGGCATGCAGGGCGACGGCTGTGGCACGCTCATCGACTGCGGCACCTGCACCGCCCCTGCGACCTGCGGCGGCGGCGGCGTGCTGAACACCTGTGGCATCCCGGGCAGCACCGGCGACGCGGGGGCCGATGGCGCCTGCGTCCCGAAGACCTGCGCCGCGATGGGCTACGACTGCGGCTTCGTCGCCGATGGGTGCGGCGGCCTGGTCAATTGCGGCACTTGCTCCTCGGGCGCCTGCGGCGTCGGCGGGCTCCCGAACGTCTGCGGCGGCGGGCCGACGGGCTGCGTGAAGAAGACGTGCGCCGACTACGGCGCGAACTGCGGCGTCGTGTCCGACGGCTGCGGCGGCGTCACCGCGAGCTGCGGCACCTGCACCGCTCCGAACGTCTGCGGCTTCGGCACGCCGAGCGTGTGCGGCGGTGCGCCGCCCGCGTGCACGGCCAAGACGTGCGCCGACTTCCCGGGGACGTGCGGCCCGCAGCCCGATGGCTGCGGCGGGCTGACGGCGAGCTGTGGTAGCTGCGTCGCGCCGCAGTCGTGCGGCGGCGGCGGCGTCGCGAGCGTGTGCGGCGGCGGACCGCCCGCGTGCACCAAGAAGACCTGCGCCGACTACCCGGCCGGCACCTGCGGCCAGCAGCCCGACGGCTGCGGCGGCCTGACCACGAACTGCCTCTCGTGCACCGCCCCGCAGATCTGCGGCGGCGGCGGCGTGCCGAACAAGTGCGGCGGCGGCCCGGCGGCGTGCACGCCCAAGACGTGCGCGGCCTTCCCGGCCGGCACCTGCGGCCCGCAGGCCGACGGCTGCGGTGGCCTCACGCTGAACTGCGGCGCCTGCACCGCGCCGGCGATCTGCGGCGGCGGCGGCGTTCCGGGGCAGTGCGGCACCGGCGGCGGCACCTCGTGCGTCAACCTGCAGTGCAAGCAGACGACCTGCACCGGCACCGCGACGACCTCGATCAGCGGCGTCGTGTACGACCCCGCCGGCAACCACCCGCTGCCGAACGTGAACGTCTACGTGCCGAACGGCACGGTCGCGGCGCTCACGACGGGCGCGAGCTGCGACGCCTGCTCCTCGGGGCTCTCGGGCTTCCCGCTGGTGAAGACGACGACCGGCATCGACGGCAAGTTCTCGCTGCCGAACATGCCGGTCGGCACGAACGTGCCGGTCGTCATCCAGCTCGGCAAATGGCGCCGGCAGATCACGGTCACGACGAGCAAGTGCGCCGACGTGCCGGTCGCCGCGACGCTCACGCACCTGCCGCGCAACCAGAGCGAGGGTGACATCCCGAAGATCGCGCTGACCACGGGCGGCGCCGATGCGCTCGAGTGCCTGCTGCGCAAGATCGGGATCGACGACGTCGAGTTCACCAACCCCACCAACAAGGGGCGCGTGAACCTGTATCAGTCGACGGGCGGCACCGCCGGCGTGGGCAAGTACGTCAACGCCGCGCCGTTCCTCGACAAGAACCAGGCGTTCCCGAACGCGACGCAGCTCTGGAGCTCGGTCGCGCCGGTCGCGATGACCCCCACGGTCTACGGCCTGCAGGGCTACGACGTCGTGCTGCTCGGCTGCGAGGGGGCTGACACGACGAGCAACAAGCCGACGGCGACGCTCCAGGCGATGCAGGACTACACGAACGCGGGCGGCCGCGTCTTCGGCGAGCACTACCACTACGCCTGGATGCGGCACGCCGTCGCGGCGGCGACCTTGGCTCCGGGCGTCGGGCCGGCCTACCGGACCTGGGGCGGCCTGGTCACGTGGGGCGGCTCGGGGATCAACACCACGGTGCAGGAGACCGTGCTGCGGACGTTCCCGAAGGCGATCCAGATGAACGACTGGATGCAGAGCCCGGCGATCACCGGCACGGCGGCGCCGTGGCGCGCGGCCACGCCGGCCACGCCCCCGGCCATCAGCTCGTTCCCGGTCAACCAGCCGCGCGCGAGCATCACGACGATCAACGACAAGACGAACACGCTGCTCTGGATCCAGACCACCGGCGCGACGGGGGCCACCGGCAGCCCGACGCCGATCCCGGAGTACTTCTCGTTCGACACGCCCGTCGGCTCCGCGCCGGCGTGTGGGCGCTTCGTCTTCAGCGACATCCACGTCTCGTCCGGCGACACCCCCGGGACCTCGACCTCGTTCCCCAACGGCTGCGTCGCGAAGACGACCCCGATGACGCCGCAGGAGCTCGCCCTCGAGTTCATGTTCTTCGACCTCGCCTCGCCGGTGTGCGGCGGCTCCGTGCCGCCCCCCACCTGCACGCCCCAGACGTGCGCCTCGCAGGGGATCACCTGCGGCGCGGCGCCGGACGGCTGCGGCGGCTCGCTCGCCTGCGGCACGTGCACCGCTCCGTCGGTCTGCGGCTCGGGCGGCACCTGCTCCATGTCGAGCTGCACGCCGACGACGTGCACCGCGCTCGGCTACACCTGCGGCTCCTGGGCCGACGGCTGCGGCGGCGCGCTCACCTGCGGCACCTGCACCTCGCCGGCGACCTGCGGCGGCGGCGGCATCCCCGGCACCTGCGGCGGCTCGACCTGCACGCCGACGACGTGCACCGCGCTCGGCCACAACTGCGGCAACTGGGCCGACGGCTGCGGCGGCACGCTGAACTGCGGCACCTGCGCGGCCGGCTCGCTCTGCGGCGGCACCGGGACGCCCGGGACCTGCGGCAACGTCAGCTGCACCCCGACGACGTGCGCCGCCCTCGGCTTCGAGTGCGGCTCGTGGGCCGACGGGTGCGGCAACGCGCTCAACTGCGGCACCTGCACCTCGCCGACGACGTGCGGCGGCGGCGGCGCGGCCGGCAAGTGCGGTGGCACGGGCTGCAAGCCCAAGACCTGCGCCGATCTCGGCGCGACGTGCGGCATGTGGGGCGACGGCTGCGGCGGCGCGCTCACCTGCGGCGCGGCCTGCCCCACGCCGCCTCCCTGCGTCCCGATGACCTGCGGCGGTCGTTGCGGTCCGCAGGGCGATGGCTGCGGCGGCATCCTCAGCTGCCCGGCCTGCGGCGGCACGTGCAAGCCGACGACGTGCTCGGCGGCGGGCGCCGAGTGCGGCAGCGTGCCGGATGGCTGCGGCGGGCTGCTCGACTGCGGCGGCTGCACGGCCCCCGCGACCTGCGGCGGCTCGGGCACGCCGTTCGTGTGCGGCTCCATCAAGTAGCCCGCTGAGCGAAGGGGGGCGGCGTTCCCGTCGCCCCCCGCACGCGAGGGCCGTCCGACCGCGGACGGCTCTCGTCGTTTTGTGCCGCGTTCGCCGCGTTCGCCGCGCTCGCTCACGCGCGGGTCACTCCGCGCCGTTCTTCCACGTCGACTGCGCCGCGTGCACGATCACGCCGAGGCCCGCGGTGGCGGTCGGGAAGGTCTTCTGCTCCTGCCGCTCCACCTCGAGGCGGAGGTCGCGCGGCGGCCGCGGGAGCGCGGCCATCATGGAGCGCGGGATGCTCAAGCGGCCGGTGTCGGAGGTGGCGCAGCGCACCCAGCCGTAGTCTCCATTCGCGCCCGACGTGCCCGACGCCCCCGACACGGTCACGGTCACCACCATCGACGACGCGCTCTCGCTCTGCCATGCGACCTCGAAGACGTCGTCGAGCGGCAGGTGCAGATCGACCGTCAGATCGGGCGCGGTGACCACGACGGGCTTGGGCGCGGGGAGCGCGGCGTCGAACGACCAGCCCGCGTGCCCGCCGTGGAGCGTGAGCCGCTCGCCGCCCGCGAACAGCTGCGTCGCGCCGGGCGGAGGATCGCTGCCGTACGAGCCCGACGCGGAGTCGTAGTAGAGCCGCAGCGCCGGGAGCGTGGCGCTGCCGGTCACGTGGACGTCGCCGGCGTCGACGTACGTCGCGAGCGGGAGCGGGGCGCACACGCCGTCCGCCTCGCACCACGTGTTCGGCGCGCAGGCGGGTGAGCAGCGCGGCGGCAGGTAGAGCTCGCAGCCCGACTCGACGCGGGTCGGCTTGGTCTGGATGACCGAGAGCTCGTCGGCGGCGATCTCCGAGAGCGGCACCGGCGTCTCGACGAACGCGGCCCACGCGTGCGAGCCGAGCGGGAACTGGTGCAGGTGGACCTCGCCGACCGCGGCGACGACGGGGGCCGTCGAGGGGGGGAGGAAGTCGTCGACGGGCGCGCTCGAGGACGAGCAGCCGACGACGAGCAGGGCGAGGGAGAGCGGCGCGCGATGCACGATCGCGGACTGTAGCGCGCTACGACGCCACGCACTGACCGCGACCGGGATCGCAGATCGGAGCGGCGCTCGGGCAGTCGGCCGCGCGCAGGCACTGCACGCACCGCTCGTTGGCGGGATCGCAGCGCGGGCGACCGGGCGTGGCGCCGCACTGCGCGTCGCGGAAGCACTCGACGCAGCGGCCGGTGGGCGTGTCGCACAGCGGACGATCGGGCATCTTGCACTCGGCGTCGCCGCGGCAGTGCAAGCACAGGTAGGACGCGGTGTCGCAGAACTCGTCCTTGTCGCAGAGGGGCGCGCCGGGCGGGCACTCGTGCACGCACAGGTTCTCTCGACAGGTGCTGCCGCCCGGGCAATCGGCGGGCTGCAGGCATTCGAAGCACTGGTGGAGCGAGGTGTCGCAGCGGCGCATCGGCGCTTTGCAATCGCCGTCGACGACGCACGCCTCGCAGAGCCCGCTGACCGCGTCGCAGTGGAGCGACGCGAGCGGACAGCCGGTCACCGAGCAGCCGGTCTTCACCGCCGCGTCGGGATCCTCGAAGTCGTAGACGTGGTTGCACGCCATCGACGAGAGGCCGAGCGGCGCCCCCGCGAGCACCGCCGCGACCAGCGACGTCGCGAGGCGGCGCGCTTTCACGGCGGCGACGTCGAGCCGCCCGCGAGCGCCTCGGCCTCCTCTCGCGCGAAGCCCCGCGGGTAGCGCGCGAGGTAGGCGCGCGCGGCCGGCTCGGCGCGGGAGCGATCGAGCTTCGCGAGGACGCGAAGCCGCTGCACCGACGCGCTCTCGGCGTGCTCGCCCTCCGGGTACTTCGCGAGGTAGCTGTCGAACCCCGCCAGCGCGCCGGCGAGGTCGCCGCGGTACCTGGCGGCGAGGGCCTCGTTGAAGAGATCGTTGCGCAGCGCCAGCGGCGCGGGCCGCGTCGCGTCGGGCTTCGGCGCTGCCGCCGTCGCCGGGGCCACGGCCATCGCGCTCGACGGCGGCACCGAAGCGCACGCGCTCGGCGAGGGGATCACCGCCGCGCTCGGCGTCGCGGTCGGCGCGGTCGGCGCGGTC
>CAIXWQ010000346.1 GCA_903923175.1 uncultured delta proteobacterium | reverse complement strand
GCGTGACCAAGATCCTCGCGGAGGAGCGCACCAACTCGATCCTCGTGATCGGCACCGAGAAGGCCTATCTGCGCGTGCTCGAGCTGATCAAGCGCCTCGACGTCCCGATGACGGGCGAGGGCGAGATCCACGTCCTGCCGCTGCAGCACGCCGACGCCGAGGAGCTCGCCAAGACGCTGAGCGATCTGACCGGCGGCCGCGGCGGCGCGGCCCCGGTCGCCAAGCAGCCGGGCCAGCCCTCGGCGGCGGTGTTCGAGGGGAGCCTCCGCATCACGGCCGACAAGTCGACCAATTCGCTGCTCATCACGTCGTCGCTCCGCGACTACGCGAGCCTCCGCAACGTCATCGATCGGCTCGATCAAGCCCGACGCCAGGTCTTCATCGAGGCCGTGATCATGGAGGTCTCCAGCGATCACTCGCAGAGCTTCGGCGTGAGCTTCCACGGCGGCGACGCGACCTCCACGGGCGGCGCGGCCGGCTCCACCATCCTCGGCGGCTCGAACGCGGCGACCTCGGCGCTCTGGCCCAGCCTCGACGCGGCCTCGATGCAAGGGCTCGCGCTCGGCCTCCGCTCGAACGACGTGCTGCAGCTCGCCGGCGTCGGCACGAGCATCCCCGCGTTCGGCATCGTGCTGCAGGCGGTCGCGACGAGCAGCGACACGAACGTGCTCTCCACGCCCCACATCATGGCGACCGACAACGTCCCCGCGGAGATCAGCGTCGGCGAGAACGTCCCTTTGCAGAGCTCGCTGTTGGGCTCGACCGCGGCGACGGGCGCGTCGGCGACCGCGGGGCTCGGGGCCTTCAGCGGCCTCGCCGGCCTCGGCAGCAGCATCTCGCGCCAGAACATCGGCACCAAGATCAAGCTCACGCCGCACATCAACGACTCGAACGAGGTGCGGCTGGAGGTCGACGAGGAGATCAGCGAGATGGGCGCCGGCTCGAGCCTCACGCCGCGCATCGCCCAGCGCACGGCCAAGACGCAGGTGATCGTGCAGGATCAGCAGACGATCGTCATCGGCGGCCTCGTGCGCGACTACGTCTCGAACAGCGAGACGAAGATCCCCGTGCTCGGCGACATCCCCATCATCGGCGCCCTCTTCAAGCAGACGCAGCGCTCGAACCAGAAGCGCAACCTGCTGCTGATCCTGACGCCGTACGTGGTGCGCGATCCGGCCGATCTGCGCGCGATCTTCGAGCGCAAGATGCAGGAGCGGCAGGAGTTCCTCGATCGCTACTTCGTGTTCGCGGGCGACTCCAAGGAGTGGAAGCCGTACGTCGACTACACGCGCACGCGCGGCCTCGTGGAGGAGATCCGGCAGGCGTACCTCGTGGAGGACGAGAAGGCGTTGCTCGAGGCGAAGTCGCGTCCGCGCGTGCTGCCGCCGCACGAGCCCTCGGCGCCGCTCGGCGCGATGGCGACGACGCCGATCGCGGGGGGTGGGTTCGTGGCGTCGTCGTCGCCGCCCTCGGGTCCCGGCGCGCCGCCGCCTGCGCCCGGCCCCGCGCTGGCGAGCCTCCCGGCCGGGCCGCCCACCCTGATCAAGCCCCCCGCCACGCTGTCGCGGGCGGTGACGATCACGAACTGAGCGGGCGGCGCGGAGAATCGTCGCGCGGCCGGCCGTGCGCCGGACTCACGCGAGGTGCCGCCGCGCCGGCCCCCTTCACATCGGGCCGAGCTGCGTCTGGCAGCCGACCGCGATGTCGAGCTTCGCGGTGGCGTTGCCCGCGAGCGACGTGCACGTCGAGGGGCAGAGCTCGATCTTCGTCGGCGTCCCGGCGGTCGGCGCGACGTCGTAGTACCAGCCGCCGGTGCCGGGCTTGCAGGCCGCCGCGCTGCCGACGTAGCCGAGCGTCGCGGGCGTGCCCGCGAGCGTGAGCTCCACGTTGACCTTGCTGTAGTCGACGCTGGTGCCGGTCGGCACCTGGTACTCGCAGCCGAGCGCCGCGCCGCGGATCTTCGTGAGCGCGGTGACGAACGCCTTCGCGACGTCGGTCGTGCCGCTCTGGATGATGAACGCCGGGCTGCCGTTGCCCGAGGTCGAGATGGTGTTGAGGTTCGTGTCGGCCCCTTGCGAGATGTCCGCGGGGGCGAGCACGCCGATCACGTACGTCTGGATCGCCGGCGTCCCCGCCGACGCGGTCTTGGCCTGCGCGGCGATCCCGGGGATGTCCTTCGGCGTGCACGCCGTCGGCATGCCGTCGGTCGCGAGCACGACCACCACCACGTGATCGGGGTGCGCCTTCTTCCAGGCCTGCGCGTGCTGGATGGCCCCCTCGAGCGCGGGGCCGGTCGGCGTGTCGGTCGAGGGCGAGTGCGCGGCGAACGACGCGGTGATCGCCGCCTGCACGCCCGGGAGCGCGGCGATCTCGACCTCGGCTTTCGCGTAGTCCGCGACGTTGCACGACGACGCCGAGATGCCGCCGCCGCCGCCGCCGCCGCCGCCCGCGGCCTTCAGCCCGAAGTACTGGATGCCGACCCCGATGCCCGCCGAGCTCGGGTAGCTCATGAACTGCTGCAGCGCCGACTGCACCGCCTGCCACTTCGTGACGCCGGTGCTCGTCGTGTCCTTCATCGAGCCGGACTGGTCCTGCATGATGAAGAGATCGAGGGGCAGCTGCTGGGCGGCCGCGTGGGTCGCCGCGCACGCCGCGTCGCCCGGATCGGTCGTGGTCGGCGCGTTGGAGTCGATCGCGAAGTCGGTGTCGAGCACCGCGCCGCCGTCGTCGCCGCCGAGCCCCGGGTTGTCCGGCGGGGTCGTGCCATTGCCACCGTCGTGCTCGAGGACGGTGCCGCCATCGCCGGGCTGGCTGCTGCACGCGGACAGGGCCACCAGGGCGCCGAGCACCGGGAGCGTGCGCGCGAGACCGAGTCGGAGGGAATGCATGCACGACGCGTAGCGCGTATCGCCTCTATGCGCCCTGCCGGCGACGTCGAGGCACGTCGTCGTTGAAGGTGTGCACTTCGACCGGAGCGTTCCGGGTCCACGAAACGTTCGACCGATCAGGGACCCTCGCTCGAAGCGGAGGATCGGTAAATACGGAGGGCTGACGCGCCTCGCGGTGTCGAATTGCAGCCACGTGGCTCGGAGCGCTGGCGCGAGCGCCGAGGACGCCGGGCCCCTCGGGCGGGGCTCGCGCCGATCCCTCCGTGCGCCGTGTGGCCGGGCCGTCGGCGGGCGAGGGGGCCGTCGAGAGCCTCGGGCACGGGGGCTGAACCAGGCTCTCCCGCGGGCCGTAGGACCTTACGCGATGGCAAAGGCGCCATGGCCGCGCTCGGACCCGTCGTTGCGCCGAAACAGATCGCCCCTTGGACGGACGCAGGAGGGAGCGGCCCATCGGCGGGCGGAGCGAGGCGCTCGCTTCGACGTTCGCGCGCGGGTCGGCGCCGCTCGACTCCAGGATTCGCCGCGACCGACCACCCTGTCGGCGTTCGCCGTGCGTCCCGGTGGCCTGCGGGAGGAGAGATCGATGCACCGGCCTACGATTCGCGTTTCCTTCGGCGTTCTCGCGGTCTTCGCGGCGAGCGCCGCCGCATGCGTCCAGGATTCCGCGGAACCGACGGGTCTCGATGCCTCCTCCAGCGATGCGAGCTCCCTCGACGAGGTGACGCCGGGCCCCGCGCCCCGCGCCACCCACGCCGGCGCGGTGCCGATGCCGAAGGAGAACGCGGGCGGCGTCCAGCTCCGACGCCGCGCCGACGCCACGGCCGAGCACGCGACGCTCTCGGCGGCGCGCAAGCTCCTCGCGCCGGAGCGCGCCCTGGTGCACCTCCTCGACGAAACGGACGGGGGGCTCACGCTCGAGCCCGCGGGCTTCGTGACCGACGCGTGGCGCGCCCCCTCGGCCGGCCGTCAGGACCTGATCGGCTCGGTGCTTCCGCATCGCGCGGCCGACGTCTGGCGTGTGAGCCCGAGCCGCGTGGAGAAGTGGGCGCTCTCGCTCGAGCCGATCGGCTTCGCCGACGTCGCGGGGCGCGTCGACGCGGGACGCGTCGTCTACCCGGACGCGTTGCGGCACGCCGACCTGATCGCCGTGGGGCGCGATCGCGAGGTCGAGCAGCTGTTCCTCCTGAAGGACAAGGACGCACCGACCGAGCTGCACTGGAAGCTGCACCTCGGCAGCGAGCTGCGCGCGCGCGTGCTCTCGACGGGCGCGATCGACTTCCTCGACGGCAAAGGGGAAGCCGCGCTGCGCATCCAGCCGCCGTTCGCGCTCGACGCGGCGGGGACGCGCGTCGAGGCCGCGATGACGCTCGCGGGGGACGACCTGACGATCAAGCTGGATGCCTCCAAGCTGACCTACCCCGTGCTGCTCGATCCGGTGCTCGAGGTGCCGATCTGGCAGAACGTGACCCCGACGCCGCCCACCATCCCCGTCGCGGCAGGCTTGCAGATGGCGTACTCCGCCGACCTCGCCAGCACGGTCTTCCTGGGCGGCACCACCGACCCGAACAACGTGATCTTCGGCGTCAACTTCGGCGCCTACGTCAGCAGCGTCTACAAGTGGAACGGGACGGTGTGGTCGACCATGGCCGGCGTCTCGAGCACCTTGGCGCAGCGCTACGCGCCGGCGCTGTCCGCGTACGGCACCGGGCTGCTCGCCTTCGGCGGCGAGAAGGGGGGCGTGTTCCTGCACGACACCTGGAAGCTCTCGGGGAGCACCTGGACGCAGGTCTGCGCCAACTGCCTGCCGCCCGTCCAGGACTGGGGCCAGATGGCCTACCTCCCCGGCACGGGCACGGTCATGTTCAGCACCGTCGACGCTGCCTATCCGAGCGCCGCCGCCTACGTCTTTCCAGCACCCCCGGCGACCCCCACCGACTGGACCAAGGTCAGCTACGGCACCGCCGATCTCAGCAATTCCAAGACGCCGGCCCTGCGCTCGCGCGCCTGCATGTCGGCCGACCCGGTGATCAACAAGGTGCTGATGGTCGGCGGCTGGAACTCGTCGTACATCCCCTTCGCCGAAGGGTGGCAGTTCGATCCGAACGCGAAGGGCGTGCTGTACGGCGACTTCCACTGGACGACGTTCTGCGGCACCGGCGCCGCGACCGGCTGCCCCTTCGCCCCGCGGGCCTCGTGCGGCTTCACGTACGACAGCAAGCGCAAGGTGCACGTGCTCTTCGGCGGGGAGAACAACACGTCGTACCCGGGCGGCGCCTCCGGCTACCAGGACACCTGGGAGTACGACTCCGCGACCAACACCTGGACGCAGCTCTGCACCAACTGCGCGCCAATGCGCTGGATGGCGCCGATCGCCTTCGATCCCGTGCGCGGGCGCGTCGTGACCGCCTCGAGCATGATCTACTCGTCGGTCGGGCAGACCAACGAGACCTGGGAGCTGCACGTGCGCGGCGGCAGCTGTAACGCCGACACGGACTGCGACACCGGGCATTGCGTGACCGAGCTGGTCGTGCAGCCCGGCGGCGGCACCAACACGGTGAAGACCTGCTGCGAGACGACCAACTGCGGCGCGTGCAGCACCTGCTCGAGCGCGGCATCCCCGGGCACCTGCGTGCCGAGCCCGGTCAACCAGCCGAGCTACAGCGTCAACGTCTGCCCCTCGAGCGGCCAGTGCGACGGCGCCGGCGCCTGCAAGTCGCCCCCGGGCACCGCGTGCGCGAGCGGGAGCACCTGCGCGAGCGGCAACTGCGTCGACAGCGTCTGCTGTCTGACCTCGGGCTGCAGCGTGAACTACACCTGCGCCCCCTCGGGCACCTGCAAGAAGACGCTCGGTCAGGCCTGCCTCGCGCCGAGCGAGTGCGCGAGCAGCAACTGCGTCGACGGCGTCTGCTGCGGCAGCGCGTCGTGCGGCGCGAACCTGCACTGCAACTACCCGGCGGGCCTCGGCACTTGCCTTATGGACAACGGGCAGACCTGCACCGCGGCGGGCCAGTGCGGCTCCGGCAACTGCGTCGACGGCGCGTGCTGCAACAGCGCCTGCGGCGGCCAGTGCCAGGCGTGCGACGTCGCCGGGAGCAAGGGGACCTGCATCCCCGTGAGCGGCACCGTGCACCCGAACGCCACCGGCGTCGCGCGCACGGCGTGCACCGGCTCGGGGACCTGCGGCTCGGTCTGCGACGGCATCGACGTCACCGGATGCCACTACCCCGGCAGCGCGACCTCGTGCGGCACGGCGAGCTGCGCGTCGGGCTCGGCCACCGCGGTCGGCGCCTGCAGCGGCGGCTCCTGCCTCCAGCCCGCGACCTCGTGCGGCTTCTACGCGTGCAACGGCAACGTCTGCAAGACGACCTGCGTCGCGGACGGCGACTGCCTCAGCGCGGGCTACTACTGCAACGCCGGCAGCTGCGTCGCGAAGGTCGCCCTCGGCGGCGCGTGCGGCAAGCCGAGCGCGTGCACCAGCGGCGCCTGCGTCGACGGCGTCTGCTGCAGCAGCGCCAGCTGCGCCAGCAACCAGCACTGCAACTACGGCTCGTCGCTCGGCAACTGCCTCGCCGACAACGGCCAGGCGTGCACCGCGGGCAGCCAGTGCGGCTCGGGCAACTGCGTCGACGGCGTCTGCTGCAACAGCGCGTGCGGCGGGCAGTGCCAGGCGTGCGACGTCCTCGGGAGCAAGGGGACGTGCATCCCGGTGAGCGGCACGGTCCATCCGAACACCAGCGGCATCGCGCGTTCGGCGTGCACGGGCTCGGGCACCTGCGCCTCGGTGTGCGACGGCATCGACGTCACCGGCTGCCACTACCCCGGCAGCTCCACCTCGTGCGGCGCGGCGAGCTGCACGGCCGGCTCCGCGACGGCGGTCGGCTCCTGTAGCTCGGGGAGCTGCGTGCAGCCCTCGACGTCGTGCGGCGCGTACGCGTGCTCGGGCACGCTCTGCAAGACGAGCTGCGCCGTCGACACCGACTGCGCGAACACCACGACGTACTACTGCAACGCCGGCACCTGCACGACCAAGCTCGCGCTCGGCGCGACGTGCAGCAAGGCGAGCGCCTGCAACAGCGGCAACTGCGCCTCGGGCGTGTGCTGCGACGCCGCGTGCGGCGCCACCGGCTACTCCTGCAGCATCGCGGGCTCCGTCGGCCACTGCGCGAAGCCCAACGGCACCACCTGCGGCGGCGCGAGCGAGTGCGCGAGCGGCAACTGCGTCGACAACGTCTGCTGCAACAGCGCGTGCACCGGCCAGTGCCAGGCCTGCGACGTCGGCGGCAACGTCGGCACGTGCGTCGCGACGCTCGGCACCGCGCACCTCGGCGGCGGCCTGCGCTCGGCGTGCACCGGCAGCGGGACCTGCGGCTCGTCGTGCGACGGCGTCCACGTGACGGCGTGCACCTTCCCCACCAACGCGACCGCGTGCGGCGCGGCTTCGTGCACCGCGGGCGTGCAGACCAACGTCGGCGCCTGCAACGGCCTCGGCGTCTGCACGCAGGCGACCGTCCCCTGCGGCAACTATGCGTGCGCCGCGACCGGCGCGTGCAAGTCGAGCTGCACGGCCGACGCGGACTGCGGCTCGGTCGCGTTCTACTGCGCGCCCGGCGGCACGTGCCAGCCGCGCGCGGGGAGCGGCAGCGTGTGCACGAACGATCTCGCCTGCCAGAGCGGGCACTGCGTCGGCGGCACGTGCTGCGACAGCGCCTGCACCACGACCGGCTTCTCGTGCAACCTGCCGACGGCGCCCGGCCACTGCACCAAGGCCAACGCGACGGCGTGCCTCTCGAGCGCGGAGTGCGGCTCGGGCAACTGCGTCGACGGCGTGTGCTGCGACACCGCGTGCAACGGCCAGTGCCAGGCGTGCGACGTCAGCGGCAGCACGGGCAAGTGCACGACGGTGATCGGCACGCCTCACAACGCGCGCTCGGCGTGCGGCGGCAGCGGCGCGGGGACGACCTGCGGCGCGACCTGCGACGGCAAGAACGCCGCGACCTGCACCTACCCGACGGCGTCGACCGGCTGCGGCGCGGCGACCTGCGCCGACGGCGCGCTGCTCTCGAGCTACACGCAGATCGGCGCCTGCAACGGCGCCGGCAGCTGCACCGCCGGCAGCGGCGACTGCGGCACGTACAAGTGCTCCACCACCACGCCCACCACCTGCGGCGTCAAGTGCAGCGCCAAGACGCAGTGCTCGATCGGCAACTACTGCGATCTCACGCTGGGCATCTGCGTGCCGATCGTCGGCCTGGGCAACAGCTGCAGCGACCCCTCGGCCTGCCCGAGCGGCTACTGCGTCGACGGCGTCTGCTGCGAAGCGGCCTGCGGCTCGGGCTACTCCTGCAACGCCAACGCGACGACCAAGGGGCACTGCCGCAAGCTCCAGGGCGTGGCCTGCACGGTCAACGCCGAGTGCGCGACCGGCAACTGCGTCGACGGCTTCTGCTGCAGCGGCGCCTGCTCCGGCTCCTGCGAGGCCTGCAACGTCTCGGGCAAGGAGGGGACGTGCACGCCGATCGTCGGGCAGCCGAAGAGCGGTCACCCGGCGTGCAGCGCGACGACGACCGACCCGACCTGCGGCCTGTCGTGCAACGGCACCGACAACCTCGCCTGCCACGACGCCACGACGTCGACGGCGTGCGGGACCCCCTCCTGCACCGGCGGGATCGAGAACGACGTCTCCACCTGCAACGGCGCGGGCGCCTGCGCGGCGGCCACCCGGCCGTGCGCGGCCTACGCCTGCGGACCGACCGCGTGCCTCTCGACCTGCGCCGGCGATGGCGACTGTGCGCGCGGGTTCTTCTGCAAGAGCGGCTCGTGCGTGGGCGCGCTGCCGCTCGGCGAGACGTGCGCCGAGGACACCGCCTGCCAGTCGGGGCACTGCGCGAACGGCGCGACCACCAAGGTCTGCTGCTCGGTGGCCGACTGCGGCGCTGGCGCGGCGTGCGCGAGCTCCGGGCCGAACGTCGGCACGTGCCTCAAGAACAACGCGTCGACCTGCGGCGCCTCCATCGAGTGCGCCTCGGGCCACTGCGTCGACGGCGTCTGCTGCGACCAGGCGTGCGACGGGCAGTGCGAGGCGTGCGACGTGACCGGCAGCGAGGGGACCTGCACCCCCGCGACGGGCAAGCCGCACGGCGTGCGGCCGGTCTGCGACATGCTCGACGCGAACGACTGCGCGAAGACCAAGTGCGACGGCTCGACGCGGAGCGCCTGCGGCGGTTGGGCGAACGTGGCGACGACGTCGTGCGGCAGCGACGCCTGCACGGTCGACAAGAAGCTCCAGCAGCATGGTCACTGCGACGGCAAGGGGAGCTGCCAGCTGCCCGCGGCGCTCTCGTGCAACGAGTTCGTGTGCGACCCCGCGTCGAGCGCCTGCAAGACGACGTGCACGGTCGACGGCGACTGCGCCGACACGTACCGCTGCGACACCGCCACGAACAAGTGCGTGCAGGGCTCGACCTGCAGCGCCGATCGCACGCAGGCGATCGACAAGAGCGGCAACGCGACGAGCTGCTCGCCGTACCTCTGCGGCACCGACGGCACGTGCCTGAAGCAGTGCGCGACGAGCGACGACTGCATCGCGGGCTCGAGCTGCGACACCTCGGTCCACGCCTGCGTGGTGATCTCCGTGCAGACGCAGGACTCGTCCGGCAACGCCAGCGGCGGGTGCGACGTGGGCGCGGGGACGCCGGGCTCGAGTGGCGCGTTCGCGGTCGGCGCGCTGGGCGCGATCGCCGCGATCGGCGCGCGGCGTCGTCGCCAGGCGGCGCGCGCGCGACGCGCTGCGTGACGACCGGGCGCGACGCGCGCGTCATGGAG
>CAIXWQ010000345.1 GCA_903923175.1 uncultured delta proteobacterium | reverse complement strand
CGGGCGCGTCGCCGCGCGGCGAGGGGCAGCCGCCGAGCGCGCTCGCGAGCACGAGCGCGAGCACGCGCGCGCGCACGCCCCGCGGCGCGCTCGGGAACGCGCACGAGGACCAGGGGGCGGGCCAACGCGAGGGGCGCATCGGCCGTCGAGTTGGGCGCGGATCGGCGCGCAGGGCAAGGCGCCGCCGCGCAGCGCCGAGCGTGCTAGGACCTCGGCATCATGTCGAGCGCGTCCTCTCCGGCCGATCCGCGCAATCGAGGCTATTTCGGCCCGTTCGGCGGTCGCTTCGTCGCCGAGACCCTCGTCCCCGCCCTGGAGGAGCTCGAGCGCGCCTACCGCGAGATCTTCCCGAGCGAGTCGTTCCAGCGCGAGTGGCGCGGCCTGCTCGCCGACTACGTCGGCAGGCCCACGCCGCTCACGCGCGGCGAGCGGATGCGCGTGCTGCTCGACCCCTCGGGCGAGCGCCTCTCCGCGCTCTTCTACAAGCGCGAGGACCTCTGCCACACGGGCGCGCACAAGATCAACAACGCCATCGGCCAGGTGCTGCTCGCCAAGAGGATGGGCAAGGCGCGCATCATCGCCGAGACCGGCGCGGGGCAGCACGGCGTCGCCACCGCGACCGCGTGCGCCTTCTTCGGCTTGCCGTGCGAGGTCTACATGGGCGAGCTCGACGTCGCGCGCCAGGCGCCGAACGTCGCGCGCATGAAGATGCTCGGCGCCAAGGTCATCGCCGTCTCGTCGGGCTCGCGCACGCTCAAGGACGCGATGAACGAGGCGATGCGCGACTGGGTCACCAACGTCGCCACCACGTACTACTGCGTCGGCTCGGCCGCCGGCCCGCACCCGTACCCCTCGCTCGTGCGCGATCTGCAGCGCGTCATCGGCGAGGAGGCGCGCGCGCAGCTGCTCTCGGTGACCGGTCGGCTCCCCGACGCGGTCGTCGCGTGCGTCGGCGGCGGGTCGAACGCCATCGGCATCTTCGCGCCCTTCGTCGACGACGCGGGCGTCGCGCTGTTCGGCGTCGAGGCGGGCGGGCTCGGGGTCGAGACCGACAAGCACGCGGCGACGCTCACCAAAGGGCGCATCGGCGTGCTCCACGGCGCGAAGAGCTACGTGCTCTGCGACGACGACGGGCAGATCATCGAGCCGCACTCGATCAGCGCCGGGCTCGACTACCCCGGCGTCGGCCCCGAGCACGCGGAGCTGATGCGGTCGGGGCGCGCCACGTACCTCTCGGCCACCGACGACGAGGCGCTCGCGGCGGTGAAGCAGGTCGCCGAGCGCGAAGGGATCCTGCTCGCGCTCGAGACCGCGCACTCCGTCGCCGCGCTTCCTCGGGTGCTCGACGCGCTCATGGCGGCCGGAAGATCCAAGGCGATCGTGGTCGTGAACTTCTCCGGGCGCGGCGACAAGGACCTCGGCACGCTCATGGAACGGCTGCAGCCCGAGTCGGCCTCGAGCGGGGAAGGGGGCGCGTCGTGAGCCGCCGTGTCGATGCGCTCTTCGCCACCGCGCGCGCGACCCGGCGCCCGGTGCTCGTCGCCTATCTCTGCGTCGGCGACCCCTCGGTCGAGGCGTCGGTCACCATCGCGCGCGCGCTGCTGGACGCGGGCGCCGACGTGCTCGAGCTCGGCGCGCCGTTCAGCGACCCGACCGCCGACGGCCCGGTGATCGCGCGCGCGTCGGCCCGCGCGATCGCGCACGGCAGCTCGATGCGCGCGGCCATCCAGGTCGGCGCGGAGCTGCGCAAGTCGAGCGAAGCGCCGCTGGTGCTCTTCGGCTACGCGAACCCGATCGTGGTCGCGGGCGAGCGCGAGACGGTCGCGCGTGTCGCCGACGCGGGGCTCGACGCCATGCTCATCGTGGATCTGCCGCCCGAGGAGGGGGCCGAGCTGCGCGCGGAGGCGAAGGCGCGCGGCGTCGACGTCGTGCCGCTGCTGACGCCGACCAGCTCCGCGACGCGCGTCGAGGCCGCGCGCGCGGGGGCCTCGGGCTTCGTCTACTACGTCAGCGTGACCGGCGTGACCGGCGCGCTGCGCGAGGGCGAGGCGATCGACCCGCTCGTCGCCGCCTCGCACGCCGCCGCGAGGCTGCGCGCCGAGCTCTCGCTCCCCGTGGTGGTCGGCTTCGGGATCGACGACGCCGCGAAGGCTCGGCGCGCGCTCGGAGACGCCGCGAGCGGCGCCGACGGCGTGGTCGTCGGCAGCGCCATCGTGAGGGCCATCGAGGCCGCCGGCAGCGACGTCGAGCGCGCCGCGCGTGACGCCGCGGCGGTGATCGCGGCCATCCGCAAGTCGCTCTGACTCGGCGACCGCGGCGCGCCACGCGCCGTGGCGTCAGGGCGCGCGCGGCGCTAAGGGGCCCGAGCATGACCCCGACGTCCAGCCCGCTCCGTCTCACGTTCGTGGTGCCGCGCTATGGCGACGGCATCGTGGGCGGCGGCGAGGTGCTCGCGCGCGCCGTCGTCGAGCGGCTGGTCGAGCGCGGTCACCAGCTCGAGGTGCTCACCACGACCTGCCTCTCCTACAAGAGCTGGCGCGACGAGCTCCCCGCGGGCGAGGAGGTCATCGGCGGGGCGCGCGTGCGTCGATTTCCCACCGTCGTGCCGCGCCTCGTCCCGCTCGACGAGGTCTTCAAGGGGGCGACGACGCTCATGCGCAAGGGGGCCCGCGGGCTCGCGCGCCTGCGCGACTACGACGGCTGGAGCGCGCCCCGCAAGGCGGCCCAGGGCGTGCTCGATCGCGCCTGGATCTACTCGCAAGGGCCGATCGTCCCCGGGCTGCTCGACGCGCTCCGCAAGGACCGCTCGGACGCCATCTTCTTCTGCGGCTACCTCTACTACCCGACCATCTTCGGCCTACCGCTCGTCGCGGACCGCTCGGCGTTGATCCCGCTCGGCGACGAGGAGGTCATGCTCTACGCGCCGATCGTGCGCGAGACGTTCCGCGCGCCGCGCGCGCTCCTGCTCAACGTCGTGGAGGAGGCCGAGCGGCTCGCCGCCATCGTCGCGCCGCGCTGCCCTCCGCAGGCCGTGGTCGCGGTCGGGATGGATCCGCCGCCCGCGCCCGCGCCGTATCGCCGCCCGACCGACAAGCCGTTCATCCTGGTGCTCGGCCGCGCGGGGAAGACGAAGCCGCTCGCCGCGGTCTGGCGTGCGCTGACGGAGCGCGATCCGGGCGGCATGATCGAGCTCGACGACGGCCGGAGCGTGCCGGCGTCCGAGCTCACGCTCGTCACCGCGGGCGAGGTCGCGGGGCACTTCGAAGGCATGCCGCGCGTCATCCAGCTCGGTCGCGTCGACGACGCGACGCGCTGGGGGCTGCTGCGCGACTGCCTGGCGATGGTGACGCCGTCGCTGAGCGAGAGCCTCTCGCTGGTGATGCTGGAGGCGTGGCAGGTCCGCCGCATGGTCGGGGTGAACAAGCGCTGTGACGTCACCGACGGGCACGTGCAGCGGTGCCGCGGCGGCGCATCGATCGATTTCGAGGACGCCACGCTGGGCGCCGAGCAGCTGGTCGCCGCGGTGCGCTCGCGCGCCGAGCGCGTCGCCTGCGCCGAGCGCGGCGCGGAGTACGTGGCGAAACAGTACGGCTGGGGCTCGGTGATCGACGCGTACGAGTCGATCGCCGGCGCGATCGAGCAGCGCTCCGACGTCGGCGAGGCGCTGCGCGCATGGAGCGAGCGCTGCGGCACGTGGGCGCGCGACGCGACGCGCTGAGACGCCCGCGCAGCTCCGCGCTCAGCCGTGGTGCGGCGTGGCCGTGCGCAGCTCCGCGTCCATCATCATGCGCACGACGTCGCCGAGCTTCGAGCGAGCGCTCCACCCGAGCCGCTCCCTCGCCTTGCGCGGGTCGCCCCTGCCGTCCGCGATGTCGGTCGGGCGGAGCAGATCGGGGTCGGTCACGACGTGCGCGCGCCAGTCGAGATCCACGCAGCGGAAGGCCGCGTCGACGAACGCCTCGAGCGCGTGCGACTCGCCCGTCGCCACGACGTAGTCGTCGGGCCGGTCCTGCTGGAGCATGAGCCACATCGCCTCGACGTACTCGGGGGCCCAGCCCCAGTCGCGGCGGATCTGGATGTTGCCGAGGCGGAGCGTCTCCTTGCTCCCCTTGGCGATGCGACACGCCGTCGCCACGATCTTCTTGGTGACGAAGCGCTCGGGGCGGAGCGGAGACTCGTGGTTGAACAGGATTCCCGAACAGGCGAACAGCGCGTACGCCTCTCGGTAGTTCGCGAGCTGCCAGAACGCGGCCGCCTTCGCCACCGCGTACGGGCTCCGCGGTCGGAACGCGTGGGTCTCGTCGGCCGCGACGCCGTCGGTGTCGCCGAAGCACTCGCTCGACGCGGCGTTGTAGAACCTGATCGGCCGGCCGGTGAAGCGGATCGCCTCGAGCAGGTTGAGCGTCCCGACGCTGATGCTCTCCATCGTCTCGACCGGCTGCGCGAACGACAGCGCGACCGAGGTCTGCCCTGCGAGGTTGTAGATCTCGTCGGGCCTCACCTGGATCAGCGCCTGGAGCACGCTGCGGAAGTCGTTCAGCGACATCGACGTCGCGCGCACGCGTTCGCGGATGCCGAGCCGTTCGAGGTTGCCGAAGCTGGCGGCGTGGGCGTCGCGCGAGGTGCCGTGCACCTCGTACCCCTTGCCGAGCAGGAGCTCGGCGAGGTACGCGCCATCCTGCCCGGACACGCCGACGATCAGCGCCCGTTTCGCGCGGTCACGGGGCTCCTCCAGAGTGGCAATCAAGGCAGCACCTTCCTGTCGACTTCCGGGGGCTCGAGGGGGGCGAGCGGGCGCTCGCGACGCGAGCACGCCGGCCAGACGGCTGCTGCTTCTGCGCCCGCCGACCGCGCGCGAGGCGGCCACTATAGCCGTCGCCCACGCGAATTCCAAAGCGGCGCGACGTCACGCCACCGTCGCCGTCGAGCTCGGCGTTGCCCCTGCCCAAGATTGCCAATCCCCCTGCGCGCAGGCCGATCGCACGCGCAAACGTGGACGACGCTCGCGCGCGGCGTGACACTTCTTCACATGGCCCCTACACCTCGCCCGTTCCGCGTCCTCGGCGTCCAGCAGATCGCCATCGGTGGCCTCGACCGCGCAGCGCTCCACGCCTTCTGGGTCGAGCTGCTCGGCCTGCACCCGCACGGCACCTACCGCAGCGAGCGCGAGAACGTCGACGAGGAGATCGTCCTCGCGGGCGAGGGGCCGCTCGCCATCGAGGTCGATCTCATGCAGCCGGTCGACGCGTCCAAGAGCCCGCGCGTCCACGAACCCGCGCTCAACCACGTCGGGCTCTGGATCGACGATCTGAAGGCCGCCGTCGAGTGGCTCGACGCGCAGGGGGTCCGCTTCACGCCGGGCGGCGTGCGGCGCGGCGCGGCGGGCTACGACGTCTGCTTCGTGCACCCCAAGGGGAACGCGGACAAGCCGCGCGGCGCCGAGGGGGTCCTCCTCGAGCTCGTGCAGGCGCCGGCCGCGGTCGTGGCGGCGTTCGAGACGATCTCGGCGGCCGCGGCGGCTTCGGCGGGCTGAGCACCTTCGAAATGCGAAGAGGGCGGGATTTCCTCCCGCCCTCCGCGTCGAACCGGCTGCTTCTCAGGCGGCTTCGGCGAGCGCCTGCAGCTCGAGCACCTTGCGGAGCTGGCCGAGCGCGCGCGAGTGGAGCTGCGACACGCGCGGCTCGCTCACGCCGAGCACCGCGCCGATGTCCTTGAAGCGCACGTCCTGGAAGTAGTGCATCTTGAGGATCAGCCGCTCGCGCTCGGGGAGCTGCTCGATGGCTCGCTCCATGCGCGCCGACTCGCGGCTGGCGATGAGCATGGACTCGGCGCTCTCGGCCTTCGAGTCGTCGACCGCCGCGCGATCGCTCGGATCGAGATCCTCGATGCCGACGACGCACGCGCCGCCCTCGCCGTCCTTCTCGATGGCGCGACGCACGCGGCGCGGGAGCCAGTCCTGCGCGCGGAGCTCGTCGAGGATCGCGCCGCGGATGCGGATGCGCGCGTAGGTCTCGAAGACCGGCCCCTCGTCGCCGCCGTTCTTACGGAGCGAGTCGATCAGGCCGACCGTACCGGCGGCCATGAGGTCGTCGCGGAGAACGTTCGGCGGGACGCGGCGGAGGAAGCGGGCGACGACGCGACGAACGATCGGCATGTGACGCGCCACTTCGTCGGCGCTCGGCATGCGGAACAGCGGGGTGGAAGTGAGCATCGCGACGTCCTCCGAGAGCGGTTGCTGCCGGGGACATCAGCGAGGACTGGGCCAAGTTTGCGATCCTTGGGATCCAAGCGCTTTCTTGAATTCGAAGGGGTCAGTATCGACCCAGCTAAACTCGTCGACGCAGCGGTCGGTCGGAGATCGTCGAAGTTGGGGAAGGTCCGAAATGACCCCGTGGGTCACTTGGGACCGCCCGAGCCGATCGGCGCGGGGGCGGCGGTGGCCGTGGCGGCCGCCGGAATGGTCGCGCTCGCCTTCGGGGCGCCGCTTTCTCCGTACGGGTTGTCGTGATCCGGGTCTGCCGTCCACGTCCCCGGGTTCACGTAGCGAGGCGCTTGCCCGGGCCCCGAGAGGTCGACCCAGTACGTGGTCTGCTGCCGCACATCGAAGTGCACGAAGAGCGAGTTCGGGTAGTAGCCGACGCCGGTGTTCTTGAACGTGCGGCAGTAGTCGCGCAGCACCTCGTTCGGCACGCCCTGGATGCGGAAGTCCATGGCGGCGCCGACGTTGTGGTTCGAGTGCGCGGTGTACTGGTTGGGCGTCTTGGGGCGGAAGCCGCTGATGATCTCGAGCGACTTGCCGCCGAAGTGATCGCTCACCTTCGCCAGGTTCTCGACGAGCTTCGGCTCGATCGCGTGCTCCTGGTTGTTGATGGGGAAGCGCATCAGCTTCGACATCGCGGGGAGCACGCCCGGCTGAAGCTTCCCCTTCTTGTTGACGATCTGCAGCTCGCGCTTCTCGCCGTTGACGAGCCGCACGAAGACCACGCGCCCTGGGTGCTTGGGCGAGACGGCGTACTTCGTCGCGTTCGCGCTGGAGGCCGACGCCGACGCCACCGGTCCGGACTTGCCGGGGATGACGATCTTGCTCCCTGGCGGCAGGTGCGAGGGGTCCTTGATCTTGTTGGCGCCGAGGATGGCCTTCACGGTCACGCCGTACTTCTGCGCGACCGACTGGATGGTGTCGCCCTTGCCGACCGTGTGCGTGACGTCGGCCGAGGCCGGCGACGGGAGGGCGGCGATCAGCAGCGCCGGGATGCCGGCGACGATCGCGATCGGGAGCCACTTCCGCCAGGTCGACGACATCGAGATCCAGGCACCTTTCTCTGGTCAGCCGGAGCGCCCAAGTATGACCTACCCATGGAGGGTGCAAGCGCAGAGCGGTTCCGACCGGATTCGCCGCTGAACGCGTGAGGAGGGGCGGGGCTTCCCCGCGGCGCCTCGCACCGACGTCCGGGCCTCGCCGCCTACCTCGGGCTCGCCCCGTCGTCCGCGCCCGGCCCCGCCGCCATCAACGGGTGCGACCTGCACCGACTGCCCTCGAATCGACCTATCTTCGTGCTGCGCGCGAGATCCTCCACCGCTCTGCTGCGCGCGTCTCGTCTCGTGCTACCCCCCATCGGCGTGCTGGCCCCTTCGGTCGGCGCCGGGGGAGCAGGGGCATGGGGTCGATCGTCCGACGCGTGGGGCTGGTCTCGGTCGTGGTGGCGGGCTTCGCGGTGAGCGCGCCGCTCGGGGCGCAGACCAAGACGGTCAAGGCGCCGATGGTCTGCTCACGCGGCGGCGACCAGGCCTTCTCGGTCGTCGTGAGCGCTCCCGACCGCGTGGCTCAGGGGGGGACCTACACCCTGCGCCTCGACAGCTTCCCTTCCGGGAAGATCGATCACACCGGGCTGAACTACCTCCACGACATGGAGGCGGAGTTCGTCGTGCCGGCGGGCACCAAGTTCGTCGAGGGCTCCGCCAAGATCGTCCCCAAGACCGGGACCGCGAACGTCGCCAAGAGCGCGCTCGTCTGGCACCAGAACGGCGTCGTCCACTTCAAGCTGCCGGCGAAGGTCGAGAACGGCGACAGCTACACGCCGCCGAGCATCGAGCTGCAGCTGACGGCCACCGCCGCGCCCGGGAGCGAGCTGCCGCTGAAGCTGCTGCGCTACACGGTCTTCGCGAACGCCTTCGTCGTCGGCGACGTCAAGGCGAGCTGCGATCCGAGCCCCAACCCGTTCACGTTGACGACCACGACCGTCACCAAGGCCTAGGCGCCGCGAGGCCTTCCAGGCGCAGCCCGCCGATCCACCCCGGCTGAAGCCGGGGCCTCGAGCCGAAAGGCCCGCTGGGCCTCGGAAATCCTTTTCGTCACGAATCGGCCGGCCCCAGCTACCTGGTTGGGCCGGCCGCTTCGCGTGAGGGGGTCCGGGCGTGGGGCCGCGCTCGTCTCCCGATTCTTGGCCGTCAAGATCCGCCGGTGACATGCTCGACCCCGCGCGACACTTCGTGGTGCACGCGATGCGCTTGCTCCATGGACATGGAACGCGCCGGAGGCTCGTAGGACATGGCCGAGGGAAAGAACCTTGTGGGCGTCGACATCGGGTCGAGCGCCATCAAGGTCTGCCAGCTCAAGGAATCGCGGAAGGGCCTCTCCCTGGTCAAACTGGGGTTCGAGCCGCTCCCTCCGCAGACGATCATCGACGGCCACGTCATGAACTCCGGCGCCGTGGTGGAGGCCCTCACGAAGGTCTTCCGCGACGCGGGCGTGAAGTCTCGTGACGTGGCGCTCGGGGTCAGCGGGCAGTCCGTGATCATCCGCAAGATCAGCGTGCCGCTGATGACGCCCGCGGAGCTCGACGAGCAGATCCAGTGGGAGGCGGAGCAGCACATCCCCTTCGACATCAAGGACGTGCAGATCGACTACGAGGTGCTGCGAAGGCGCCCGGAGGCCGGTCAGATGGACCTGTTGCTCGTCGCCGCCAAGCGCGACGAGATCAACGACTACGCCGAGCTGGCGCGCGAGGCGAAGCTCCGACCGCTCTGCGTCGACATCGACGCCTTCTCCATCCAGAACATCTTCGAGGTCACCTACGGGCTGCCGCAGGACCAGACCGTCGCGCTGATCAACGTCGGCGCCTCGCTGAGCTCGCTGAACATCGTGTCGAGGGGCGTCTCCGCCTTCACGCGCGACATCGCGAACGGCGGCAACTCCTTCACCGAGGAGATCCAGAAGCAGCTCGGCGTCTCGCGCGACCAGGCCGAGGCCTACAAGGTCGGCGGCACCGGCACCGAGCCCGTCCCCGCGCAGGTGCACAACGTGCTCGCGCAGGTCGCCGACGGGCTCGCCGGCGAGATCCAGCGCAGCCTCGACTTCTTCCTCGCGACCAACGCCGACGGCGGCGAGATCGCGCGGATCTATCTCGCCGGTGGCGGCGCCTCGCTCCCGAGCCTCGCCTCGGCCATCGAGCGACGCGCGCGCGTGCCGGTCGAACGCTTCAATCCGATGGCGAAGGTCGGCGTAGAAGGGGGGCTCAACCCGGCGATCGCACAGGCGAGGGGTGAGCAGCTCGCCGTGGCGCTCGGTTTGGCGCTCCGGAAGGACAAGGAGAAGCGGGCATGAGCCGCATCCAGCTCGGAATGCTCCCGCTCCATGGGGGGGCTCGAGGGGGAGCTAGCTCCCACTCGATGGAAAGGAAGCGGGCATGATCCGCGTAAATCTGCTTCCCCGTCGCCGCGAGCAGAAGCGCGAGGGGGGCAACCTCTGGATCGTCGCGCTCGCGGTGGTCGTCCTGGCCGAGGTCATCGGCATCTTCTTCGTGCACGCAGGCAAGAAGAAGGAGCTGGACGACGTCGTCGAGTCGAACAACGTGCTGACGGCCTCCATCAACCAGAAGAAGGCCCAGGTCGCCAACCACGAGGCCGTGAAGCGCGACCTCGCGGAGTATCAGAAGCGCGAGGACGCGATCACGCAGCTGCAGGCCGGCCGCACCGGGCCGACCGCGCTGCTGCTCGAGATCTCGCGCGTGCTCACGCCGCGCAAGCTCCCGACGACGGAGCCGGACGCGATCGAGCGCCTGCGCCGCGAGAACCCGGGCGCCATCCCGAGCGAGCGCTGGGATCCACACCGGCTCTGGGTGACCTCGTTCCGCGAGGACAACAAGAACGTCGTGATCATGGGCCTCGGCAAGACGAACGACGACGTCGCGGAGTTCCTCCGCCGCGTCAGCGTCTCGCGCTACTTCCAGAACGTGAAGCTCGTGAGGACGGAAGAGAAGAACGTCGCTGCGGGCAAGACGACCTCGTCGCTGAACGTCGTCGGGTTCGAGATGCGCGCGTCGGTGAGGTACTAAATGGCTCCCCCCGCACCGCAGGCAGCAGGGAAGAAGATCGGCTCGGGGATCAAGTTCCTCCTCGGCCTGGTCGGCGCGATCGTCATCGCGGCCGTCTACTTCATGTTCTTCTTCAACGATCTCGCCAACGCGATCAACGCGGCGAAGACGCAGAACGCGCAGCTGAAGACCGACGAGATCGCGGCCGGGCAGGCGCAGCAGGCGTACCTCGCCGACAGCGCCAAGCTCGAGGAGAAGAAGGCGCGCTCGCGCGACCTGAACAAGATCCTCCCCGAGACCGCCGAGATGGCATCGCTGCTGGGCGCCATCAACCAGCAGGCGGAGATCGCCGGGCTGAAGGTGCGCACGGTGCTGCCGCTCGATGAGCAGGCGCAGCCCTACTACACGCGCGTGCCCATCAAGCTGGACGTGACCGGCCGATACCACCAGCTCGCGAAGTTCTTCGCCGGCATCTCACGGCTCGACCGCGTGATGAACGTCGAGAACATCTCGATGACCAACCCGGTCATGGGCGACAACGAGGAGACGACGTTGTCGGCCAGCTGCCTGACGACCGCGTTCCACATGAACCCGAAGCCGGCCGCTGCCGCGCCGCCGCCGGGAGCGCCGAAATGACGACCAAGACCAAGCTCCTGCCCCTCGCTCTCGTCGCGGGCGCGTGCGCCCTCGGGCTCCTCGGGGTCGCGTGCAGCACGCCGGTGCAGCCCGCGCCGCCCGCGCCCGCCGCCTCGGCCGCCCCCAAGCCGGCCGCGGTCGCGTCGGCGTCGGCGTCGGCGTCGGGCTCGGCGATCGCGCTCACGTTCAACGAGGGCGACTTCACCGAGAGCGACTCGAACCGCGATCCGTTCCACGATTTCGGGCGCGCGTTCCTGCCGGCCAGCGACACCAAGGCGGTGCCGCAGTACACGGTCATCCTCGACAAGTTCGGCATCGACGAGCTCAAGCTGGTGGCGATCGTCAACTCGGGCGACGGCCCGCGCGCGATGTTCATCGATCCGCACGGCAAGGGGTGGACGGTCATGCGCGGCATGCACATCGGCCGCGGCGAGAACGTGAAGCTCGGCACCGGCACGCTGACCAGCTACCCGCTCTACTGGAAGATCGATCGCATCAAGGAGAACGAGGTCGTGCTGGTGCGCGAGGACAGCCTCCACCCCGAGGTCGCCCCGACGTACCGCGAGATCCCGCTCCACATCGACGGCGAGAAGTCGTAGCGGCGCTCGGTCCCGTCCGTCCCGCCGGCGGCTCACCGCCGCCCGTCTCCGCGAGCCCGGCCCCTCTCACGAGTCGCCGGGCTCTGCTTCGTCGGGCGCGCGTGCTCAGCGCTCCGTGGAGGGCGTCCCGTCGCCGCGCTCGCCTGCGCGTAGCGCGACGAGCCGCTCCATCGCCTCCTTCGCGTGCGCGCCGCGCGGCGCGGCCGCGAGGTAGCGCGCGTGGGAGCGCAGCGCGTCGTCGGTGCGGCCGAGCGCCTCCTCGAGCGTGGCCTTGGTGACCCACGCGTCGGCGTCGCCGAGCTCGGCGGCGCGCCCGAACGCGAGCAGCGCCTCGTCGTCGCGGGCGAGCGCG
>CAIXWQ010000344.1 GCA_903923175.1 uncultured delta proteobacterium | reverse complement strand
GCCCATCGCCATCGCGAGGCCGAGGCGCGGCTTGAACGCCGCCGTGACGATCCCCGCGAGGCCGACGACGCCGAGCACCATGCTGTCGAGGTGGAACTCCTGCACGACGCGGTACGGCTGCTCGTCGGCTGGCGGCGCGAACAGGCGGGCGTGCGCCTCCAGCGCCTCCGCGTCGACCTCGAGCGTCTGCGCGTAGGCCGCGCGGGCCAGGCGCGCCTGCTCGCGCACCACCGCGAGGAGCGGCTGCGCGGGGCGGCTGCGCAGCAGCTCGCGCACGATCCGGATCGCGCCCTGGAGGAAGGCGAGGGCCATCGAGCGCCGCGTGAACAGGTAGTAGCGCACCCAGTGCCGCACGTAGCGCCCGAACGAGAGCATGTACGAGCGCTCGTCGTACGCGTTCATGTAGCCCATGCGGCTCATCACGCGGCGGAAGGCGAGCGAGCCGAGCGTCGGGAAGACCTCGCGCCCGCTCGCATCGAGCGGCCGCAGCGGATCGCGGAACGAGCAGTAGGTGTCGTACTGGTGGCCGTGCTCGACGTGGAGGCCGTCGCGCGTGCGGTAGAACCACGGCTCGACGCGCACGCGCTCGAGCGCCGACGCGGTCTGCTCGGCGCGCTCGGCGATCGCCTGGCGCACGAGCGACTGCACGCCCGGGAAGGTGAGCTGCGCGTCGTGGTTGCCCGCCACGAAGACGATCCGATGGCCGAGATCCACCAGGCCGGCGAGCGCGGCGAAGAAGCCGTCGTGGGCCTCGACGATGCGTCGCGTGCGATCGAGCGCGTCCTCCTCGGTGCGGGGCGCCTCGTCGAAGACGTCGACCCCGTCGCGCACGCGCGGCCCCTCGAGCTCGAAGACGTCGCCGTCGAGCACGAAGTCGAGCGCGTCGGCGGCGCCGAGCCGGGCGACGATCCAGGCGGCGAGCGACTGCAGGTCGGCGTCGGGGAAGAACCTTTCGTGCCGGTAGAACATCCACTCGGCCTCGGACGCGCGCGGCGCGGGCGGCCCCTCGCCGAGGTGCACGTCCGAGACGACGAGCGTGTGCCGCATCGCCGGCGCGGGCGCTGCGTCGTTCGAAGGCACGAGCGAGCTCCCCGCGGCGGACTCGAGCTCGACGTCTTGCTCGGCGCGTTCGCGTAGGCGCGTCGAGGAGGGCGAGTGGGCGTCGTCGGGCATCTCGCTCGATGGTGCACCGAACGCGCGGCTCGTGCACGCGCGATGCCGCGGTGTCGCCCGCTCGACGCGCTGCGACGCCCGCGCGCCGCGCGCTTCACCTGCCCTTCAGCCAGGCCTCGAGCTGCGTGTAGTCGGTCTCCTCGACCGCGCCGTCGATCACGCAGCGAATCGCGCCGCTCGGATCGACGAGCACCTGGAGCGGCAACGCGGCGTCGGCCTTGAGCTTCGCGCTCTCGAGGAACCCGGTGCGCGCGGCGCCCTCCGGGAGCCAGTGGCTCGCGCGCAGCCCAGCCGCCGGCTGATCGCCGAGGAACTTGCGCGCCTGGCGCTCGTCGTCGTCGAGGCTCACGAACGCGAGCTGGATCGGGATCCCCGCGCCGGAGAAGCGCTTGGCGAACGCCTGCAGGCGCGGGATCTCCTCGCGGCACGGCGCGCACCACGCCGCCCACAGGTTCACCCACGTCCACTTGCCGCCCCCGACGGCGAGGCGGTCGGCGACCGGCGTCGCGCCCGCCGCCTCGACGTGATCGAGCTTCGCCGCGGGGAGCGACTTGCCGTCGGCGGCCGGCGGCAGGCACAGGCGACGCGGCGCCTTCGGCGCGCCGCTGGTCGACCCCGCGCCGTTCGACGCGGCCTTGGCGACCGAGGGCGTCGCGCACGCGGAGGGCTTCGGCGCCGCGACCGCCTCGCTGCGCTTGCCGGCGGCGGGCTTCGCGTCGTCCTCGCAGGCGCCGAGCGTGAGCGTCACCAGCGTGGAGAGCCCGAGGATCCCGAGCATGAGGCGGGTGTCGGGCTTCATAGGCGGCAGTCGACCCAGGAGATGAACGAGCTCCGGTTGATCGCCTCGGCGTCGCACTTCTTGCCCGGGCGCGAGGTCGTCCACCCCTCGCAGTAGTCCTTCGAGAGCTGCGCGAACTCGCTCCCGAGCCAGAGCATCCCGACCTGCTTGTCGAGGTCCTCGTCTTTGTTCTGCTCCTGCAGGTGGAACAGCACCGAGTTGGCGCGCCGATGCGAGAGCGCGCGATTGAGCTCGGCGCCGCCCGTCTTCGACGCGCGCGACACCACGAAGAAGTAGCGAGCGCCCTTGCGCTCCTCCCACTTCTCGTCGAGCACCTTCTTCGCGCCGTCGTCGAGCTTGTCGCCGTTGTCGTCGAACATCAGGATGCCGCCGCGCTTGGCGAGCGGCGTGAAGAGCGCGTTGAAGTCGTCGTCGCTGATGCTGGCGAACGACTTCACGTCGGCCGGCTGGCAGCCGCGCCGCTCCTGGCCGCCCACGAGCCCACAGGCGTGCAGCACGCGCTGGAGCACGCCCTTGAACTGCGGCGTGCAGTAGGGGGCCTCGGCGTCGTCGGCCACTGCCGCGCTTGCGGAGGCCGCCGTGGCCGCGTTGGTCTCCTGCGCCGTCTCCGGGTTCGCGAGCCGCTTGCTCGCGGCGGAGACGTCGCGCCGCACGAAGGCGAGCGCGCCGCCGAGCAGCAGCACCCCGAGCACCGGGGCGACGAAGGGCTTCACTCCGCTCACGGCGCTCATCGGTCCACCTTCGGGGCGATCTGGCCGATCGCGTAGCGCAGCCCGAGATCGCTGTCCTCCTCGCAGAGGCGCTTGTCGCCGAGGTAGAGCTGCGGCGTCGAGACCGGCACCTTGTTGGCGACCGCGTACTGGAGCGTCTTGTCGAGCCGCAGCTTGGTCTCCTTGGCGTCGAGGCACGCGTCGACGTCGGGGAAGCGGGCGACGATCTTCTTGCGGAGCGCCTCCTTGCCCTCCTTGCCGGCCGCGCGCAGCTCTTCCTGGTTCTGGTAGGCCCACTCGAGCACCAGCCGACCGCCGCCCGACTTGTCGCCGCACAGCACCGCGCGCGCGAGCTGACAGGCGCCGGGGTGGAGCGAGCGATCGAGCATCCAGTTGCACTCGGAATCGAGCGGGAACAGCGCGACCGAGAGATCGAGCTTGTCGTAGACTCCTTCGGTCACCAGCGTGTCGTGGAACGCCTTGCACGTCGGGCAGAGCGGATCCTCGAAGCTCACCGCGCGCTCGACGGGGCTCGCGGTGGTCATCTTCACGAGCGCGCCGTGCTTGTCGCCCGGGGCGTCGAGCTTGCCGCACGCCATCAGGTAGGGGCGGTAGTCGGGGACCGACGCGACGTAGATCAGCGCGGGGGCCACCGCCGCGAGCGCGAGCAGCGTGAAGTGCGCGGGCACGAGCAGCCAGCTCCCCGTCGGGGGCGGATCCAGCAGCGTGGCGGGCGCCTCGCTCTCGGGCGTGCGCGCCATCCCCACGAGGTACGCGCGCGTCTCGGGGAGCGCGGCCTGCGCCGGCGCCTGCGCCTTGCGGCCGCCGGCGTACACGAGCGCGAGCACGCCCGCGACGGCGAGCAGCAGCGACGCCGTGTAGAGCCCCGCGCACAGCTTGCAGATCGCGCCGAGCTTGGTCAGCGAGATCGCCAGCATGACCCCCGAGACGGGGAGCGGCGTGAGGGCGGCGACG
>CAIXWQ010000343.1 GCA_903923175.1 uncultured delta proteobacterium | reverse complement strand
CGCGATCGACGTACGCGGCGAGCCCATCGCCAGCCCGGCGCCAGATCGCCGCCGAAACTCCGCCGCCGTGCGAGAGGTAGTTGTCGTCGGAGCTGACCAGCACGTCGCTGCCTCGACCACCTCCACGCGGCACGATCCGAGCTCGACGAACCACATGCGGAGGGATGGTACGCGATCCGCGACTCACGGGACGGGCCGGCAAATGGCGCTGGGCCGTCGCCCATTCCGCGCAGGAGTGCACGCCGCGCGCGGCCGGCAGACTCCCTGTGCCCCATGGCGTAGTTTGCTGAGCTCGCGAAGGTCGTCGACCCCGACCGGTGTCAGAATCCATGTGCGCGCAGCGTCTCTCCGGCCGACCGCACGATCCCAGGAGACTCTCATGTCGCGCACCCCGAAACACCCCGGCCTCCAGGCCAAGTTCGACTCCCTTCTCGCAGCGCTGCTTGCGAACGGCACCTCGCTGAAGACCACCGAGATCCAGGAGGCTGCGCGCACCCGGGCGGGCGATTTCGCGCTCTCAGCCGAGGAGGTCGAAGACCTCCGCTCCAACTTCGCCAACTACATCAAGCGGGCGAAGGACGGAGGGCTCGTGAGCTCGAACGGCGCGTGGGGCGGCTACCGGCTGTCGTCGGCCGGCGAGCCGGCAACTCGTGCCGCGGAGACCCCGGACGACGACGGCCCCGAGGCCACCGACGCTCCGCGGGATGCCGGCCGTCGGCACTGGGAGTCGTTCCTGCACCTGCCGCTCACGATGGCGCTAAGCGAACAATTCTCCGCCCGCGTCCAGTCGCTGTCGAACGCGTTGGACAACGTGCGCTGGGGAAACCCCGACATGTTGATGCTGCGGTCGAGCGCGCTCTCCGAGATCGACGACCTACACCCTCTGCTCGACCCGGCGGCCTTCCGCATCGTCGACGGCTCGCCCGAGTGCATCCTCGCCTCGATCGAGGTGAAGGGCGGTCTCGACCGCGATCGCGCCAAGGTATTCACGGCCATCTCCGAGACGGCCGCCAATTCGCGCTGGGCGAACGAGGCGTGGCTAGTCTTCGTCGACTGGAATCCGACCGACGCGCCGCTCGCCGACGAGCTCGTCTCCCTGGCCCGCTCCGTCGAGATCGGCCTCGTGGAGGTGCGGATCGGTGAGGGGGGCCCGCTGCGCCTCATCGTCCACCACACGGCGCCGACGCGCCCGACTCTCCGCATCGACGAGCTCCCGCGCGAGCGCGTGGGGATCCTACGCGCCGCCCAGGAGCTGCTCGCCAAGTGGAAGCAGGGCGAGATGACCTTCCTCGACGTCGACGGCGCCGAGCATAAGGCGCGCGTGCTGGTCCAGCAGGCGCTCGCGAACTTGCGCGCCCAGAAGGGGTTCGCCGGCGCGGCCTCTCTCGCCGACCTCCTCGCGCCCCTTCGTCGGGACGACGCCGCCTGGCTCGACCAGGCCCTGAAGGCCTCGCTGGGTCTGGCCGCGCAGGCCGCCGGCCTCTCGGTTGACGCCGATCTCTTGGCCATCCTTGGCGACGCTTGCGATCAGGCCCTCGTGAAGCGCGAGGCCGATGCGATGCGCGCAGACCTCGAGGCACTCCTCGAGACTCCGTCGCTCGAAGGCTGAGTGTGGTTGCGAAGGCGCCGCCGCGACCGCCCTTGCGCCGCGTGCCGCGGCGAAGCGGACGAGTCGCATCGACCGATGCGTCGGCGCTCAAGAAGACGACCTGCGTGGGCCAGTCGAGGTACGACCGGAAGGGCCGAAGGTATCGCAGAATGCGACGCCATCGAGCCCGCACCATCAGCCCCTCCGACGCGCTCGCGGCGGCCGGGGGGGGCGGAGTTGGACGACGCCTCGAAGGCGCCGCCTCGCGTTAGCCGTACCGCCTCAGCGTTACTTCTTGGCAGCGGCCTTGCCCCATCTTCACGAGGATACCTTGCATGGTGTCCCTCCTTGGTTTTGGCGCGTTCGGGCTCGGACCGCATACCCAGGTCGCGGGTGCGGTCGCGAGTGCCGGGTCGGAGGCATCGAAGCCCTGCGTGCGCGTGGAAACGCTTGCTCGTCGACCCAGACGTCAGAGCCGCGCCTCGTCTGACACCCCGGCCGCCTCGCCCCGCCCCGCCCGCCCCGCCTCAGGCCACCTTGCCGCCCGCGCCCTACCGATGCTCGAACGTCGGATTCGTCACGCGCACCGTCGGCGCCCCCCGCGCACGGCTTGGCTCGCGAGTGCACGCGTGACCGCCCGGCGTGGGGCGCTCCACGTCCAAGGCGCCAACCAGCTCCAGCGCGAGCCGACTCGACTCGAATCGACCTACGAATCCGCGAGCCGCGCCGACTTGGCTAGGGGTCGAGCCACAATCGATGCGTCATCGTGAGAACGAACGAGTTCCCCTCGCACCGCGGTTGCGTCGTAAGCGCGAACGAGAGCTCTTGCTCGATTTCGTCGAAGAACGCGCAGCTCCTTCCCGTGCGG
>CAIXWQ010000342.1 GCA_903923175.1 uncultured delta proteobacterium | reverse complement strand
GAGCGCGTGCTCGAGCGCGAGCGCGCCGACGACCTCCCCGCAGGACGCGCAGGACGCGAACGCGGACGTCGACGAGACCGGCTTCTTCGCGCCCGACACCGGCCCGGGCATCGACTACCCCGACTCGACGGCGGGGCACGTCGTCGCGCGGCTCGCGGGCTGCCGCGGCCTCGAGCCCGGCTGCCACAGCGAGTCGAACTCGGCCGGTCTGATCCTCGGCCGCACGCCCAAGGAGGACCTCGCGCAGCTGCTCGGCGTGCGCTCGACCGAGCGCGCCGATCTCTTTCGCGTCGAGCCCGGCAACCCGGCCAAGAGCTGGCTCTACCTGAAGGTCCTCGGCGCGCGAGAGGCCGGCGTCGACACGCCGATGCCGCTCGGCTCCGACGGCGATCCCGCCTTCGCGGTAGAAATCCAGGCGTGGATCGAGGCCGGCGCGCCCGACCCGTTCGGCGACGCGGGGCCCTGAGCGGTCGGGTTACGAGCCTCTCGCGCGCTCGCCACCGCGGCGCGTTCACGCAATGCGTCGACGACGCGGCCCACCCAGACGCGATGGGTGCGTCTGTGCGAGATGACTATACTGCCCCCATGAGCGAACGCGCGCCGAGCGGTCCTTCCGCGCGAGAGGCCGACGACCACCTCGTCTACGACTGGAACACCATCCATCGTCGCTGGCGGCTCACCCCGCTCCACACGACGTTCTTCGACGAGACGTTGCGCGACGGGATCCAGAACCCGTCGGTCGTCGATCCGCGGCTCGAGGACAAGCTCGCACTCGTGCACCTGATGGACGAGGTGGGGATCCACATCGCCGACATCGGGCTGCCGGGCTCGTCGACGCGCGCGTACGACGACTGCCTCGCGATGTGCCAGGAGATCCAGCGCAGCAGGCTGAAGCTCGGCGTCGCGATGGCGGGGCGCACGGTGATCTCGGACATCGCCCCGATGGCGGAGATCTCGCAGAAGTGCGGGATCCCGGTCGAGGTCTACACGTTCATCGGCAGCTCGCCGATCCGGCAGCTCGCCGAGGCGTGGGACGTCGACGCGCTGGTGAAGAAGAGCGCCGAGGCGATCGACTTCGCGGTCAAGGAAGGGCTGAAGGTCTGCTACGTCACCGAGGACACCACGCGCTCGCGCCCCGAGGTGCTCGCGCAGCTGTTCAAGAACGCGGTCGATCACGGCGCGACGCGCCTCTGCCTCTCCGACACCGTCGGCCACTCCACGCCCGACGGCGTGCGCAACCTGATCAACTTCACGCGGGCGACGATCGCCGGCATGGGTGTCACCGGCGTGGGGATCGACTGGCACGGACACAACGACCGCGGCCTCGCGCTGGTGAACGCCATCTGGGCGCTCGAATTCGGCGCCGATCGCGTGCACGGCACGGCGCTCGGCATCGGCGAGCGCGTCGGCAACGCGCAGATGGAGCTGATCCTCCTGAACCTGAAGCTCCTCGGCGAGCTCGAGGGGCAGGACACGAGCAAGCTCATGGAATACTGCGAGGTCGCGGCGCGCGCGGTGAAGTGGCAGGTGCCGATCAACTACCCGCTGATCGGTCGCGACGCGTTCCGCACGGCGACCGGCGTCCACGCGGCGGCCATCATCAAGGCCGAGGCGAAGGGCGACGCGTGGCTGGCCGACCGGATCTACAGCGGCGTGCCGGCCGGGATGTTCGGCCGCGGCCAGGAGATCTGCATCGGGTACATGAGCGGCGCCTCGAACGTGACCTACTGGCTGCGCAAGCGGTCGATCGAGCCGTCGAAGGAGCTGGTGGACGCCATCCTCGCGGTCGCGAAGAAGAGCGACCACATCCTGGAGGACCCCGAGGTGATGGCGATCGTACGCGAGCACGTACGCGCGTAAGCTCCCCTGCGTGGCGATCCTCTGCAGCGGCTGCGGCCGTCAGCTCCCTCGCATCCCGATCCGCGGAAAGCTCCCCGTGCTGTGCGCCGCGTGCGCCCGGCTGGGCGATCGCGCGTTGCTCGGCGGCCAGGCCGGCGCTTCGGCCGCGGGCGACGACGACGTCGCGACCGGCGAGCTGCCGCCCTCGTCGCTGCGCGCGCCCCCGGCCTCGGGCATCCCGCGCCCCCACTCCGAGCTGCCGCCCAGCTCGATGCGCGCCTCGTCGAGCGGCGTCCCTAGCTCACCGCGAACGATGCCGGCGCCCGCGCCCCCTGTTCCGCGGCCGATGCCGAGCACCGCGCCCCAGGCGCCGCACGCACAGCACGCACAGCACGCGCCGAACGCGCCGAACGCGCCGAACGCGACGCCGCACGCGCCGCAGGCTCCCGGGGGCACGACCCCGCACGGCGCGCCCAGGCCGCGCGCGGTGCCGAACGCCATCCCGGTCGCTCCGCCGACCCCGCGCATCGATCGCGCCGTGCCGCGGCCGAGCGCGCCGGCGGACGACGCGATGCTGCTCACGACGGGCGAGCTCGAGGTCGTGTCGGCGCAGGATGACGAATTGGTGCTGAATACCGGCGACTTCGAACCGGTGGACGCGCGCAAGAAGTAGGCGAGCACGGCGCTTCCCGGCGCGGGCGGCGCTCCGTATCCTCGACGCGTGGCGTCTCTGAACACGGCCGCGCGCGAGCTGGTCCTCAAGATCGTCTATTACGGTCCGGGCCTCGGGGGGAAGACGACGTCGCTGCAGGCCGTGCACGACGCGGCGCCCGCGGAGCGGCGCGGCCAGCTGGTGTCGCTCGCGACGCCCGTCGATCGCACGCTGTACTTCGACTACCTGCCGCTGCGGCTGCCGCCGATGCGCGGGATGAGCGTGCGCCTGCAGCTCTTCACCGTCCCCGGCCAGGTCTACTTCAACGCGACCCGGCGGCTGGTCCTCGCGGGCGCCGATGGGCTCGTGTTCGTGGCCGACTCGCAGCTCGACCGCGCGGACGCGAACCTCGAGTCGCTCGAGAACCTCCGCGACAACCTCGCCGAGCACGGCCGCGATCTGGCGCAGCTCCCGCACGTCTTCGCGTGGAACAAGCGCGATCTCGACCCGGCGGTGCCGCTCGAGGAGCTCGAGCGGCTGCTGAACCGCCACGGCGCCCCCTCGTTCGAGACGGTCGCGACGTCGGGCCTCGGCGTGCAGGAGACGCTGGCGAAGATCACGTCGCTGGTGCTCGACGGCTACGAGTCGCAGCTGCCGGCGAAGCTCGACTCCTCGCCGCCCGAGCTCGGGCCGCCGAGCTCGAGGACCCCCGTGACGATGGCGGAGCGTCGCCGCCCCTCGCGCCCCACGCACGCGTCACACGCGTCACACGCGTCGCACGCGGCGCATGAGTCGCACGCGGAGCACGCCGCGCCGCCGGCGGACGCGCTCGACGGGGAGATCGAGACGAGCGCGCCGCCGGTGCCGGCGGTCGTGTCGGTCACGCACGAGGAGGCCGAGGTCGTCACGTCGGCGCAGCTGCTGGCCGCTGGCGAGGGGACCTTCCTCGCCGACCTCGCCTCGATCGAGGCCTCGGCGAGGCGCGAGGCGCAGCACGGCCACGAGGCGCCGCACGAGCCCGAGGACGTCGGCGGCGGCAAGGAGAGCGTGGTCGGCGACGACTGGGAGGCCGAGGCGCTCTCGGACGCGCGCTCGGACGCCGAGTCCGACGCCGCTCCAGTAGCGCAGCCCGGGCGCGAGTACGCCAACGCGCACGTCGTCACGCCGGCGCCGCCACGCGGCGAGGGCACGCCGCAGCCGGCGCAGCCGGGGCGCATCACGCTGCGCGGCTCGGGGCTGTCGGAGGCGATCGCGCCCCCGCCGCCCTCGCCCGCGAGCGCCGCCGCGACCAAGCACTTCAGCTTCGCGCAGCTCTTCTCGCCGGCCGAACGGGCGTTGGTCGAGCAGATCGAGGAGACGATCGCCCACGGCGACCACGCGGACGCGATCGGCGTCTGCGAGGCGGCGCTCGGGCGCATCCTCGGCCGCGTCGCCCACGCGATCGGCGAGGAGGGGGCGCGCGGCGGCAGCGACGCGTCTATCGCCATCCTCCTCGGGCTCGAGGGGCGGCGCTACCTCGCGTTCCGCGCGCTGGCGCGGCGCGCGCGCGACATCTCCGACGCGGGGGCGCGCGACGCGCTCGAGGCGTACTCCTTCATGCTCGAGGCGCGCGTGCTCACCAGCCACTGGGAGGCGCTGCGCGACGCGGTCGGCGCGGGCTCGTTGCCGCCTCCAGCGCCGCCTCCGAAGGCGACGCGCAGCGCGCTCGACGATCTCACCCCGCTGCCGAAATCGAGCCTCTCGCCCCCCTCCACCCGCGATCAGCTCACGGTCCGCGGCGGAGACTGAGCGGCAGCTCCTCGAACGCGCGCGTGCCGCGACCGAGCGGCGTGGCGCGCAGCGCGAGCCCGCGCGCGGCGCAGCGCTCGGCCAACCGCGACAGGGCGGCGGCGGCGCGGTC
>CAIXWQ010000341.1 GCA_903923175.1 uncultured delta proteobacterium | reverse complement strand
TCTGCCGCTCCGCCGGACGCCGCCCCTTCGCCTTCTTCTTCGTCGCTGCCATCGGACTCTCCGACCGCGCCGAGCGCTTCCGGGTCGTCCGGAATTTCAGCCCCGAGCACGGATGGTCAGATGGTGGGCATCAGCAGGTAGTGCCCGAGCTCGCCGGCCTTCGCCTCGACGTACTCGACATGCCCGATGTTGCGGCGCTCGTCGTAGCGCTCGTTGCCGTTCGCCATCGTCCTCACGGTTCGCTCGACGTGCGGGAACGAGCAACTCGATTCGCGACCGTGCGCCTCACACGTGGCGTGAGCTGCACGTCGAACTCGTCGACCTTCGGTTCCGACGTGCGCACGCGCTCGCGCGGCACGCGCTGCCGCTCGATGTACGCGCGAACGTCGGCCGCGCGCGCGACGAATCGCTTGCCGACGCGGAACGTGTCGAACTCGCCGGCGCGCGCGGCCGACAGGAAGACGGAGGGACCGAGGCCGCTCGTGTGCTTGTCGACGAACTCAGGGGAGGCGAGGTCCTCGCGGAAGGTGCGGAGCTCGTCGCGGATGAGCGCGGCGAGCTGGGCGAGGGGCGAATCGGGGGAGGGCGTGACGGGCTCCATCCCTAGGGCAAAGCCGACGGCCTCCTGGAAAGGGACGACGGTGCCAGGTTGAATTCGTCGCGCGCCGCTGTTCCCCTCGCGGCGTGCACCGCCGTATCACCACCGAAATCACGCTCGACGAGCCCGATGCTGACGAGGGGCTCGTCTCGTGGCTCGACATCGAGGTCCTCGACGATCGGCTAGACGAGGAGCAGGCCGTCGTCGGTCGCGCGCGTGTCGCGATCATCCACGTGGAGGTCGCGGGCGGTCGGCTCTTCTTCGCGCTGGACGCCGACAGCGGCGAGCTCGAGTCCCTTTACGAGGTCTATTTCGAGGGCGATTCCTTCAGAGAGGAGTCCTTCGAGGGGGTCGGACAGGACCTGCTCTACGTCAGCGAGATCGAGCTCGTCCCCTCATCGCGCGGTCGGAACGTCGAGCTCGCGCTCGTGCGCCGACTCTGCGACACGCTCGGCACGGGGAGCGCGCTCGTCGTCGTGCGCTGTGCCGACGAGCCCGAGGCGGCCGCGTGGCGCACGATGGGCTTCGAGAGGACGCGCGGCACGAGCGGGCTCATGCACCTGCGGCAGTCGCTCGTGCAGCCCCGCGTCGTCCGCGTCGAGGGCGAGGGGCAGTTTCGTGTGGTGCCCGTCGCGTCGACCGACGCACGGCGCCGGCCGAATTGACGCTCGCAAGCGGATCTCGCAAGTCGCCTCGCCGCGCCCCATGACCTCTCCGAACCTCGACGCCGTCATCCGCAAGATCGCCGATCTCCGTCGGCTCGCGACCTCGAGCAACCTCCACGAGGCCGAGGTCGCCGCCGCCGCCGCAGCTCGCCTCGCGGAGAAGCACCGGATCTCCGAGGCCGAAATAGAGGCCGCAGGGGGCGAGCCTGGCGAGCAGGCGGTGCAGGACGGTGAAGCGCTCGACGTCGACGCTGGGCGCGCGGCGCTCTGGAAGTCGCACCTCGCCGCGGTGCTCACGCGGCACTACGGATGTCTGATCGTGCGCATCGCGGCCATCGAGGACGGCCGGAAGGTCCACCGCTGGCGAGTCATCGGTCGACCGAGTGACACGACGATCGTGCGCTACCTGTACGGCTGGCTCACGCTCGACCTCGCCCGCATCGCGTCGCGCGAGTCCGCCGGGCGCGGCCTCGCGTGGAAGAACTCGTGGCTGATCGGCGCGGTCGTCGGGATCCGGTCGCAGCTGCAGCTCGCGGCCGCCGAGGAGCGCGCCACCGTCGGCGCTGCCGCGCTCGTGCGGCTCGACGCGCGTGCCATCGACGCCGACGTGGCGCTGCGCGCGGCGTACCCGACGGCGCGCGAGAAGGTCGCGAGGCGAAGGATGGTCGATCGCGGCGGGTTCGAGAGCGGTCACGAGCACGGGCGAAGCGTTCACCTCGGCGGGCAAGTCGAAGCGCGCGCGGTCCGTCGTCTCGGCCAGTAGCGGTTCCGTTCACGGGTGGCGGGCCGCGATCCTCGCGCTCGACGCCGCCGGCGGCGCCGGCGGACTTCGGGCCGCCGCCGGTTCGTGCGGTCGCCGAGGACCATGAATTCAAGATGATTCCGCTGCGCTGCGCGGCGGCACGCGCCTCGCCAACCGGCGCGCATGCACGCGCGCGCCCCGCCGGTCCATGAACGCCATCGCCCCGAGACGACCGTCCTCTACGCGATCGTCAAGGAGCACCTCGGCGCCTTCCTGCGATTCGCCGCGGAGCGCTACGCAGCGCCGTTGCCGAACTACGTCGTGCGCGCCTTCCATGAGTTCTTGCGCTGCGGGCTCTTGGAATTTGGCTTCTTGCGCGTGCACTGCGAGGCGTGTCGCAAGGATCGGCTCGTGGCGTTCTCGTGCAAGAAACGAGGGCCGTGTGCCTCATGTGCGGCCCGCGTGATGTGCAATACTGCCGCGCACCTGACGGATCGCGTTCTGCCGAACGTGCCAATCCGACAGTGGGTCCTCTCGCTGCCGTTCGAGCTTCGGATCGCCGCTGCCCGCGATCCGAAGCTGCTGGCCGCCTGCGATCGCGCGCTCGTCAACGCGGTCTTCCGCTGGATGCGGGCCCAGCTCGGTCTCACCCACGGGAAGGGCGGCGCGGTCAGCTTCGTGCAGCGTTTTGGATCGTCGATCAATTTGCACGTCCACTATCACTCGCTGTTCCTCGACGGCCTCTTCGTCCGATCGCGCGGCGGCCCACCGGTCTTCGTTGGAGCCCCCGCGCCGACGGCGAGCGATCTCGCCCGCGTGCTCGCCGACGCGCGCGCGGAGATCGGAAAGTGGCTCACCAAGCACGCGAGCGACGTCGACCTTGGC
>CAIXWQ010000340.1 GCA_903923175.1 uncultured delta proteobacterium | reverse complement strand
GCGCCCCCGCGCGGCGCCGCAGCGGCGCATGATCCGCGCGACCCGCTGCCCCGCGCGATCCGCGTGATCTCCGACGAGCCCCACGATCCGCTGCCGCGCGGCCGTCGCGGGAGTATGGCGGGGGCGATGAAGGTCGGGCGGCCCGCGGGCGGCCCGACCCTGGACACGCGGGCGGCCGCCGAGCGCGGTGGGACGACCCTGTTGGACGCTAAGGAGAACGCACCATGACGACGACTTCGAAGATCTTCTGGACGCAAATCGACGAGGCCCCCGCGCTCGCCACGTACTCGCTCCTCCCCATCGTCCAGGCGTTCACGAAGGGCACCGGCGTCGTCGTCGAGACGAGTGACATCTCCCTCGCGGGCCGCATCCTCGCCACCTTCCCCGAGAAGCTCACCGAGGCGCAGAAGATCGACGACAACCTCGCGAAGCTCGGCGCGCTGACGCTCGTGCCCGAGGCGAACATCATCAAGCTCCCCAACATCTCGGCGTCGATCCCGCAGCTCAAGGAGGCGCTCAAGGAGCTGCAGTCGCAGGGCTTCGCGGTGCCGGACTACCCGGAGGCGCCGAAGAACGACGAGGAGAAGGCGCTGCAGGCGCGCTTCGCGAAGGTGCTCGGCAGCGCGGTCAACCCCGTGCTCCGCGAGGGGAACTCGGACCGCCGCGCGCCGCTGTCGGTCAAGGCCTTCGCCAAGAAGCACCCGCACAAGCTCGGCGCCTGGTCGCCCGAGTCGAAGTCGCACGTCGCGCACATGACCGGCGGTGACTTCTACGGCTCGGAGACCTCGGTCACGCTCTCGAAGGCCGCCGACGTGCGCTTCGAGTTCGTCGGCGACGACGGCAAGGTCACCGTCCTCAAGAAGAAGCTCTCGCTCGTCGAGGGCGAGATCCTCGACAGCGCCGTGATGAGCGTCGGCGCCCTGCGCGCGTTCTACGCGGCGCAGATCGACGAGGCGAAGAAGAGCGGCGTGCTCCTCTCGCTGCACCTCAAGGCGACGATGATGAAGATCTCCGACCCCGTCATGTTCGGGCACGCGGTGACGGTCTTCTTCAAGGACGTCTTCGACAAGCACGCGGCGACGTTCAAGGAGCTCGGCGTCAACCCGGCCAACGGGCTCGGCGACGTCTACGCCAAGATCGGGGCGCTGCCGGCCGAGAAGAAGGCCGAGATCGAGGCCGACATCAAGGCGGTCTACCCGACGCGCCCGGCGCTCGCGATGGTCGACTCCGACAAGGGGATCACCAACCTGCACGTGCCGAACGACGTGATCGTCGACGCGTCGATGCCGGTGGTCGTGCGCGACTCGGGCAAGATGTGGGGCCCCGACGGCAAGCTCGCCGACACCAAGGCGATGATCCCCGATCGCGCCTACGCCGGCGCCTACGCGGCGATCTTCGAGGACTGCAAGCAGCACGGCGCGCTGAACCCGGCCACCATGGGCACCGTGCCGAACGTCGGCCTCATGGCGCAGAAGGCCGAGGAGTACGGCTCGCACGACAAGACCTTCTACGCGCCGGGCAACGGCGTGATCCGCATCGTCGACGACGCCACCGGCGCGACGCTGCTCCAGCAGAAGGTCGAGACGGGCGACATCTTCCGCGCCTGCCAGACCAAGGACCTGCCGGTGCGCGACTGGGTCAAGCTCGCCGTCGTCCGCGCGCGCGCGACCGACACCCCCGCGATCTTCTGGCTCGATCGCGCCCGCGCGCACGACGTGCAGATCATCGCCAAGGTCGAGAAGTACCTGAAGGATCACGACACCAAGGGGCTCACGATCGAGATCCTCTCGCCCGTCGAGGCGATGAGCTACACGCTCGCGCGCATCCGCAAGGGCGAGGACACCATCTCGGTCACCGGCAACGTGCTGCGCGACTACCTCACCGACCTGTTCCCGATCCTCGAGATCGGCACCAGCGCGAAGATGCTCTCGATCGTCCCGCTGCTCGCGGGCGGCGGCCTCTTCGAGACGGGCGCCGGCGGTTCGGCGCCGAAGCACGTGCAGCAGTTCGCGAAGGAGAACTACCTGCGCTGGGACTCGCTCGGTGAGTTCTCCGCGCTCTGCGCCTCGCTCGAGCACATCGGCGCGAACTTCGCGAACGCGCGCGCCGCGCTGCTCGCCGAGACGCTCGACACGGCGATCGGCAAGTTCCTCGACACCAACAAGTCGCCCGCCCGCAAGGTCGGCGAGATCGACAACCGCGGCAGCCACTTCTACCTCGCCATGTACTGGGCCGAGGCGCTCGCCGCGCAGACCAAGGACGCGGCGCTGCAGGCGCGGTTCGCGGGGCTCGCGAAGCAGCTCCACGACGCCGAGGCGAAGATCAACGAGGAGCTGATCGGCGCGCAGGGCAAGCCGGTCGACATGGGCGGCTACTACCACCCCGACGTCGCGAAGCTCTCGAAGGCCATGCGGCCGAGCGCGACGCTCAACGCGATCATCGACGCGCTGGTCTGAAGTTCCGAGCGAGCGCCGACGCCGAGCGCGTCGCGGGTGCGCCTCAGGCGCCCGCGGCGTTCTCGGCGTCGGTCCTTTCGGCGGTCCGCTACCGGCTCACATGTCGCGGCAACAGAGCACGCCGCCCTCGACCGAGGGGTTCACCGTCGTGCTCGGATCGAACGCGACGTTGACGCTCTCGCGGACGCCGTCGGTGCCGCAGCTCCAGCCGCCGTAGGCTGCGATCGTGCCGCAGGCGTTGTTGCTGGTCTGGTTCACGTCGCAGGTCGACGCGGAGACGGCCAGCGCCTGCCCGCAGCCGTAGACGTCGTTCGTGATGCCGGGGTTGGCCTGGCAGCCGGCGGTGCAGCTCGCGTTGGTGCAGCTCGGGCCGCTGAGGGTGCCGGTGGTGAGCGCGCAGTTCACGAAGCAGCCGGTGCTGCCGATCGCGGCGGCGTAGAACGACTGCGCCGGCCAGGTGTCGGCGGTGCATCCGAGCCCCTTGGTGCGCGGCTGCACTTCGCCGCCGGCGCACAGGTGCCAGCCCGCGGAGCAGAGATCGATCGCCGAGCAGCCCGCCCCCTTCGCGTTGGTCGTCGAGCTGTTGCCGTTCTTCGCGCAGCTGGCCGAGGTCGTGCGCAGCGGTGACGGGAAGACGCCGGTGTAGCCGGCGGTGCCGCCGTTGCCGTCCCAGCCGCCGCGGCACGCCGCGATGCTCGGGTAGGCCGTCTGATCGGTGAAGTGCTCGCGCGTGCCGTCCGCGCAGCCGATCGGGTCGACGGTGATGCGCGGCGTGCACACGCCGCCGCTGCAGTTCTCCGAGGTCGCGCAGGCCTTGCCGCACGCGCCGCAGTTCGCGGGGTCGCTGCCGAGCGTCACGCAGTTCGCGCCGCAGGCCGTCTGCCCCGAGGCCGTGTTGCAGCTCGCCACGCAGCTGCCGTTCGAGCAGACGGGGGTCGCGCCCGAGCACTTGGTGCCGCAGCCGCCGCAGTTGTTGGTGTCGGAGGTGGTGTCGACGCACGCGCTGCTGCAGCTCGTCGAGGTCGGGTAGTGGCAGCCGCACGTGCCGGCGCTGCAGGTCTGCCCGCCCGTGCACGTCTTGCCGCAGCCGCCGCAGTTCGCCGGGTCGGTCGTCGAGTTGAAGCACGCCGCGCCGCACTGGATGGCGCCGCCGGTGCAGCCGGCGTCCGTGGAGGCCTCGCTCGCCGCGTCGCCTGCGTCGGCGCTCACGTCGGCGCCCGTGTCGCCCGGCGCGTCGACGCCCGTGTCGCCCGTCGCGTCGGCGCCCGTGTCGCTGCCCGCGTCGGTCCCCGTGTCGGTCCCGGTGTCGGTCCCGGTGTCGGTCCCGGTGTCGACGCCCGTGTCGCCCGTCGCGTCGGCGCCGGTGTCGCTGCCCGTGTCGCTCACGGTGGTGTCGATCCCCGTGTCGCCCGTCGCGGTGTCGGCCGTGTCGTCGCCGACGCTGGTGTCCTGCGGCGTGCCGGCGGTGTCCGAGCCGCCCGAACAGCCTGCGAGGCCGACGAGGCCGACGAAGCTGGCGAGCGTGAGCGCGAGGAGCGGCGTGCGGTGCGCGAGTCGATGCATGCGGGAACGTCCTTCCCGGCCCGCCGATCCGAGTAGAAAACGCGTCGCCCACGCGCCGTGTGCGCGTGCGGAGGCGCGGAATCTTGCAGCGAGGCCGAACGACCAGCCTACACGCGGAGTCGCCTCGTGCACCCGTCCCGCGGCGAGACGCCATCGGCGCGATTCCGAGAACAGGTGTTCTCGTTTGGCCGCTTCGCGTCGCCGGTCCGCGCCGAATCGTCGCGGCGCAACCACTCGAGGTCGGCTACTCGGCCAGCAGCTCCGAGCTCGGGAGCGCCGCGAGGCCGTGCAGCGCGATCTGCGCGTCGACGATCTGCGCGTGGTCGTGCCGCTCGAGGTGCCCGCGCAATTGCGCCTCCCACCCGATCCACCAGTCGCGACGTCGCCCTTGCCCGAGCGGCCAGGTGCGCGCCTCCTCGATCGACCGCGCGATCACCTCCTCGGCCTGCGCGCGCTCCTCGGCCCAGCACAGCACGGCGACGCAATCGCCGATCGCCCACTTGGGCTGCGTGGTGCCGGTGGCCGCGGCGTGCCCCAGCAGCGCCCCGCGCAGCTCGCGGAGGCTGAAGGCGCGATCGAAGGGGAGCAGCGACTGGCTCGTGAGGCGCGCGGCCGCCTCGACGTGGCGCGTCGGGTGACCGGCCACCGTGATGCTGTCGGGCGCGTTCGTGCGCTTGGTGCGCAGCGGCTGGACCATCCCGAGCGCGAGGCTCTCGGCGGGCACGCAGAGGCAGTGCGAGAACGACATCGGTCGGTAGTTGTCGTTGTCGGCGTCGCGCTCGAGCCGGATCCCGTGGAGCATCGGCCCGACGCGGCGCCCGAGGAACAGCGGCTTCAGCACGCCGAGGCCGGGGAAGCTCGCGGCCCAGTCGGCGGTGATGGTCGCCTTGACGGCGGTGGTGAATTTGGATCGCAAGCGGCGGATCTTACGGCATCGGCGCGCGCGGACGGCGCGCCATCGACGGTCGAGGTGCTCGAGGCCGGCGGATCGCGGATCCGCCGCGGCGCACTTCGGCGTCGATGGCGGCCTCACTACGTGAGTGGCGTGAGTGGCGCGACGCGCGAGCCAGCGCGTGACGGAGCGCTACGGATACGACGGCGCGGAGGGGCGTCCCTCTCTCGTCGGCTGCATCGTCGCGCCCAGCTGCGTGAGGATCCCCATGACGCCGCCGCCCGGGACCTGCGGCAACACCAGGCGCGTGATCACGCCGTTCTTGACGGTGAACGTCGGCTGCTCGGTCGGCTGCTGGATCTTGATCGTGGTCGCGCGGATCGTCGGCACGCCGGGGAGCGGCAGGGTGAGATCGCCCCGCTGCGTGCCGGTGATGTCGAACTGCACCGTGACCTCATCGCCGATCTGACGGTAGTCGTTCGCGTGGAAGTTCCAGTCGGGGAACGCCTTGGAGAGCGCCTGGTGCATCGCGGAGAACTCGTCGCGCGTGAGCGGCTTCGGCGCGGGGCCGATGATCTGCGCGTCGGGCGCGAGCATCGACATCGCCTTCTTCACCTCGCCGCGATCCATGGCGTCGACCCAGGCACGCACCGTGTCTTTGGCAGGGATGGTCATGCCCGGCGCGCTGCACGCGCCGGACCCGCGGGGCGCGCCGCTCAGGCGACGTCGGCGTGCACACGGCGCGGCCGCGACGAGCCCGGCGCTGGCCGATCGGTCGGCCGCTACCGTCGCGCGGCCCCTGGCGCGTACTCCATGACGTGGAAGGAGACCCCTTGCGGCGACTTCAGCAGCGCGAAGCGCCCGACGCCGGGGATGGCGTTCACGGGGATGCAGACCTCGCCGCCGAGGGCACGGGCGCGCGCGACGACGTCGTCGGCGTCCTTCACGGCGAAGGAAGTGCTCCAGTGCGCAGGCACGCCGGGGAGGCTCATCGCGCCGGCCACCGGCACCCCGGCCAGCGCGAAGAGCTCGTACTTCATGCCCGGCACGGGCGACTGCTGCTCGACGGTCCAGCCGAAGAGGCGCGTGTAGAACGCCACGGCGGGCGCGGCGTCGGCCGAGAGGACCTCGAACCAGGTGGGCGCGCCGTGCGCGTGGCTGTCGCAGTCGAAGCCGTCCTTGCTCTTGGGCTGCCACAGGCCGAGCACCGCGCCGCTCGGGTCGGTGATCATGCCCATGCGGCCGTTCTCGAGGACGTCGAAGACCGGCCCGCCGCCGCCGCCGAGGGCCTTGGCGCGCTCGACGGTGGCCTCGGCGCGCTCGACCTTCACCATGACGCCGATGGCCGGCGGCGTGCCCGGCGGCAGCACGCCGGCGTCGAGATCCATCAACGCGCCAGCGTGCTTGCCCTCGACGAGGATCAGCGTGCCGCCCGGCGCGTCGTCCATCGGCGCGTAGGTCCACCCGAGCAGCGCCGCGAAGAACTCCTTCGCCTGCGCGGCCGCGGGGGTCATCAGGTTGAGCCAGCAGACGTCGTGGAGGCGGCGAGAGCCGGTGGTCATGGAGATCTCCTCGGGAGGTTCGGGGCCGGCGGAACGGCTCGACGTGCCGCGCGCCGAGCGCTTCGAGCGCTGCGAGCGCTGCGAGCGCTGCGAGCGATGCGAGCGCTGCGAGCGCTGCGAGCGCTGCGAGCGCTGCGAGCGAAGTCCTCGGGGCGCCGTCTTCAGGTCCGCGCGCCGCGCGCGGCGCGAGCCAGCGCCCGCTCGAAGGTGTCGTCGACGCCGAGCGCCGGGGTCAGCGCGTCGATGGCGACGTCGGCGGGGGCGCACAGCAGGTTGGCCTCGATGCCGTGCGCCTCGAACACGTTCTCGGTCTCGCCGAAGAAGTTCGTGGGCGAGTAGTACGGGGCGAAGTGCCAGTACGCGCGGTAGCCGATCTCCTCGATCAGCGAGAGGAGCGCGCGGTTGCCGCCGGGCTGGTTGCACTCGAGGAACAGCGCCGGGCGCGCGCGCGCGATGGTGTCGCGCGCGCCCTCGACGACGTCGGCCTCCATCCCCTCGACGTCGACCTTGATGAGCGCGCACTGCGCGAGCCCGAGCTCGTCGAGCGGCAGCGCCTCGACCCGCCGCGTCGGGCCCCGGTGTGGCCCGAGCGCGCTCACGCCGCCGAAGTTCGCCGGCGCGCCCGGGTCGAGCGCGGGGAGCTCGATCGTGGTGCGCGCGCGCGAGGCGGCGGCCTCGAGGCACGTCACCTGCGAGAGCCCGTTCAGCGCGACGTTCGCGCACAGCGTGTAGTACACCGAGCGCTGCGGCTCGAGCGCGATGACCTGCCCCGTCGGTCCCACGCGCGCGGCGAAGAACAGCGTGTGCGTGCCGACGTTGGCCCCCACGTCGATCACGACCTGCCCGGGCTCCAGCAGCAGCCCGAGCAGCGCGAGCTCGGCCTCGCCCCACTCGCCGTACCGGTCGAGGCTCCGGCCGACGAACGTGTCGTGCACGTTGTACGCGAACAGCCCGTGGCGACAGGGCTTGAGCGCCATGATGGGCGAGTCCCAGAGGCGGGGCGGGGCGGACATGCGCGCGAGTGTCGACCGCCCGCGGCGGCGCGCCCAGGGCCCACGGATCACCACTGCATCAATGGCCGGAGCCCGTGCGCGCGATCACGAAATCGACCCGACGAGGAATCGTCGCTTCGGCACGAAACACCGGAACTGCGCGCGCCGACCGAGCGTTCGATCCGCGCACGCTGCTCTCGGTGAGCCCGAGACCCTGCGTGCCTCGCCTCCCGCCCTCTTCCGCATCGGTCCCTCACCCAGGTCTCTCCATGACTCTCTCTCGTCCCTTCGCGCGTCACCTCGCCGCCCTCGCGTGCGCGGCCTCGGCCCTCACCGCCACCGGGCTCGCGGCCGCAAGCAACCCGATCGAGATCACCGGCAGCTATCCGCAGCGCTGGCGCGGCTGCACCAGCACGTGCGACTCGATGCGCTGCCAGGCGCAGTGCGGCGCAGGCTCGACGCGGTCCACGCGTCTCGTGCGCGCCGACGGCGACCTCGCGCCCAACGCGGGGATCGACGCCGCCGACTGCGACAGCGACGAGATCTGGAAGTTCGCGTTCTCGATCCCGGCGCCGGCCTCGTACAGCTTCTTCGACGTCTGGGCGAGCTCGTCGCTCGCCTCGTGCGCCGACGTCGCCACGCGCGCGGTCACGCCGCCCGGCACGCCTCTGCCGTCGCCGACCTGCTGGCGCGTGGCGCGATTCCCCTACGGCGAGGTGATCAACCAGAACGTCGTCTCGATCCGCTCGAGCGACGTGATCAAGGCGGCGTTCCGGCAGCAGAACAACGACGATCCGGCGTCCACGACCGGCGCGCAGATCTGCTACCCGAAGGACGACCAGCAGCCGATGCGCATGTACTTGCACTTCGTGCTGATGGGCAGCGACGGCATGACCGCGGCGAACAACGCGGCCGACTTCGAGAGCGCCTTCGACACGACGTTCGACCTCGCCGGCCCGCCGCCGCCGACCGGCCTCGCGCTCACCCCCGGCGCGCAGTCGCTGACGGCGAGCTGGACCGCGCCGGCCGCGCCCGACCGGGATCTCGCGGCGTACCGGCTCTACTGCTCCCCGCTGCCGAGCGGCTCCACGCCGTCGCCCGCCGACGCCGGCGCGGCGGCCGAGACGGGCGCGCCCGCCGCTTGCCCGAGCCATGATTTG
>CAIXWQ010000339.1 GCA_903923175.1 uncultured delta proteobacterium | reverse complement strand
CGAACCGCATCGGCCTTGAACTTGGCCGTGAACACGCGTCGCTTACGTCTTGCCATGGATCACTCCTCCAGCGGCTATCACGCTTCCAGGAATGTCCACAAAACCGGGGGAACTCCACATTGCAGCGACGGGCTTCAGTGAGGCGTCCGTGCCGACGAGCCCCGATAGTTCGAGCGGTTGGCCGAGTGCAAATGCAAGAGCAAGGAAGTCGTCACCGACGCTCTTCGGCGACACCGCCGTCTCCCGGGCGGTGACCACAACGACCGGCTCAACCTCGCCCGGCACGTCGATGATGTTCCAGTTCAACTGGCCTTCGAGGCGCAGGTTCTTCGCGTTGCCCCTCGACGTCCGGCTCGTGGTCTGCCGAACCGACATGTTTCCACGACGAAACGTGGCTCCGAGCAACCTACCAACCCAGAGCACCGGTAATGTCGAGGTACTCCACCTCCAGTTGTGGATGTCCAATGAGGCGCCAAGGAAGGTTCCATCGGCATCGCGAAGCCCCCCCCACTGGTGGGCATTCGTAGTCTCCGCCTGAAGCTCCGAGCCATCCTCCAACCGGTAGGAGGAGGTGGCGTTCAGAACGCCTGCATCGTCCTGAAGGTCGTTGAAGGGGTTCGTCCCCTGCTTCGCCTTGCACCAGACTCGGAGCCCTCCGTTGTCGGTCGGGGAAAGGGTGCTGTCGTAGCGATCGAACGGAAAGCTCCTCCAGTGTCCCGCCTGGATGGTGGTCAGCGTCGCGCTCGGTAGCGGCGTCGCGTCGAAGACCAGTTGCAGGATCGCCACCGCCTCAACCCCGTCGATCCGTTGATGGGCCATCGGTAGATGGTCGCACGTTCGGGGGTCCGTGAACTCCTTGCCGATGGCCACGGAAGTGACGCTCTCGTCGCTAGCCTCCGCTCCACACCCGCGTTTAAGGGCTCTCGAAGGGCAAAGGCTAGCAAGCCGCAGCACCCCGCCTTCCGAAAGCTCGTCGTCGCTCTAGGGGTCGAGCGGGCGACCGTTCTGCTGGCCGACATCGAGAGGCGGCTGGAGCAGTTGATCGCTGGTTCCTAGAAAGCGCCTTGTTGGGCGAGGCGAACTACTGGCCGTCGTCGTGATCGGTGATGACCGAGTGGACGCTGGTCAGGCGGTTCCACGCCGTAGGGCTCTCGATCATCTCCTGAACGGCCCGGATGTGGGGGTTCTTGGAGAGCGCGTCCTCGTCAGCCGGCGACTGCAACGAGAGCCCCTGCATCGAGCAGAAGTGCCGTGCATCCTCGCGCATGATCCCGCTCTCGTAGAGCATGTACTTCAGCTTCTCGATCCATCCATCAGCCTCAGCCCGGAGGCGGAGCTTCACGTAGAGATCGGTCGCGTAGCGGCTCCACGCCGCCTTGTCCCCGTCCTCGAAGACCCGCGTGAACCACTCGAACCCGGAGGACGAGGGGTCGAATCCGGCTCGGACCCGTTCCCAGTTCAGGCGGTCGTTGTACGGCTCGGCCCAGAAGGTCTCGACCTTCTCCGGGCGGATCTGATCGACGAAGGCTTCCAGTTGGTCGCCCTCCATGACGTCCGGGAAGACCGGGCACGCCATGCCGAACGTGGTGACCCCCGCATCCTGGAGCGAGCGGAGAGCGAGGAGGCGGGCGCTCGGTGCCGAGGTGCCCACCTCGATCTTCTCGGCCCAGTCGTCGTCGAGCGTCCCGGTGGAGAGGCCGACCACGAAGCGGTCCTTGTGCTTGAGGAAGAACTCGACCCACTCCGAGCTGCCGACCACCGCGTTCTTCGTGAGCACGCGGATGCGGAACTGCGTCTTCTCGACCAGGAGATCGAGCGCCGCACGGGTGATGCCTTCGCTCACGAGGTGGGGGCTGAACCCGTCGGTGAGCATCGAGAACATGAGCGTGTTCCCCTGGCCCCAGGCCCGAGGCTTGCCGTGCAGTTCACCGGCGAGCTGTTCGACGACGTTGGCGTAGACGAAGGTGAGGGCCGGCTCGTCGGCCGGGAGCAGACGCTCCCCGAGCTGCTCCTCGGTCATTGCGGCGAAGCGGCCACGGTTGATCCGCAGGT
>CAIXWQ010000338.1 GCA_903923175.1 uncultured delta proteobacterium | reverse complement strand
CGTCGCCGCCGCCGGCGACGTCTCGCCCTTGATCCGCGCGGGCGCGAGCGACGCGGTGCTCGCGGCGGCCGGCAGCGAGGCGATCGGCCAGAAGCTCTGGCGCATGATCCGGAGGAAGCGATGAGAGGGTTCGGTTCGAGGCTCGGGCTCCTGCGCGGGGCGCTTTCACGCGTGACGGCGAGCGTCACAGCGAGCGTCGCGGCGAGCGTCGCGGCGAGCGTCCTGCTCGTCTCGACGAGCGCGCACGCGGAGCTCGGCGAGTACGTCGTGCAGCCGGGCGACACCTGCGAGAGCATCTCGCTGAAGTTCTGGGGTAACGAGCTCCGCTACGACAAGCTGCACGCGCTGAACCCGAAGATGGGTCCGATGCCGCACAAGCTCGTCCCCGGCACGGTGCTGGTGGTCGACAAGCCCGGCCCCGACGCGCGCGTGACGGCGATCCACAACAAGGTCGAGTCGGCGACGCCCGGCGTGCACAGCTCGTTCACCAACGAGCCGCTCTCGCGCGGCAACACGGTGAGCACCGAGGTCAGCTCGCACGCCGAGGTCACCTTCCGCGACGCGACCCGCGTGCAGCTCGGCGAGCAGACGCTGGTCGTCATCCTCGGCGACGCGTCGGCCAAGTCGGCGGTGCGCTCGAGCGCCAGCGACACGACGCTGGTCAGCGGCGCGCTGCGCGCGCACCTCGGCGACTTCACCGGCAAGAGCGTGCCGATCGCGACGCCCAGCGCGCGCGTGGATCTCGGCAAGGGCGAGGCGAAGGTCTCGGTCGACGAGGAGAAGTCGACGCGCCTCGCGGTCTACGGCGGCACCTCGTCGCTCTCGTCGGCCGGCAAGTCGGTCGCGGTCAAGGACGGCTACGGCAGCAAGGCGAAGGTCGGCACGCCGCCGACGCCGCCGCGCCCCCTCCCCGACGCGCCGACCTGGACGACGGCGCCGCCGCGCACGCTGCTCGCGCTGGACGCGGGCGCGGCGGGAGGCGCGGGAGGCGCGGGAAGCGAGGGAGGCGGCGTGCTCACGGCGACCTACGCGGCCGGCGCGACGGGTGCGCCGGGTGCGGCCGGCAAGACGCCCGCCGTCGCGCGCTGGCACGTGCAGATCGCGCGCGACGAGCGGTTCAACGACTTCGTGGTCGACGCGACGGTCCCGGTCGAGATCGCCAAGCTCGAGGCGAAGCAGCTGACGGCCGGCGTGTATCACGTGCGCGTGTCGGGCATCGACGCCGACAAGTTCGAAGGGAAGTTCGGCCCGGTCGCGCGCACGCAGGTGCTGGTGGTGAAGCTCGTCCCCGCCGCGGCCGGCAAGCGCGCGGCGCTCGAGCCGCCGAAGGGGGCCTTCTGCAGCTTCGACGCGGGGCCGACGCTCCCGGCGAACGCGCCCCTCGAGCTGCGACCGGCGCGGGTGCACACGCTGCGTTGCGCTTCGACGGCCGACGGCGTGGACGCCGGGGTCTTGTCGATCGGCGAGGAGCTCGCCGGCCCCGTCGCGATCGTCGCGACGCCCTCGGCGAAGATCGCGAGCGACGGCGCGCGGGCCATCTCGGTCACGCTGCGCGACGCGGCCGGCGCGCCGGTCTCGGGCGCGGTCATCCAGGCGAAGGCGAGCGACGGCGCCACGGTCGAGCCCCCCAAGGAGTCCGCGCAGGCGGGCACCTACGAGGCCGCGCTGCACATCCCCGCGGGCGTGCGCTCGGTGCGCGTGACGCTCTTGGTCGCCGGCAGCAGCACCGAGGTCGTGGTCGACGTGGCGCCGCCGGCGAAGCCCGACACGCCCGAGCCGCGCGCGCCGAGCGAGCCCCCGACGACGGCGCCGCCGCGCGCGACGGTCGACCCGAAGGAGCGGGTGCACCCGTGGGAGCTCTCGACCGGCCTCGAGGCGACGCTGCCGCGCGCGCGCTCGGACTTCGGCTGGGGCAACACGCTCGAGGTCTCGCGCACGCTCTCCAAGAGCATCATGGATCTCTCGCTCGGCGTGCGCGGCGCCTTCTCGCTGCGCGGCGACGTCGACGGCGACGCCATCGGCTGCGCCTCCGCCTCGGCCCCCTCACGCTGCGCGCCGGGGGCGATCTTCGACACGCGCGTCTCGCACGACACCTTCGGCCTCGGGGTCTCGATCGTGATGCGCGTGCACGCCACGTCGTGGCTCGCCCCCTACGCGCTCTTCCGCCCGGAGCTCGTCTACGACCGCGCGGACACGCGCGCGGTGCAGCGCGACGGCGGCCTCGCGCGGTCGCGCACCGACGGGGTGACGCGGTTCGCGATGCCGATCGGCCTCGGCGCGTCGATCGCGCTCGGCCCGGGGGCGCTCTACGTGGAGGCGGCCTACGCCGCGGCCGGCTGGCACTACCTCGACCTTGCGCGCCTCCCGGTCGGCGGGGGGCTCCTCGGCCTCGGGTATCGCCTAGCGCTCTGATCGATGCTGTGATCACCGGGTGATCGCACGAGGGCGCGCATGATCGAGCACCCCGCCTCCGCGCCCTCGGCTCCGTCGGCTCCGTCAGCTCCGTCGGCTCCGTCGGCGCCCATGACGCCGATGACCACGATGCGGCGCTACAACCGGCTGGCGCGCGCCACCGACGACGGCCTGGAGGCGCTCGCCACCTTCGCGGCGAGCGCGCTCTCGATGCAGATCGCGGTGATCGGACTGCTCGACGAGAAGCGCCAGTGGTTCTCGGCGACGATCGGCGGCGGCGGGCTCGGCGAGCAGCTCGCGCCGTTCCTCGCGTTCGGACTGCTCGATCCGCGCGGCGCGGAGATCCCCGATCTCGCGGCGGTGCCCGCGCTCGCGAGCGATCCGCTCGTGCGCGGAGAGCCGGGGTTCCGCGCGCTGGTGGCGCGGCGCCTCGCCCTGCCGTCGAGCGCCGGCGGCGCGGGGGAGGCGGTCGGCGTGCTGCTGCTGCTCGATCACCAGCCGCGCAAGCTCGGCGCCCGCGAGCTCGGGCTGGTGGATCTGCTCGCCGAGCAGGCGCGGGCGGCGCTCGCGGTGCGGCGCGAGCTGCGGGCGCTGCGCGACAAGCACCGGCGCGATCTCGCGTCGCTCGAGCTCCTCGACGGCGTGCTGCGCGCGTCCTCGGGGGTGGGGATCGTCGCGTGCGATCTCGCCGGCCGCGTGACCGCCTTCAACCGCGGCGCCGAGCGGCTGTTCGGCGTGACGAGGCTGGAGGTCGTCGGCGCCCGCGTGCTCGCCGATCTCCTCGAGCCGCGCGAGCTGAAGTCCCGCCTCGGCGAGGAGCGCGCCATCGCCGCGCTCGCGGCGCTGCGCGACGAGGAGGGCACGCCGCCCGAGTGGCGCGTCGGCCCCGAACGGCGACCGATCTCGCTCGAGATCGAGCCGCTCACCAGCGAGGAGGGCGAGGCCACCGGCTTCGCCGTCGTCGCGCACGATCTGACCGCGGAGAAGGCCGCGGACGAGCTGCGGCGCGAGTCGGTGTCGATGGTGAGCCACGAGCTGCGCACGCCGCTGACCTCGATCCTCGGCGCGCTGCGCCTCGTCGGCGCGGGGGTGACCGGCGCGCTCCCCGCCGACGCGGCCGACATGGTGCAGATCGCGCTGACCAACGCGGAGCGCCTCGGCCGCCTGGTCGACGATCTGCTGGATCTGCAGAAGGTCGAGGCCGGGCGCGCGGAGCTGCGGCGCGTGCGCTGCGATCTGCGCGCCCTCGCGGCGCAGGCGATCGCGGCCAACCAGCCCTACGCCGAGCCGCTCGACGTCACGCTCGAGCTCGCGCCGGAGGAGGCGGGCGCGACAGGAGCGCCTGGAGCGCCGGAGCCGGAGGTCGAGGCGGATCCCGATCGCCTGCTCCAGGTGCTGGCGAACCTCCTCTCGAACGCGGCCAAGGTCTCGCCGAGCGGGGGCGTGGTCACCGTCGAGATCGCGCGGCGGCCTCAGGGCGTGCGCGTGTCGGTGCGCGATCGCGGCCCGGGGATCCCGGAGGCGTTCCGCCCGCGCGTGTTCCAGAAGTTCGCCCAGGCCCACGGCAGCGGCTCGATGCCGCCGCCCGACGCGCGCGGCGAGGCGCGCGTGATCCGCGGCACCGGCCTCGGGTTGAGCATCGTGCGCGCCCTCGTCGGCGCACACGGCGGCACCGTCGGGTTCGACACCGAGACGGGCCGCGGCACGACGTTCTGGTTCGAGCTGCCGACACCGGCCGGCGCGCCGTGAGGGCGTGAGCGCGCGGCGTCGAGCGAACCGCGCGAACCGCGCGAACCGCGCGAACCGCTCAGCCTCGGCGGGCCCCGACCTTGCGCACGCGCGCGATCTCGCTCTTGAGCGCGTAGCGTCCGAACGGGATCTCGACGCACCCGAAGCCGTACGCCCGCGCTTTGGCGGCCAGCCCGGGCTTGGCGCTGACGAGCACGGTCGGCACGCCGTGGCGTGCACGGGCGAGCCGATCGAGCAAGCCGTGCACGCCCGCCTCGTCGGAGCGCCCCAGCGACGCGTCCACGATCATCGCCACCGGCCTCGGCGACAGCCGCGCCGGCACGTCGTCGACCGCGCGCGCGTGGCGGGTCGCGAAGCCATCGACGCGCAGCAGATCGGCGAGCGCGCCGCGCAGCTCGTCGTCGGCGATCACGAGGAGGATCTCGGGGCTGTCGGGCAGGAGGGAGAGCTCGGACATGCATCGCTTCCGGGCGCGCGCCGGGAGGTCGGCGAAGGCGCTCGGCCGAGAAGTGCAAGCCGCGGGCGCGACGCGGCGGCGTTGCATCGCAGAGCAGAGGTCGAGGCGGCGGCGCGGACAGCTCAGCCATTGATGTCCTCGACCACCTGGTGTCGACTCCTTCCAGGGTTCGTAGAAACACGGAGAAACACCCATGAGCGTGGTCGGGAGGACCTACGACGAGCTCGTCGAAGCCCTTCGCAGGGCCGAGTCGCAGATCCAGGCGTTCGAGGAGCGGACGCTCCTGCTCGACGCCGAGCACCGCTGCACGGTCGACGCGCTCCGCAAGAGCGAGGCGCGCTACCGACGCCTCGTCGAGACCGCCGACGAAGGGGTGTGGACGCTCGACGCGTCGGGCAAGACCGACTTCGTGAACGCCCGCGGCGCCGCCATCCTGGGCCATCGCGCCGACGACCTGCTGGGGCGCGGGCCCGCCGACTTCGTGTTCCCCGAGGACGCGGCGACGGGCCACGAAGAGGTGGCGAAGAACCAGCGCGGCGAGCACCAGTCGCAGACGTTCCGGATGCGCCACAAGCTCGGCCACGAGGTGTGGGTCCTCGCGAACACCTCGCCGATCCTCGGCGAGGACGGCGCCAGCGTCGTCGGCGCGTTCTCGATGTTCACCGACGTCACCGAGCGGAGGCGGGCGGAGATCGAGCGAGAGGCGCAGTTCAAGGCGCTCGAGGCCGCGCTCTCCGAGGTCCAGCAGCTCCGCACGCTCCTGCCCGTCTGCAGCTACTGCCGGCGCGTGCGCGGCGACGACGACTACTGGCAGCACATCGAGGCGTACCTCACGGAGCGCGCGGGGAGCCAGTTCACCCACGGCATCTGCCCGGATTGTGCGGACACGCACTTCCCCGAGCTCGACCTCAAAGAGGAGTGATCCGCGACGGACTCGCAGCGACGCGAGCCGCGACGACGCGCGTGTGGTGCGCGGTCGCGCTCGACCCCGACCTGGCGAAGCGGGATGATGCGACGTCGCGGCGACGCCGGGGGGCGTCGGCGCCGCGCCCAGCCCGCGCCCCCGCCATGACGCCGCCCGTCGACGCTTCCGACCACCGCCCCGGCGATGCGCGTCCGCGCGCGCCGCCGCCTCGGTCGTCCAAGGCCATCCGTGGGCTGGTGTGGCCGCTGCTCGTCGGCGCCTTCGCGCTGACCGCGAGCTGGCTCGCGTGGAGGAGCGCGCGGGCGCAGGTGCAGCGAGGGCAGCGGGCGTACTTCGAATTCCGCGTGCGGGACGCGGAGCGTCGGATCGAGCACCGGCTCGCGACCTACCGGGCGCTGCTGCGCGCCACCCGCGGGCACTTCCTGACCAGCGACGTGACGCGCGACGGCTTCCGGGCGTTCGTCGCGTCGCTGGGGCTCGGCGAGAGCTACCCAGGGATCCAGGGCGTCGGCTACGCGCAGGTCGTGCCGCGCGCGACGCTCGCGGCGCACGTCGCCCGCGTGCGCGCGGAGGGCTTCCCCGCCTACGAGCTGCGCCCGACGGGCGAGCGCGAGATCTACACCTCCATCGTGCTGCTGGAGCCGTTCGCCGACCGCAACGTGCGCGCGTTCGGCTTCGACATGCACGCCGAGGCGGTGCGGCGCGCGGCGAGGGAGCGCTCGATCGCCGTCGACGACGTCGCCACGTCGGGCAAGGTGAGGCTCGTCCAGGAGATCGATCGCGACGTCCAGGCCGGGTTCCTGATGTACCAGCCGGTGTTCGACGGGGCGCCGAAGCCGCGCCCGGCCAGCGGCGCGCTCGCCGAGGCCGAGGGGCTGCGCGGCTGGGTCTACGCCCCCTTCCGCATGAACGACTTCATGGCGGGCGTGCTCGGCGAAGGTGCCGACGATCTCGAGATCGAGCTCTTCGACGGCGAGACCGCCTCGCCCGCGGCGCAGCTCTACGCGCGCCCCGTGGCGCCGTCGCCCGCGTCGGGGCAGCTCGACGAGCTCTTCCACGCCGTCGACCGGCTCGACGTCGGCCACCACGCGTGGACGCTCTCGGTGCGCCCCGCGGCCGGCTTCGCGGCGCGGCTCGGCCCCGATCGCTCCTCCGCGATCGCGGCGTCCGGGGCGCTCGGCTCGCTGCTGCTCGTCGCGCTCACCTGGTCGCTGACGAACGCGCGCGGTCGCGCGCTCGCGCTCGCCGAGGAGCGCGAGGGGCGCTACCGCCAGACCCTCGATCAAGCCAACGACGCCATCCTGCTGCTGGATCTCGAAGGGCGCATCGTGGAGGCGAACCCGCGGGCCACCGCGCATTTCGGTCGGACGCTCTCGGAGCTGCTCACGCTGCGCGCCTGGGAGCTGTACCCGGAGGGCGCGCGCGAGGAGGCGCGGCGGAGGATCACGCGGATGTCGGAGCGCGACGCGGTCCGCTTCGAGGCGGTCCACGAGCGCAAGGACGGCTCGCGCGTGATCTCCGAGGTGAGCGCGCGCGTGGTGCTGCTCGGCGAGGAGCGACGACTCCTCGCGGTGGTGCGCGACGTCACCGATCGCAAGCGCACCGAGGACGAGCTGCAGCGCGAGCGACGCCGTTACCGCTCGCTGATGCAGATCTCGCAGGACGGCATCCACCTGCTCGACGAGGACGGGTGCCTGGTCGAGGCGAACGAGGCCTTCCTGCGTCAGATCGGCCGGCCGCCGGAGTCGATCGGCCAGCTGAACGTGCGCGACTGGGACGTGGGGACGTCGAAGGCGGAGCTCGAGGCGCTCCTCACGCGCCCCGGCCTGTTCCGCACGCGTCACCGACGCGCCGACGGCATCGTGTTCGACGTCGAGGTGCACGCGGGCCCCATCGAGCTCGAGGGGCGGCGCTACGTGCTCGCCGCCTCGCGCGACATCACCGCCCGCGTGGTGTTCGAGCGAGAGCTCGGCCTCCAGCAGGAGAAGCTCGAGGAGCTCAACCGCTCGCTCGAGGCGCGCATCGACAAGGCGGTCGGCGAGCTGCGCGCGAAGGACCAGCTGCTCGTCACGCAGAGCCGGCACGCGGCGATGGGGGAGATGATCGGCAACATCGCCCACCAGTGGCGCCAGCCGCTCAACGCGCTCGGCCTGGTGCTCGCCAACCTCCGCGACGCCGCGCACGAGGGGCAGCTCGACGAGGCCGCGATCGACGCCACGGTGTCGAGCGGCTGGCGCTACATCGAGAAGATGTCGACGACCATCAGCGACTTCCGCGACTTCTTCCGGCCGGGCCGCGAGAAGGCGCCGTTCTCGGCGCTCGCGCAGGTGCGCGAGACGCTGGGGCTGCTGGACGCGAGCTTCCACAACGCGCGCATCGCGCTGGAGGTCGAGTCCGCGCCGGACGCGCGGCTCTTCGGCTTCGCGAACGAGTACTCCCAGGTGCTGCTCAACCTGCTCGCGAACGCGCGCCAGGCGATCGAGTCCTCGGGCACGCTCGACGGCCGGATCACGCTGCGCCTGACGATGCGCGACGGCTTCGCCCGCCTCGCGGTCCGCGACAACGGCGGCGGCGTGCCGGCATCGATCCTCGATCGGCTCTTCGAGCCCTACTTCTCGACCAAGGAGGCGGGCACCGGCATCGGCCTGTACATGTCGCGCCAGATCGTCGAGCGGAGCCTCGGCGGGCGGCTCGACTTCGCCAACGTCGAGGGGGGCGCGGAGTTCACGGTCGTGACGCCGCTCGCAGCGGAGCCGAGCTGAGGCCGACCCGCGCGCGCGGGCGGCGTAGGAGACACGCGCACGAACGGACGGTTGCGCGTGGGGAACGAGCCGCGGTCGCGGGACGCGTTAGGTTGTCCGCATGTCCTCGCCCCGCATGCCGACGTTCTACATCCCCCACGGCGGTGGTCCTTGCTTCTTCATGGACTGGACCATGGGCCCCAAGGACAGCTGGGAGCCGCTCGCCGCCTGGCTGCGCGCGTGGCCGGGCACGCTCCCCGCGCGTCCGAAGGCGCTGCTCGTCGTGTCGGGGCACTGGGAGGCGCGCGTGCCGACCGTCACCACGGCCGCCGCGCCGCCGCTGCTGTTCGACTACTACGGCTTCCCGCCGCACACCTACGAGCTCACGTGGCCCGCGCCGGGCGCCCCCGCGCTCGCCGAGCGCGTGCGGCGGCTCCTCTCCGACGCCGGGCACGAGAGCGCCGGCGATCCCGCCCGCGGCTTCGACCACGGCGTGTTCGTGCCGCTGAAGGTCGCCTTCCCCGACGCCGACGTGCCGACGCTCGCGCTCTCGCTGCGCGCCGGGCTCGACCCACGCGAGCACCTCGCGATCGGCGCCGCGCTCGCTTCGCTGCGCGACGAAGGGGTGCTGATCGTCGGCAGCGGCAACAGCTACCACAACATGCGCGGCTTCATGTCGGGCACCGGGCTCGCCGACTCGCAGCGCTTCGACGGGTGGCTCGGCGAGGCCGTCGCGCGCCCACGCGCCGCGCGCGAGGAGGCGCTGATCGCCTGGAAAAAGGCCCCCTCGGCCCTCGCCTCGCATCCGCGCGAGGAGCACCTGATCCCGCTCCACGTCGCGGCCGGCGCGGCCGGCGAGGACGCGGGGCAGGTCGTGTTCCGCGACCGCGCGCTGAACGCGGTGGTGGCCGCGGTGCGCTTCGGCTGACGCGCCGAGCGCGCGGGCGAGGGCGAGCCGGAGCGCTCAGGGCGCGCCGCCGCCGAGGGCCTTGACGATCTCGGCGCGCAGCTTCGCGCGCGCGCCGTCGCCGTCCGCCTGCGTGACGACGAGCGCCACGATCGGCGCGTCGACGACCGACGCAGGCTCGCCGTCGCTCGCCTTGGTGGAGTCCCAGTCGGCCATCCCGATCGTCGCCACGTCGTCGAGCCCATCGGTCGCGACGAGGCTCCAGAGCTTCATCCGCTCCTCGTCCCACGACTCCGCGACGCCGCTCACGTCCAGCATGCTCTTGGCCTTGGCGGTGGCGAACTCGAAGGTCGGCGGATCGGCCTTCTCGAAGAGCGCGTCGAGCACCTCGGTCGCGTGCGCGACGCGCCCTCCGCGCGTGTACACCACCCACGCGACCGACTTCTTACCGAAGCGCGTGGCGTTGATCCCGGGCGGCGTGAAGTCGGCCAGCGTGATGGTCGCCGACTCCTTGCCGCGCGTGAGCCCCACGTGGCCGAACGACACCGGCGCGCTGCCGCGCGACTCGGCCGGCTTGGCGTAGGTCACCTTGAAGCCGGCCTTGCCGAAGAGCGCCGAGTAGTCGGCCTCCTCGAGCTTCGAGAGCGGCTTGGCCTTCGCAGCCGGCGCCGCGTCGGGCGCCCCCGCCTTGCGCGGCGAGTCGCAAGCCGCGGTGATCGCGAGCACGAGCAGCGCGAGCGCGACGGCGCGCGCAGGGCCCATCGAGTTGCCGGCGCTTTCGAGGCGGCTCATGCGCCCAAGGTAGCGGAACTCGCGCGCCGCCAGAACGACGCCCCGCACGGCGAGGCACGCGCGAGTCGCACCGCGCCTCACAACACCTTGCGCGCGTACGGCGGCGGCGGGGCGCCGAAGAGCCGCTCGCGCACGCGGCCCGCCGCGGCGCGGACGTCGTCGGGAGACTTCGCGAGCAGGCCGTCCAAGGTCGCGCCGAGATCGTCGCGCATCTCCTCGCTCCGCGCGAACTGCCCCGGCTTCGGGAGCCCGAGCTCTCGCTCGAGCTCGGTCAGCACGAGGACGTCGACGGGGTCGGCGCCGCGCAGCACGCCATCCGCGCTGCGGGCGAGCGCGAGCGTCGTGCAGCACGCGAGGTGCGCGATCGCCGAGAGCCGCGCGTCGAGCCGCGCGAGGTCGGTCTTCGGCGTCGCGCCAGCCTTCCGCAGGGCGTCGGAGAGCGCGAGCCCCTTGGGGCCGATCGCCAGCGCGGTGACGAACTCCTCCTCCTCGAGCGCCACGGCGAGGTCGCGCGCGCGGTGCCCCTCCGCCTCGTACTGCCGGAGCAGCTCGTTCGCGTGGAACGCGTCCTCGGCCTCGAACTCCTTCTTGCGCAGATCGTCGAGCAGGTCGGAGCCCGACCACGGCATCTGGACCGCCGCAGAGCCGCCGAAGAACCACTTCTTCTCCTCGAGCCGCTTGAGCGCGGCCTCTCGGCGCTCGACGAGCGGCTGGATCTTCTGCGCGGTCGCCTTGTCGAGCCCGGACGCCGCGGCGATCTCCGCGCCGAGCCGCTCGCCGAGCGTTCGCTCCGTGAGGAGCAGCGCCTCGCTCGCCCCGCCGTAGCCGAGCGGCAGAGGTTTGTCGCGCAGCCAGACGGAGAGGTAGCGCGCGAAGAGCACGTCCTCGATCTCGTCGACCGAGATCACCACCCAGTCGGAGTCCTCGTGCTTGTACGCGCCGCGCGGCGCGCCGCCGACGTTGTCCACCTGGCGCCCCCAGAGGACCTTGAACGTCGCGTCGCGCGCGGTGATCTCGACGCGCCGATCGGCGTAGTAGGCGTGCAGCTCCACGTGCTGCAGCTCGTCCCAGGCCCGCACGTTCGGCTCCAGCTGCCCCGCGATCCCCTTCGCCTGGAGCTTCGCGGCGAGCGTGTTGGCCGCCGCGAACACCGGCTTCGCCGCGTCCTTCTCGCTCACGGGCGAGTCGTCGACCTTCGCCGCGGTGTCGAGCAGCGCGCCGTAGGCGGCGAACGCCTCGTCGCCGATCTGCGCGCGCAGCTCGTTGGTGAGCACCAGGCCGCGCAGCTCGGCGATCCGGTTCGACGGCTCCTTGCCGAGGGCGAGCGAGTACTTGGTGAGCGGCCGACCGCACGCCTTGCCCATCGCGGTGTCGCGGAAGCGGTCGTCGCCGAGCGGCCGGAGCGCGCGCAGGAGCAGGCCGCCGGCGGTCGCCACGACCGCGAGCACGAGCAGCGTCGTGACCGGCCAGAAGGCCCGCCCGATCGCGGCCGGCGCCGAGGCCTCGACCGCCTGGAAGAGCGCGAAGACGGCGTCGCGATCGTCGGGCGAGACCTCCTCGCCACGCCCGGCGGCGCGCACGTAGGCGAGCCGACGCACGTGCAGATCGTCGTCGACGCTGGTGGCCCGGCGCGCCTGCGCGAGGGCGTCGCGCACCCGACCGCGGACGAACGGACGCAGGAACGGATCGGCGCCGCCGGCCCGCGGATCCTCGGCGCCCGTCTCGGCCGAATGCGCCAGCGCGCGCAGCACGGATCGCTTGATCATCGGCGGGCGATGCTATCGGCGGCGCCGAGGGCGGCAAGGGCGCGGCCACGCGCGGAGCGTGCGTGCGCGCGCCCGAGAGCGCGTCGCCCGACCCCGCGCGCACGCCGCCGATCCGGCGCGTCGGGTGGGCACGGGTGCGCGTCAGCGTCGCTCGAGCTCGAGCGGAACGACCTCGCCTTTGCGGCCGAGCGCGAGCGCGAACGTCGCGTCCGCCGTCGACACGAACAGCAAGGCGGCCTTGCCGGCGCGGTGGACCGAGAGCTCCTTGAGCCACGACGCCTCGAGCGGCTTGCCGTCGAAGCGATCGTCGAAGAGCAGCTTGGAGCGCGCGCGCGCGAGCTCGGTCGGCGCGCCGACGAGCAGGTGCACCCCGCCCGAGCCGACCGCGCGCCCGACGGCGAGGAGCGTCCCTTCGAGGTCGAAGGCGCTCCAGTCCGCGCCGGGGAGCTCGAGGCGCTCGGTCTGGCAGGTGCCGAGCTTGCAGCGGGTGAACGACACGCCGCCGCTCCAGCCGTTGGTGAAGGTGACCTGGTCGCCGTAGCAGGCGACGGCGCCGCCGCCGGTGGCGCGCGCGGGCTTGCTCCAGGTGCCGGACGGCGCCCGCGTCGTGATCCATGGGCCGTTCGTGCCGCGACAGATCAGCGTCGCGCCGGTCGCGGAGTCGCACGTCGACCACATGTCCTCGTCGTCGCTGCGTCGCTCGACCTCGCCGAGGTCCTCGACCGGGCCGAGCGCGCCGGAGGGCCCGAGGGTCTGCTGCATGAGGACGATCTTGGTGCGGTCCTCGTTGAAGCCGTGCCAGGCGATCCACCCCGGACCGAGGAACGCGGCGTTGTAGGGGTTGTCCTCGGCGACGTGGCGCGGAGGCTCGATCATCCGGTCGACGTTGCCGCCCGGCCCGGCCACCGTGAGCCGGAGCGAGGAGCGCTCCGCGTGCTCGTATTCGTCTCGATACGACAGCGTGGCGACGCCCCCGTCGGCCAGGCTCGCCGCCCAGCCGAACTTCGCGTCGGCGAGGACCTTGGCGCCCTCGGCCGTGAAGATGCCGTTCTTGCCGCGAGCCCCCGCGACGACGAGCGGCCGCGCGCCCCCCGCGCGCTCGGCGCCGAGGGCGAGCGCGCCGCCCGCGCCGACGACGCTCGCGGGGAGCGAGCGACAGGCGATCTTCGGCCGCCCCTCGGCCCACGCGCACAGCATCGGCGCGCCCTCGACCTCGAGGTCGGTGACCAGGAACTGGAGCTGATCGGCGGCGACGTTCGCCTCGTCGCGGAGGTGCGCGTGGCCGATCGGCTTGGCGGCGAACTTCGGGAGCTTCGCGAGCTCGGCGGGCTGTAGCGACGGCTCGAACCCCTCGAGCGCGCGCGCCGACGCCGCCGGCGAGAGCGCGTACGTCTCGCCGGCCGCGCGCTCGTAGAGGACGCGGATCTCGTCGTAGAGGCCGGTCAGGTGCGCAGGGTCGCTCGAGCCGAGGAGCTTCGGGCGCAGATCGCGGAGCGCGCCCGCGAAATCGTGGGAGTCCGAGGCGACGTGCCCCTCCGCGAACAGCGCGTCGATGACCGGCTGCACCTCGGGCTCGCAGCGGGCAGGCCACTTGGGCCCCTCGCCCGTCGGCGCGACCGCGGCCGCGAGCTGGATGCTGCGCAGGCGGCGCACGGCCTCGTCGGGCTGCGCGGGCGGCGCCCCGAGCAGGCAGGCCGAGAACGCCGACCACGCCTTCTCCGTGGCGGTGTGCTTGGCGCTCTGCTCGCGGCGATACGAGACGTAGCCGACGGTCGTCAGCAGGGCGACGCCGCCGACCGCGCCGAGCGCGACGAGCAGGCCCCAGTTCCGGCCCGGCGCGTACGTCACCTCGGCGCCGGACAGATCCTCCAGGTGCGGCGCGCTCGTGCTCGAAGCGGGCGCGGTCCTGGCCTGCGGCTGCGGCGGCGGGGGCGGCGGCGCGAACGGAGAGGTCGGCGGCGCGAGCTCGGTGCGCGGCGCGGGCGGGTCGTAGCCGACCGGCGCGTGCGTGACGGGCCCGCTCGACGGCACGGCGGAGCGCCCCGCGGAGATCGG
>CAIXWQ010000337.1 GCA_903923175.1 uncultured delta proteobacterium | reverse complement strand
GCGTGACGCGCGCCGAGGTGGCCGGTGAGCCGCCGCTCGCTCGCGCCGCTCGGCCTCGCCGGGCTCGCTGCGCTCGCCGTCACGGCGACGTCGACCCCGCGCGCCGAGGCGTTCTGCGGGTTCTACGTCGCGCCGTCGGACGGGCCGCTCTACAACGACGCGACCCAGGTGGCGTTGATGCGCGAGGGGTCGCGCACCGTCATCAGCATGTCGAACAACTACAAGGGGCCGCTCGCCGACTTCGCGATGGTCGTGCCGGTGCCCGTCGTGCTGCAGAAGGAGAGCGTGAAGACGCTCGGGCTCGGCACGTTCAAGAAGCTCGAGTCGCTCAGCGCGCCGCGGCTCGTCGAGTACTGGGAGCAGGACCCGTGCGGCGTCGGCGACGACGACGACGACGCGAGCAACCGCAAGGGCGGGCGCGCGCGGGAGAGCAAGAAGTCGAAGGCCAAGGACGACGACGGCGACTACGGCGTCACCGTCGAGGCGAAGTTCACCGTCGGCGAGTACGACATCGTCATCCTGAGCGCGAAGGAGGCCGACGGCCTCGAGCGCTGGCTCGGCGACAACAAGTACAAGATCCCCGCCGGCGCCTCCGCCGCGCTCGCGCCGTACGTGAAGGAGCAGATGAAGTTCTTCGTCGCGAAGGTGAACGCGGCGAAGGTGCTGAAGGACGAGCAAGGCGTCGTCGTGCTCTCGCCGCTCCGCTTCCACTACGAAGAGACGAGCTTCAAGCTCCCGGTGCGGCTCGGGCTGCTCAACGCCCCCGCGGCGCCCTCCGCGCCCGCGGCGCTCGGAGCGCAGGCGGCGCAGGCCAAGCCCGCGAAGCAGGACCTTATCGTCTACGTGCTCGGCGACGACAAGCGCTACGAGGTCGCCAACTACCCGAACGCGTTCATCCCCACCAACCTCGAGGTGAAGGACGCGACGCGCGACGCCTTCGGCCCGTTCTACGCCACGCTCTTCGACGCGACGATCGCGAAGGCGGGCGGGCGTGCGGTGGTGACCGAGTACGCGTGGCAGTCGAGCTCGTGCGATCCGTGCCCGACGCCGCCGCTCACCGACGACGACGTGGCGACCCTGGGCGGCGACGTGCTGTTCGGGATGGGCGCGCCGGCCGCCCCCGACAAGTCGATGCCTCCGTCGAAGGGCAAAGGGATGGGGCGCGGCGGACGCGGTGGCGGCTACTACGGCGGCGCGTCGCGGCCGATGGTGCTCACGCGCCTGCACGCCCGTTACGACGCGAGCACGCTCACCGAGGACCTCGTCTTCAAGGCGGCCGATCCCGTGGTCGGCGGTCGCGAGTTCGTGGTCGACGACAAGGGCAACCTCGAGAAGGGGGCGCAGTCCTCGACCTCGGGCAACAACTTCCAGGCGCGCTACGCCATTCGCCACGAGTGGACCGGGCCCATCACCTGCTCGAGCCCGCGCCGCGGCGTATGGGGCGGGCCGCCGCCCGGGGTGGCAGGCTCGACCGCGCCGAAGCCCGCGACCGGCCTCGCCGCCGCGGCGCGCGGGAACGTCACGCTCGCGAGCCACGTGAAGAAGGGGCTCGACGACGTCGCCGAGTACGACAAGGCGCTCGGCGCGCAGCTCGCCGCCGTGCCCTCCGCGTCGCCGATCGGCAACGTCGCGGCGCCGCCTCCCGCGGAGAAGAAGAGCTGCCTGTGCAGCGCTCCTGGCAGCGGCGGGCGCGACGGCGAGGTGCTCGGCGCGTCGCTCGGCGCGCTCGGGCTCGCGCTGGCCGGCCTGGCGCGGCGGGCCCTGCGCGCGCGAAGGTGAGCCGGCGGGGCTCGCGCGTAGGGCGGCCGGAGCACGCCCGCGCGGCGCCGCCGTAAGGCTCGCGTCGCACGATTCGTTGTACGACGGGAACTCGCGCGCGCGGCCAGGGTCCATCAGGGATGCCTGGCGCGCCGCGCGCACGACAGGGCGAGGGGTTGGGCATGCGCAAGGCGAGAGTTTCGGCGGCGACGGCGAGCGGAGTGCTCGGGGCGCTCGCGGCGGTGGCGGTGCTCGGGGCGCCGGCGGACGCGCAGGCGTTCTGCGGCTTCTACGTCGCCCCACAGGACGGCCCGATCTACAGCGACGCGGCCCAGGTGGCGTTGATGCGCGAGGGGACGCGCACCGTCATCAGCATGTCGAACAACTACAAGGGGCCCGCGTCCGACTTCGCGATGGTCGTGCCGGTGCCGGTCGTCCTCAAGAAGGAGGACGTGAAGACGCTGCCGCTCGACACGTTCAAGAAGCTCGAGGCGCTGAGCGCGCCGCGGCTGGTCGAGTACTGGGAGCAGGACCCCTGCTACGTGCCCGTGCCGTACCCGCCGATGGCGCCCGGCGCGGTCATGAAGAGCGGCGGCGCGCCGACCGCGAGCGCGGCGCCCGCTTCGTACGGGGTGAAGATCGAGGCGCAGTTCAAGGTCGGCGAGTTCGACATCCTGGTGCTGAGCGCCAAGGAGTCCGATGGGCTCGAGCGCTGGCTGATCGACAACAAGTACAAGATCCCGCAGGGCGCCGCGGCCGCGCTCGCTCCTTACATCAAGGAGCAGATGAAGTTCTTCGTCGCGAAGGTCGACGTGAAGAAGGTGCAGATGGACGCGCAGGGCGTCGCCACGCTGTCACCGCTCCGCTTCGCGTACGAGTCGCAGGACTTCCGCCTGCCGGTGCGGCTCGGCCTGCTCAACGCCAAGGCGAAGCAGGATCTGATCATCTACCTGCTCAGCAAGAACAAGCGCTACCAGGCGGCGAACTACCCGAACGTCTTCATCCCCACGAACCTCGACGTGAAGGACGACACGCGCAAGAGCTTCGGCGCGTTCTACGCGTCGCTCTTCGACGAGGCGGTCGCGAAGGGGAACGGCAAGGGGATCGTGACCGAGTACTCGTGGCAGTCGAACTCGTGCGATCCGTGCCCGACGCCTCCGCTGCAAGACGGCGACGTCGCCACGCTCGGCGGCGACGTGCTGTTCGGCATGGGCGCCCCGCCGCCGCCTCCGCCTTCGGCGTCCCCGCCGGGCGCGATGCCTGGCCCGCGGCCGGGGCCGATGCCGCCCTGGGGCGGTGGCGGCTATTACGGCTCGTTTTCGGGCGCGATCCTCACGCGTCTGCACGCGCGCTACGACGCGACCACGCTCTCCGACGACATCTTCTTCGCCGCGGCCGAGCCGGTGGTCGGTGGCCGCGAGTTCGTCGTCGACGACAAGGGGAACCTCGAGAAGGGGGCCGTCGCGTCGCCCTCGGGGAACAACTTCCAGGCGCGCTACGCCATCCGCCACCCCTGGACGGGGCCGATCAAGTGCCAGAACCCGCGTCGCGGGATCTGGGGCGGGCCGCCCGCCGGCGTCGCGGGGAGCACCGCGCCGAGCGCCGCGACCGGGCTCGCGTCCGCGCCGCGCGGCAGCGTGCAGTACGCGAGCTACGTGAAGCGCGGCTCGCTCGATTTCCAGGTTTCGGCG
>CAIXWQ010000336.1 GCA_903923175.1 uncultured delta proteobacterium | reverse complement strand
CGCGCTCGCCGCCGGGAACGTCGACAAGACGATGGCGGCGCCGGCGACGGTCATCGTGGCCTACGACGAGGCCTTCCACACGCGCATGCCCGAGCTCTTCCCCGCGCGCCCGCAGATGGGCGAGACGCTCGCCGCGATGCCCGCCGACAAGCGCGACTGGATGCTCCTGCAGAACGGCTCGCTCCAGGCTGGCTATCTGATCATGGCGGCGCGCGCGCTCGGGCTCGACTGCGGCCCGATGGGCGGCTTCGATCGCGCCGCCGTCGATCGCGCTTTCTTCGAGGGGACGCCCTGGAAGTCGATCCTCCTCGTGAACCTCGGTCACGGCGACCCCGCGAAGCTCCACCCGCGCAACCCGCGGCTCGCCTTCGAGCAGGCTGCGCGGATCGAGTAGCAGACTCCCGTCGCGACCGCGCGCCCGGCTACGCGCCCCAGCGCCCGTCGGCGTCGGGCACGAACACGACGTTGCGCCGATCGGCGGCGCCGCCGTGGAGGTGGCCGACCTGCACGCCGGCGTAGACGAGCCACCCGCCCGGCACGCGCGCGCGGTACCCGCACACCAGCGGCGCGAGCCCGCTGATGGCCGGCCCCCACGACTGCGTGATCTCTTCCCAGATCAGCTCCGCCATGTCCGTGAGCGTACCGCGCGCCCGCGGACGCGCGCTCGGCGCGAGCGAGGCGAGGCTCGGCGGCAGGGGGCGCGCGCGAAGCCGCGTAGGGCCTGCAACGCGCTGCGGCGGGGAGTACCCTGGAGTCCATGGGCAGCGCCTCCACGCACTACGACTTCGTCATCGTCGGCTCCGGCTTCGGCGGCAGCGTGTCGGCATTGCGGCTCACCGAGAAGGGGTACCGCGTGCTCCTGCTCGAGAAGGGGAAGCGCTTCCTCGCGCAGGATTTCGCCAAGACCAACTGGGACCTCCGGCGCTGGCTCTGGATGCCGCAGCTCGGGATGCGCGGCATCTTCAAGATGACGTTCTTCGAGCACGTCACGATCTTCTCCGGCGTCGGCGTCGGCGGCGGCTCGCTCGTCTACGCCAACACGCTTCCGGTGCCGAAGGAGGAGTTCTTCGCCAGCGGCTCGTGGGCAGGGCTGCGCGACTGGCAGAAGGAGCTCTCTCCGCACTACCGCACCGCCAAACGCATGCTCGGGGCCGCGCCGAACCCGCGCCTGATGGCGGGCGACGAGGTCTTGCACGAGATTGCCAAAGAGATGGGGCGAGAGTCCCAGTTCGGCCCGACCGACGTGGCCGTCTATTTCGGCGAGCCCGGCAAGCGCGTGAAGGATCCGTACTTCGACGGCAAGGGCCCCGATCGCGCCGGCTGCACCTTCTGCGGCGGCTGCATGACCGGCTGCCGGCACGGCGCGAAGAACACGCTCGACAAGAACTACCTCCACCTCGCCGAGCGCCTCGGGCTCGAGCTGCTCGCCGAGACCGAGGTGACCGCCGTGCGCGCAGGCGACGGCGGCGGCTACGCGATCGAGGCGCAGACGGGCCTCGGCCCACGCAAGCAGGCGCGGCGCTTCACCGCCGATCGCGTCGTGCTCTCGGGCGGCGTGCTCGGCACGGTCGATCTGCTGTTGAAGATGAAGGCCGACCCGAAGGGGCTGCCGCGCCTCTCGCCGCGCACCGGCGAGCTCGTGCGCACCAACAGCGAGAGCCTCATCGCCGTCATCACCGATCGCAAGGATCTCGATCTCAGCCAGGGGGTCGCGATCGGCTCGATCCTCCACACCGACGAGCACTCGCACGTGGAGCCGGTGCGCTACGGCGCGGGCTCCGGCTTCTTCCGCCTGCTCATCGCCCCGCACGCGCCGGGGGCGAGCGTGGCCGAGCGGCTCGGGCGGGCGGTCTCCACCTTCCTCGGCAATCCGCTCCGCATGCTGAAGGCCGCGGCGGTCTCCGATCTCGCGCGCTCCAGCCAGATCCTGCTCTACATGCGCTCGCTGGAGGGGACGCTCACGCTCACGCGGCGGCGCAGCGCGCGCGCGGGCTTCACCGAGGGGCTCGCCACCGAGCTCGCGCCGGGCGCGACGCCGCCCGCGGCGTTCATCCCCGAGGCGACGGAGATCGCCAAGCGCTTCGCCGAGAAGATTTCGGGCGTCGCGTGGAACATGGCGACCGAGACGCTCATGGGGATCCCCTCCACGGCGCACATCCTCGGCGGCGCCTGCATCGGCCCCGACGCCGAGCACGGCGTCATCGACGAGCACCACGAGGTCTACGGGCACCCGGGGCTCTTCGTGGTCGACGGCGCGGCGGTGTCGGCGAACCCCGGCGTCAACCCCTCGCTCACCATCACGGCGATGGCCGAGCGCGCGATGAGCCTCGTGCCGGCCAAGCGCGTTTGATCGCGTGAACGCGCGCGCGTGACGGCGCGCGTCGCGCGAACTCGCTTGCGCGGACGCGCGGATCCCGGTTGCCTCGCCGGATGACGAGCAACCCGGGCAGCCCGAGCCCCCAGAAGCTCCGCGTCGCGATCCTCGGCGGCGGGCTCGGCTCGATGTCGACCGCGTTCCACCTGACCGCCACGGCGGAGGCGTGCGCGCGGTTCGACGTCACCATCTACCAGCAAGGCTTTCGCGTCGGTGGCAAGGGGGCGAGCGGTCGCAACCTCGATCCGAAGCTCGGCAAGCGCATCGAGGAGCACGGCCTCCACGCGTTCCTCGGCTTCTACGAGCACGCGTTCGCGACCATGCGCGCGGCGTACGGCGAGTGGCAGAAGAGCCCCGAGAACCCGTTCCAGACCTGGCAGGACGCGTTCGAGCCGCAGTGGCAGCTGACGCTCGCCGAGCAGGGGAGCGCCGGCTGGTCGATGTGGAACCTCACGCTCCCCGAGCTGCCGGGGATGCCCGGCGACGGCGAGACGCCGTCGCTCCTCGAGTACGCGCTCGCGCTCCTGAAATGGATCGGTCACTTCTTGCTCGAGGCCCGCGCGGAGCTCGCG
>CAIXWQ010000335.1 GCA_903923175.1 uncultured delta proteobacterium | reverse complement strand
GGCGGCGTCGGCCAGCGCGCGATCTCCGCGAGCCGCGCGCGCCGCGCGACGTCCGCGAGCTCGGCGTCGGGCGCGCGATCGAACTCGAGCCCCAGCGCGGGCGCCTGCGTCGGCGGCGTCGTCGCGGTCGGCTCGACCAGCGTCCGCCACAGCTGCCAGCGGCCCAGCGTGTCGAGCTGTCGCCGCGGCGAGTGCTGCGCGACCTGATCGCGGATGGCGCGCAGGAAGTAGTCGCGCGACGGGCCGCGGTAGGCGAAGCGTGCCTCGATCGCGGAGACGATCGGCGTGAAGAGCTCGTGGCGGAGCGTGTGCGCGCGGCGGAAGTCGAGATCGCCGGAGGGGTCGATCCACTCCGAGAGGAAGTCGGGATCGCCGTCGTGCCACCAAGGGTAGCGGTGCGCCTTCATCCCCGTGCGCGCGACCCAGCCGGCGAGATCCTCGTCGATCGGCGAGCCCGGGTAGAGCCGGAACGGGTCGACCGAGAGGAAGCCCATGGTGCCGCGGGGATCGCCGAGGAACAGCTTCTCCAGCCACTTCGCGCTGGTGCGCAGCGAGCGCTCGGTCTCGCCAGGGTGGCCGACGATGACGTTGGCGCCGAACGGCACGTGGTGGGTGTGGCACCACCCCGCCACGCGCTCCATCTGATCCATCCAGCCGTCGAGCTTGCCGCTCTTGCGGATGCGCTTGAGCTGCTCCGGATCGCCCGACTCGAGCCCGAACCCGGGCGCGACGTTCGCGCGGGCCATCAGCGCGACGTCGTCCTCGTCGAGGAGATCGAGCCGGATCAGCAGCCAGATCTTGCGCGCCCGGATCGGCCGGCGCGCGAGCCCTTCGAGCAGCTCCTTGCGCCACGCCTTCTTCATGCCGAACAGGGCGTCGGCGATGAACAGCGTCCAGCGCGAGAGATCCAGGAAGCGATCGAGCGCGTGCAGCTCCTCGAGCGCGCGCTCGGGCTCGAGCGGGCGCCACGACACGTCGCGCTTCGCGCGCTCCATGCAGAACTGGCAGTCGTACGGGCAGCCGCGCGACAGATAGATCTCCGCCTGCGACGCCACGCCCCGCGCGACGCCGCGGTAGCGCTCGAGGAGCGCCCAATCGTACGGATCGAGCGCGCCGAGATCCTCGACCGACGCGGGCCCGAGCACCCGACCGAGCGGCCGCTTGCCGGTCATCAGCGCCGAGGCGAGCCGCGCCATCGGCCCCTCGCCGTCGCCGACCACGACGAAATCGAACGGCGAATCGGGCGTCTCGAAGTCCGCGGGCCGCGCGCTCGCGTGGTAGCCGCCGGTGACCAGCCACGCCTTGGGGAGGGCCGCGCGCACGCGCGCCCCGAGCTCCAGCACCTTGAGGTACTCGTACGACGAGTAGCAGCTGATCCCGACGAGGTCGTAGCCGCGGCCGTCGCGCCCTCGCGCGAGCGCCGCGAGATCCACGGGGCCGAGCGCGCGCTCGAGATCGAGATCGACCACGTCGACGATGGCTCCCGCGCGCTTCATGGCCCCCGCGATCGTGAGGAGCTGCGGCACGCCGAAGTTGGCGCCCCCGCCGAAGAGGCCGCCCGGCCAGATCACGAGCGCGCGCGGCGCGTCGGTGCGAGGCATCGCGGTCGGCCGCCTCAAACGCTGGGGAGGGGCCGTGCGGTGGGCGCACCGACCACGCGCGCCCCGCTCACGTACCGTCGTCCGGGCGGCGCGCAGGCGACAGGCACGGCATCGGCGGCGGCCCGGCGTCCGGCACGCGCCGCACCGAGAGGCACGGCCGAGGCGCGGGACCGGCGTCGTACGTGGGGGCGAGCACCGAGAGGCACGGCATCGGCGGCGGCGTGCTCGCGTCGGCGCCCGCGTCGGCGCGCGCGCTGGCCGTCGGGTCGCTCGTCGGCGCGCCCGCCGCATCGGCGGCGGCCGTCGTCGGCTGCGCGCTCGCGCTGCTCTGGGTCGTCTCTTTGGCCGGGACCGGGCTCACGGTCGGCTGCGTGTGGTCGCAGCCGTCGATCGCGCCGGAGGCGAGGGCGAGCGCCACGAAGCGCGCGCGCCGCGCCAGGATGGCCCGCTTCGCGGCCGCGTCACGCGCGTCACGTGCGGCTCGTGCATCGCGATCGTCGCTCATCCGGCGCCTCCATCGAACGTCGGCGACAGGCACGGCTGCGGCGTGGTGTCGGCCGCGTCGCTCGTGTCGCCCGCGTCACTCGTATCCACGCCGTCGTCCCGCGTCCCCGTGTCGATCGCCGGCGACAGGCACGGCTGCGGCGCGGTGTCGGTGCCGTCCGCGCTCGCGTCCGCCGCGTCGGCGCCCGAGTCCTCGGGGAGGGCGATGTCGAGGCAGACCTGCGTGCTGCTGCACGCGGCGATCCCCGCGCCCGCCAGCGCCATCGCGACGTACTTCGCGCGGCGCGCGAGGATGATCGCGCGCGCGTCCCTCGCCCCTCCGTCGTCGTTGGCGGACATCGCGTCATCCTACGACGCCTCGCGAGCCCCGGCACGGGGGAATTCCGCGCGCCCGCGCGGCTCACCCCACGACCGCGAGCCTCCGCTTGCCCGCGCGCGCCGCCTCGAGCTTCGCCGCGAACGCGTCGTCGACGTGCTGCCAGAGGAACGGGTCGGGGAACGCGCGCGCGTCGCCCAGCACCCACTCCGCCGCGGCGCCGCAGCCGCCCGCGCAGGTCGTGGCGTGCGCGCACCCCTCGCAGAAGGCCGGGATGGTCTTCTTGTAGTCGACCAGCTCCTTCGCCGAGAGCAGCGCGCGCAGATCCACGCTCGGATCGGCGATGTCGGCGACGCCGCCGAGCGCCGTCTTGTGGAGCGTGCAGTTGCGCAGCCTGCCGTCGGGGCCGAGCGCGAGCTCCTGCATCGTGGTCCCGACCGCGCAGGTGCCGAACTGGATCTCCGGGAAGCGCTCGACCTCCACCGCGCACGGCGGGATCGGCATCGTCACGTAGAGCGTCATCCCGGCCTGCGCGTAGGGCTGCGCCTGCTCGAGCGCGGTGAGCACGTCGTCGCGGCTCGGCAAGAGCTCCGCCGTCGCCTCGGCCGCGTACCCCGCGGGGCTGAAGCGCGCGAGCGCGATCGACGTCACGCCGTGCCGCTGCCAGAGCGCGAGGATCTCCCCGAGCCGCGCGGCGTTCTTGCGCGTCACCACCGTGCAGCCGACCACCTGGATCCCGTGCGCCCGCAGCGCCGCGACCCCGCGCAGCGTGCGCTCGAAGTGCCCGTGCCCGCCCACGTGCTCGTCGTGCAGCGCCGCCTCGGGCGCGTTGAGCGTGACCTGCACGTACGTCGGCCGATACGGCGCGAGCCGCGCTGCGAGCGCGTCGTCGATCAGCCCGCCGTTCGAGATGATCTGCACCTTGAGCCGGTGCTCGCGCAGCCGATCGAGGATGGCGAACACCTCGCGGTGCGAGAACGGCTCGCCACCGGTGAGCGTCACGTGATCGATGGCGAAGGCCTCGACCAGCCGATCGATGCGCCGCAGCACCAGCTCCCGCGGCGGCGCCCCGAGCTCCGCGCCGCCGTCCTCACGCCACTCGTTGTAGCAATACGAGCACTTCTGGTTGCACACGGCCGTGAGCTCGAGCGCGATGGCGTTGAGCTTCGGTCGGACGTCGGCGGGCGCGTCGGGCGCGGCGGGCGCGGCAGGCATCGCGGCATGGTCGCACGCGCGCGCGCTCGCGCAATGCGCGGAGGCTACTCCAGCTTCGCCGCGAGGCGCTCCGACGCCCGCAGCGCCATCGCCATGATCGTGAGCTGCGGGTTCACCCCGAGCGACGAGGGGATCGCGCTGCCGTCCATCACGTACAGCCCCGCCACCTGGTGGCACTCGTGATCCGGCCCGACCACGCTCTCGCGCGGATCGGCGCCGAGGCGGCAGGTGCCGAGCGGGTGGAACGCCGTCGTCTCGAGGTCGCCCGCCTTCAGCTTGCGACGCGTGAAGGCGTCGAGCTCCGCGCGCGACGAGATCTCGTGCGCGCCCGCGGCGAACGGGAACACGCGCTTCGCCCCCGCGGCCATGAAGAGCTCGACCAGCTTGCCGACCCCCTTCTGCATCCGCGCGAGATCGTGAGCGTTCATGTTGTACGTGATGAGCGGCTTGCCCCCCGGCCCGCGGCGCACCTCGCCGCGCGCGGTGTCCTTCACCATCAGCCCGAACGTCGCGAGCTGGTTGAATTGCCGCATGAGATCCATGAAGCGACCGCCCACCCACGGCACGCCGACCGAGGTGACGTCGACCGGCGTCGAACCCCCCTCGAGCATGATCCCCTCGGCGGCGAAGTCCTCGATCGCGTACCCCTGCGGGATGCCGCGCGACTGATCCACGTGCTCCTCGAAGAGCGCGAGCACCTTGGTCGCCGGGTGGATCGAAAGGTTCTTGCCGAGCCACTTCGAGCGCACGCCCGAGGCCTGCAGGAGCATCGGCGTCATGAACGCGCCCCCGGAGACGACCACCGCCGCCGCCTTCACCGAGAAGCGCCGCCCGTTGCGCAGCACGCCGCGCACGCCCCGCGCCACGCCGCGCTCGATGATCACCTCGGTGACCTTCGCGGCGTTCATCAGCTGCGCCCCGCGCTCGAGCGCGGCCGGCACGTAGCTCACGTCGGTCGAGCGCTTGGCGCCGGTCGGGCAGCCGAAGCAGCAGATCCCCTGGCCGTCGCACTCGGGGGCGTTGCGACGGAGCGCGCCGTGGTGGAGCAGCCCGAGCTTGCGCGCGCCGCGCTCGACGACGCGCCCGACGCCGCCGAGGAACTCGGGGCGGGCAGGGGTCACCTGCAGCATCGACTCCACGCGATCGTAATAGGGAGACATCTCCGACTCGGTGATCATCGAGAGGCCGAATCGAGCCTGCCAGTCGGCGAACACCGGCGCTGGCGTGCGGTAACAGGTGCCGCTGTTGATGGCGGTGGTGCCGCCGACCATGCGCCCCGCCCACACCGGAATGCCCACGTTTCCCCACGCGATCGTCACCCCCTTCTCGCGATAGAGGAGCTTGGTCATGTCGGGCGCGCGCCCGTTGAACGCGCTCCTGCGGTGGTAGTCGCCTTCTTCCAGCATCAGCACCGCGCGGCCTCGGCGCGCGAGCTCGTATGCGGACGCCGCGCCGCCGGCGCCGGTGCCGATCACCACCACCTCGGCTTCCAGCTCGTACGCGGGCGCGTCGGCGCCGCCGAGCTCGCGACCATCGGTGACCTGCGCGAGCCAGCGCGGCTGCTCTTCGCGCTCCACCTTCGGCGTCTCGTAGCGGCAGCCGACGTGGGCGAACATCGAGGGGTCGTCGAAGTGCGCGTACTTGAGCGGCGTGATCGCCGCGCGCAGCGCCGAGCGCGACGCGTGCGTGTCCGCCTCGGTCCACGCGTCGAGGTGGCGCTCGCGCTCCTCCTGCGTCAGGCGCGAGAACGGGCGCCCCTTTCGCGGCACGGTCGAGAGCTCGACCATCCAGAGCAGGCCTCGGTACGCGACCTGGAAGTCGATCGAGTTGCCCCGCATGAACTTGCGCAGCCGCTCGAGCGTGCCTCGCCCGCCGCCGGGCAGCCCGTGCCCCGCCGGCGCGACCGCCTCCGCCAGCGCGACGACGATCTCCTCCTCGCGCTCGCTCAGCGACCACTCGCGCTTGCCGGCGAACGGATCGCGAGGGACCACCGGGGCCGGGATCTCGTCGCACGAAGGGTCGAACGCGCGACGCGCGGGCGGCTCCGCATCGAAGGACGCGTCGGCTCGGGACGACGCGGCGTCGGACGCGTCGTCGGGCGCGTCGGAGGACTCGGCGAAGCGAGAAAGGGAGCCGGCGAGGTCGTCCATGCGGAGCATTCTGTATGTACAGAACGACTCTCGCAAGGGCTCGACCGTGCCGACCGTCGCGGACGCAATGCGCGCCCCGGCGCCGCCGGATCAGCCGCCGACGCCGGGCTCGCCGCGGAGGCTCGCCGGGAACGGGCCCTCCTCGAAGCGACAGCGCAGCTCGCGCACCGTGGCGTCGCGGCCATCGGCCGTCGCAGGCGCGAGCGGCTCGAAGAGGAGGCCGTGCTCGAGATCCCCCGGCAGCACGACGGCCGAGCGGAGCGTGTCGACGTCGGAGCCCGCCGAGCGCGCGCCGAGCGCCGCGACGCACGCCCCCTTCGCGCTCCCCTTCGGGGGCAGGCGCACGATGGCGTGATCCGAGAGCAGCGCGGCGTCGCTCGACCCGGCGCCGCGGACCACGACCGCGCGTCGCGTGCCGAGCGCGGGGGGGACGAGCACGTGCGACCACGCCTCGCTGTCGGTCGTGCACGCGGGGAGCGGATCGGTGAGCTCCTCCTGCGAGGGGAGCGCGAAGAAGGTCGTGGGATCGGGCGAGAGGTGCCCCTGCTCGGGCTGCATCGAAAGCCCCCAGCCTGCCGCGCGTCGCTCGGGCGCGCCGCCGTGCGTGAGCGCGAGGCGGAGCGCGCCGCCGTCGTAGTAGCCGGCGTCGTAGAGCAGCAGCGCCTCGTCGTCGACGGGCCAGAGTGCCCACGCGCTCGTCTCCCAGGCGGTGCCGCGCTCGTTGGCGAGCGCGAAGAGCACCTGCAGGCCGCCCGCGGCGGTGCCGAAGAGCAGCGTGCGGTCGCCCACGCGCGTGGCGTCGAGCCGCAGGCCGAGCGGCGCGCCGCGCGCGTCGAGCGTCGGGAGCGCGGGGTAGGTCTCCTTCTCGATCTTGCCGTTCTCGTGGATGAACCAGAGCGGCGCGTCGGCGCCTGCGGAGGCGAAGGGGCGCACCACGATGCCGGGCGGCGCGATCGTGAGCAGCGAGGAGCGCGCGTAGAGCCAGCCTGAGCCCGGACCCGGGGCGAGATCCTTCGCGGGATCCATCGGCCCGACCCCCTTGAGCGTGGCGCGGTAGACCTTCCCCGTCGCCGCGAGGTACCACGCGACCTCGACGTCGACCTGCTGGCCGGCGACCGGCTGCCCCTGCGCGTCGACCTGGAACGCGTAGCGCATCGCCGCGGCCCCCTCGACCTGCGAGGAGAGGCGCACCGCGCGGTGCGCCCCTGCCGGGCCGAACATCGGCAAGGTCTCGACGGCGAGCTTGCGCGGCGGCGCTGCGCCCGCGGTCGGCTTGCCCGCCTCTTCGCGCCCCTCGCGCGCCTCGCGCAGGATCGCCACGCTCGCCGAGCCGTCGGGCGCCTGGTGCGGCCGCACGACGCGCGTCCCGCCCCCCTTCTGCGTGTCGGCGACGTCGGCGAGCGAGCCGCTCGCGAGCGGCACCGCCCCGCCGGGCGCCACGTCGCACACCACGTTCGTCCGCACGCGGAGCGGCTTCGGCGCGTCGACGACGGCGCTGACACCGGGCGCGCTCGCCGCGCCGGGCGCGAGATCCCAGCCGACGCGCGTCGCGTGATCGCCGAGCACGCACCCCTGCTCGCCGCACGCGAGCGAGTACCACGGGACGGCCCCTTCTTCGTGCTGCGGCGCGGTGACCTCGGTCCAGTGCGCGCCTCCGTCGGCCGACTCCCAGGCGCGCCCCGCGCCGTCGTACGCGAACGCGCGCCGCCCCGCGAGCGCCGCGATCCAGGGCTCGATCGGCAACAGCCGCCCGGTGATCTTGCCGTTCGCGCCGCCCGCGCCGTTCGCAGGCTCCGCGCCGCGCACGAAGCGCACGAGCCGCGTGTTCGCGTGCAGCAGGCCGTGCGTCTCGGCGGCGGTGAGCGCGACGACCGCGCCGTCGTCCTCGATCGCGATCGCCCCCTCGTACTGGATGGGGCTCCAGGCGACGCCGTACGCGTCCGTCGCGCTCGGGAGCGGGTGCGTGACGAAGCTCCGCCCGCCGTCCGCCGACACGAAGAGCGCGGGCGCCATGCCGCGCGCGTGCCCGAGGGCGGCGGCGCGCTTGCCGTCCGGTGAGAAGGCGACCGCGTCGAAGCCCGCCAGCGCGCCGCTGGTCGCCTTCGCGGGCGCCTTGGCGCCGGGGACGAGCACCAGCGGCCCGCTGTCCAGGAAGGCGGCGCGCGGCGCGCGCGTCTTCTTCGCCGCGCCCTGCAGCAGCACGCCCCCCTCGGGCGTGAGCCAGACGTGCGCGAGGCCGCCGGGCGCCGCCGAGACGTCGCCGTCGTGCCTCCAGCTCTTGCCGCCGTCGACGCTGCGCGAGAGCGAGACCGACTCGTTGAGCTCCGCCCCGCGCGTGGAGCGGCTGCACGCGAGCACCAGGCTCCCGCCGCGCGCGTCGAGCCGCACCTCCTCGCAGCCGTCGAGCTCGCGGTGCGGCTCGATCTTGCGCGCGCCGCCGAGCTCCTCGCTCGAGAGCGCCCAGCGCTTCTCGCTCTCCGCGCCGTCGTGCAGCAGCTCGTAGAAGCGCGCGCCGTCGAACGCCGCGTGCGACTCGTGGGCCGCCTGCGAGCGCTTGGTCGGGGTCGCGCTCGGCGGCAGCGGCAGCGCGGCGGTGTCCCTCGTCGCGCGGCCGAGGCGCTCGAGCTTCGCGCCTCCACTCGCGCCGCCCGCGCCGCCCAGCCGGCGCAGCGCCGCCGCGCCGGTGAGCCCTTCCAGGATCAGATCGCCGTTCTGATCGGCGTAGACGCGCCGCGCGCCGACCGACGGGGTCGCGACCTTCTGCCAGCTC
>CAIXWQ010000334.1 GCA_903923175.1 uncultured delta proteobacterium | reverse complement strand
CGGCGACGCGGCGAAGGGGCCCGGAGCGCCCCGCGGCGCGTCCCTCGGCGGATCCCGGCGCGCGTCCATGGGCGCGAGGATCGCATGCGAGGGCGCCGGAGCGTTCATCGCCGCTGAATGGCCGCGATCCGTGCGGCTGATCACGGAAAGTCCATCACGGGAAGCCCATCACGGAAAGCGGACGCCCACCCCGAGCCCGCCGAGCAGCGTGACGGCGGCGGCGCGGTAGACCTCGGCCCCGCCCGGCCCGAGGCTGAATCGATCGCGGGTGACCGGGGCGAGCAGCCCGCCGGAGCCTTCGAGGTAGAAGCCCGCGCCGACGTCGAGCTGAGCGCGCAGCGCGCCGCCGAGGGCGAGCCAGAGGCGGAGCGCGTTGGAGGGGGCCTGGACCCCGGACGGGCTCGCGTGGAGCGCGCCGAGCTGCACGGACGCGCAGGCGTCGACGCGCAGCGAGCCCCCGAGCGCGCGCACGGCGCACGCGTCGACACCGAGGGCGGTCCAGCGCAGGCCGAGCGAGCCGCCCGAGGTCACGTCGCGTCGCGCCCAGAGCCCCAGGAGCTCGACGCGCACCGCCGGGGCGACGCGCGGGGATCGCGGGGAAGTCCCGCCGGCCGCCTCGACGTACAGCTCGCCCCCGAGCGGCGGCGCCCCGTCGAGCCCCACCAACGCGAAGTCGCCGCCGACGGCCCAGCGGAGCGGCAGCGTGTCGGAAGGCACGCCGCGCTTCGTTGGGGGCGGGAGGCGCGCTGCGCCGCCGTCCTCGGGGCCGGTCGATGGAGCCGCGGACGCGGCCGGGGCGCTCGACGCAGCCGGCGCTACGGACGCGCTCGCGGGTGCGGCCTCGGGTGCGCTCGCGGGCGCGCTCGCCGAGGCCTCGGGCTCCGGCGGCGCCTCGAGCGCCATCGCGGTCACGAGCGCGAGCGCGTCGACGACCTCCACGCAGGTGCCGCCGTCGACCGCGCGCTCGTTCCAGCCCGCGCCGTCGACGATGGACAGCGTGCCGCGGAACCCTCGGCCCGAGCGCGCGACCCGCACGCGGTAGCGCGCCTTGCGCGCGTCGGGCTCCTTGACGACGCGCGCCGCGCGGCCCCCGCGCTCGCCCACCTTCGCGACGAACGCGTCGGCCGCGGGGCACCCCGCGGGGGCCTCGAACGAGACCGTGTCGGCGCGCTCTTCGGCGTAGGCCGCGCGGGGGGCGCTCGAGGACCACGCGGCCACGAGCGGCGCGAGCAGCGACAGCAGCCAGACGACCGGCTGCCGACGCCGCGGCCGCTGGCGGCGCGCGCCGGGCGCGCCAGCCGCGCGAGACCCGCGCGACACCTTCAGATCTTCACTTCCCAGCCGGTGCCGCCCGCGCCGTCGTAGATCTCGATCCCGAGCCGGGTGAGCTCGGCGCGGATGGTGTCGGCGGCGGCCCAGTCCTTGGCCGCGCGGGCGTCGGTGCGCGCCTGCACGAGCCCCTGGATCTTCGCGGCGTCGAGCCCGAGCACCCGCAGGCGCCGCTCGCGGCTGCGCTCGCGGTAGCGGTTGGCGGGCGTGCGCAGCACCCCGAGCACGTCCGCGATCTCGCGGAGCACGTGCGCCGCCTTGCCGATGATGCGCGCGATCGGCGCGCGATCGCCCTTCTTGCGCCCGTGCAGGTCGACCATCTCGTTGATCACCGCGGCCACGCGGTACATCGCCGCGACCGTGCGCGCGGCGTTGAGGTCGTCCGCGAGCGCGTCGAAGGCCTCCTTGCGGAGCGCGTCGAGCTCCTTGTTGGCCTTGGCGTAGTCGCCGGTGAGCTCGCCGGGCGTGGCGGCGACGGTCATCGCGTCGACGCGCGCGAGCGTGGTGTACAGGTAGTCGACCTTGCGCTCGGCCTCGTCGATCGCGGGGAAGACCACGCGCCCGTCCTCGAGCTTGTCGACGTCGAAGCCGAGCGGCCCGCGGTAGTGGTGCGAGACGAGGAAGAGCCGGAGCGCCTCGGCGTCGTTGCGCGCGAGCACGTCACGCACGGTGACGAAGTTGCCGAGCGACTTCGACATCTTCTCTTTGTCGACGTTGATGAAGCCGTGGTGCGTCCAGCAGGTGGCGAAGTCCCCCTCGCCCGCGTGCGCGGCCTCGCTCTGCGCGATCTCGTTCTCGTGGTGCGGGAAGATGAGATCCATCCCGCCGCCGTGGATGTCCATGCCGTAGCCGAGGTACTCGGCCGACATCGCGGAGCACTCGATGTGCCATCCCGGGCGCCCCTTGCCCCAGGGCGAGTCCCACCCCCACGCGTCGTTGGCGCACCCCTTCCAGAGGGCGAAATCGAGCGGATCCTCCTTGCGCGCATCGGCCTCGACGCGCGCGCCGGACTCGAGCTCGTCGAGCTTGCGCCCCGAGAGCTTGCCGTAGCCGTCGAAGGCGCGGACGCGGAAGTAGACGTCCTTGCCGGCCTCCCCCGCCTCCGAGGGCTCGCCCGCCACGACGTACGCGGACCCCTTGGCGATGAGCGTCTCGATGATCGCGAGGATCTGCGGGATGTGCTCGCTGACGCGCGGCTCGACGGTCGGCGTCTCGCAGCCGAGCGCGGCCATGTCCTCCTGGTAGAGCGCGGCCATGCGCGCCGAGAGCGCCGTGGGCTCCTCGCCCGACTCCTTGGCGCGCGCGAGGATCTTGTCGTCGACGTCGGTGACGTTGCGGACGCTCCGCACCTCGAGCCCGGCGGCGCGCAGCACGCGCACCAGCAGGTCGAGGGCGACGGCCGAGCGCGCGTGGCCGACGTGGGCGACGTCGTAGGTCGTCGGCCCGCACCAGTAGATCGAGACCTTGCCGGGCTCGCGGAGCTTGAGCGGGGCGGCCCCGCGGCGGAGCGTGTTGTGCAGCGAGATCGCGGACGGGTCGATCGGCAGGGCCATGGGATCCTCGCAAGTAGCGTTAAGGAGTCGGCGCGGCCAACACGGGCGTTTCGCGGAATCCTGCCCCCGGGCCCCGACGCCGGCGGTCCGGACGCGGCACGAGCCCGTCTCGCACGGGAATGCGCGCAGGAAATTGGTGGGGCTAGCTTTGCAAACCCCTAGGATGACCGCGTGGACCTCCCCGCGTTCGAGCGTTGGCTGCGCGAGCGCGACCCGGCCGTGCTGGTCGCCGAGGAGCGGATCGTCCGGCGCGTCGTGAAGCGCGATCGCGAGGTGGCCGGGCTCGGCCTGCGAATCACGCACGAGCGCTGCCTGGTGGTGTCGCGCGCCGCGCTGCTGGCGTGCGCGTCGCCGCAGGATCTCGGGGTCGACCGCGACCTGCCCGAGCGGCTGATCCTGCTCGCCCGCCCGCCGCGCACCGCCGAGGGCGACCGCGCACAGCTGCTGTGCCGCGCGCTCTTCCACGCGCGCGTGCACGTCGCGCTCGACGACGCGGCCGGCTCGGGCCTCTCGCTCGAGGAGATCCGCCGGCGCGTGCACGCGATCGGCGAGACCGAGTTCGACGAGATCCGCACGGTGCTCCGGCAGGACGATCACCTGCCGCGCCACCGCGACGCCGACGCGCTCGAGGAGGAGCGCGCGACCTACGTCGAGTTCGCCGCGCTGTGGCTGGAGCTCGGGCGCTTCGACCGCGCGCTGCGCGACGCGACCTTCCCCGGCGTGCGCGACGACGAGGCGGTCGATGGCATCGTGTCGTCCGAGCTCGACGTCGGGGCGCTGTTCGACGCGTCCGTCCCCGAGGAGCTGGCGCCGCACGCGGCGGGGATCCCGACGCCGGGCTCGAGCGCGCTGCGGGCCAGCGGCGTGCGCGCGCCGGCCGCCGAGCGCGTGCTGGCCGAGG
>CAIXWQ010000333.1 GCA_903923175.1 uncultured delta proteobacterium | reverse complement strand
GGCCGCCTCGGAGGTCGCGACCTCCCCCGACACACGCGGCGGCGCGCGCCCCGGCTCGGGATCGATCGCGGTCGCGATGGCGCTTGGTGGGCTCCTCATCGGCTTCAGCTGGCGCCGCGACCGGAGATCACGACGGGGAAGGTCTTGAGGATCAGCTGGAGATCGTGGAGCAGGCTCCAGTGATCGATGTACTGCATGTCGAGGTACATCCAGCGCTCGAACGAGCACTCGTTGCGGCCGCTCACCTGCCAGAGACACGTGAGCCCGGGGCGCACCGAGAGGCGCCGGCGCTGCCACGCCTCGTACTTCGCGACCTCGCTCGGGATCGGCGGGCGCGGGCCGACGATGGTCATCTCGCCGCGCAGCACGTTGATGAGCTGCGGGAGCTCGTCGATGCTGAACTTCCGGATGAAGCGCCCCACGCGGGTGATTCGCGGATCGTTCCGGATCTTGAACACCGGGCCGTCCTGCTCGTTCTGCGCGATCAGCGCCGCCTGACGCGCCTCGGCGTCGACGACCATCGAGCGGAACTTGAGCATCGCGAAGTGGCGGCCGTACTGCCCCACGCGCTCCTGGCGGAAGAAGAGCGGCCCGCGCGACTCGAGCTTGATCGCGATCGACACGCCGAGGAACAGCGGGGCGAGCACGAGCAGCGCGAGCGTCGAGCAGACGAAATCGATCGCGCGCTTCACGCGGTGCTGGATCGGCTTCGGATCGATCGTCAGGTAGTGCGCGTAGCCGTCGAAGAGCGCGTTCGAGCGCGGGTGGGCCCGATCGAGCCGCAGGCTGCACGCCGGAAGCGCGAACGGGATCCCGCAGCGCTCGCACATGCGCACCGCGGCCTGCATCTGGTCGCCGTGCTTGCGGAGGCTCCCCGCGAGGTACACCTCGTCGATCGCCAGCGTGCGCAGGACGCCCTCGAGCTCTTCGTCGTGGCCGAGCACGGGGCCCGGGAGCCGATCGTCCGGCTCGTCCTCGGCGAACGCGAGGAAGCCCGCGACGTGCCGGCGCTCGCGCGCGGCGACCGCGAGCGCCGTGTGCCGCCCGAGCGGCCCTGCGCCGATGATCAGGATCTCCTTCGGGTAGGTCGCGAGGTAGCGGCTCGCGCGCACCGCGACGCGGACGAGCAGGATCGAAGGCCACAGGATGCTCAGCAGCTGTGCGAGGCGGAGCGCGCCCGCGTAGGTCGGCGAGAGCCAGCGCGCGCACGCGAGCGCGCCGGCGACGCCGAGCACGAGCAAGGACGTCAGCGCGACGTCGCTCGCCGGCCCGTGCGGCATCGACGCCTCGTACTGGTGCACGACGCGCGTACCGAAGAGCCACACGCCGAGCGAGATCGCGCAGGTCGTCGCGCCGAGCGGCGTCAGGAGGTGGTCACCGGTCGCGGCGAGCGAGGTGACGATCAGCAACGCGAGGTCGATCCCGAGGTTCGTCCGCTCGGTGCGCCCCTTCGCGAAAACCGCCGTGAGCTCGGAGAGCATGGTGCCTCCTTGGTGGGAGGAGCGACCGCGCCGCGGCCCTCGAAGCACCGTTGCCGAATGCCGTTTCGCAGCTACGGCGCAGCAAGAAGCCTGCCTCCGCCAACGCGCTGCGCCGCGCGAGAGCGCCGCGAGGCGCGCCGCTCGCAGTGCGTGCGGCGCGCAGTGGGTGCGTGAAATTCGCCGCCGCGCGAGCGAGGCACCCCGGGCCGAGGCTCGGGGCAGCCGAGACGCTTAAGCCCGCAGGGCGGGCTCCTCGGAGGGGTGTGATGTCGTGCGTGGCGTGATGACGGGGGATGCGCCGGGGTCGAACCTGGTACGGGGCTGGTGGGGCTGAGGCTAGAACGCTCGCCCGGCCGAGGCTGCGAGCCAGATCGCGATGAACACGAGGGCGACGACGATCGCCGCCGTCCGCGAGACGGCGGCCTCGCGGCGCTTGGCGAGCACCTCGGAGAAGGTCGCGAGCTCGGCGCGTGCGGGCGCCACGGCGGGGCGCAGGTCGATGCCGACGATGTTGTCGGCGTGGCAGTAGGGGCACACGGCGATCCCGTCGCCCTCGCCGAGCGGGCCGAAGCAGCGTCGACAGCGCGCGGGCGCGCCGGGCCTCGCGGGCGCGAGCGCGCCGAAGCCGAGCGTCAGCGTGCGCACCGCGACGCGGTCGGCGAGCGCGCCGAAGCCGACGAGCGCGCCGGCGAGGACGCCGACGAACGGACCGGCGAGCAAGACGTAGTCGCCGACCGACCAGCCCGCGCGGACGGCGTGGATCACGACCAGCGCCCAGCCGAGCGGCCACGCGAGGAACATCGCGAGCAGCAGCGCGACGAGGCGGCGGTCGACCACGCGCGCGTCGGCGACCGTCAGCATCCGCGCTACGAGGTCGCGCTCGACCGAGCGCGCCTCGCGGAGCGCGATCGCCGCCGCGGCGCTCGCCCGCGCGTCGGCGGTCAGCGCGACGGCGCCGCCGCAGTGCCCGCACG
>CAIXWQ010000332.1 GCA_903923175.1 uncultured delta proteobacterium | reverse complement strand
GCGCCCCCTGGGTGCGATCCCTCGCGCCGCGAAGCCGCGCTGCGCGGCCTCTCGGAGGTCGTCGAGTCGGGCGCGCACACGCTCCACGAGATGGCCGCCTGGTCGGCGCTGGTGCGCGCGGATCACGCCGCCGCGCGCGCGCTCTTCGCGCGTTCGATCGAGCTCGCGAAGGACGCCGGCGAGGAGCCGCGCTCCGCGATCGAAGGCGCCGTCGAGACCGAGCTCGCCGCGGCGGCCGGGAGGCCCACGGCCGCGTGGGCCGAGCTCGCCGAGCGCCTCGCGAAGTCGACGGAGGACGCGGGCGACGTGCCCGCCGCCGCCGAGCTCTGGGAGCAGATCGGCCACGCCTGGTGGGACGCCCTCGGCAACCCGCAGCGCGGCGAAGCGGCGCTGCTGCAGGCCTTCCAGCGCGACAACCACCGCCAGAAGGCGTTCGATCGCGTGTTCCGCGCGATGCGCGCCCGCAAGGAGGACGACTCGCTCCTCGCCGTGATCGGGCGGCGCCTCGAGGCCACCGACAACCCGCCCGAGATGGCGAAGCTGTTCTGGGAGCAGGCCCGCGTGCTGCGCTCCAAGGGCGATCGCGACGGCGCGCTCAACTCGCTCGAGAACGTCACGATGCTGGAGCCCGACCACGTCGGCGCGCTGGCGCTCTCGGCCGAGATCTACATCGGCCGGCAGCAGTACGAAGAGGCGGCGACCGCGCTCGACAAGCTCTCGCGGCAGAACGTGCCGGTGCAGCAGAAGCTCGGCGCCGGGCTCGGCGCGGCCGATCTCTACGAGCAGCGCATCGGCAAGTCCGACAAGGCGCTCGACGTGCTCGTCGCGCTCGACCACGCGGGGATCTCGGACGTCGCCATCCACGAGCGCATCGCGCGCGCCGCGGCCAAGGCGGAGGCCTGGATCCCGGCGACCGCGTACCTCGAGAAGCTGATCCAGGAGCGCACCGACGCGAGCGGCCGCATCGAGGCCGCCCGCCTCGCCGCCGCCATCTACCGCGACAAGCTCGACGACGCGCAGGGGGCCGTGCCCGCGCTCGTCGCGCTGCTCCGCGAGGCGCCCGACGATCTCGAGGCGCTCGAGCAGCTGCTCGACGCCAACCCGTCGCAGTCGGCGCGCGACACGCTGGTGCGCTCGCTCGCGGTGTCTCGCGCGCTGCTCGGCCAATCGCCGAGCGAGGCGCGCAGTGCGCGGCTCGTCGCGCGGCTCGCCGCGCTCCTCGGCGAGGTCGATCTCCAGCAGCTCGCCCTCGGCGTGCTCGGCGTCGTCGACGAGGCGACGCCGAAGGAGAAGCAGGCCGAGCAGACGCTCGTGGCGAAGCTCGGCGCGGCGCCCGCCGTCGCGCTCGACGACGCCGGGCTGCGTCGGCTCACGTGGCCGGAGGAGCCGGGGCCGATCCTCGATCTCTTCCGGATCATGGCGTCGACGATCGCCGAGGCGATCGGGCCGACGCTCGACGCGCTCGGCGTCGGTCGTCGCGAGCGAATCGACGCGCGCGCGGGGCACCCGCTGCGAAACGAGATCGCGGCCTGGGCCGGCGCGCTCGGGATCGGCGAGTTCGAGCTCTACTACGGCGGCAAGGATACGCGCGCGATCCAGGGCGTGCCCGGCGAGGTCGCGTCGATCGTGGTCGGCAACGGCGTGCAGACGCCGCTCAACCTCGAGCAGCGCGCGCGCCTGGTGCGCGAGCTCGTGGCGCTCCGCCGCGGCACGACGGTGGTGCTCACCCGCGACGACGTCACGGTCGCCGCGATCGTGGTCGCGAGCTGCGCCCAGGTCGACGTCGTCCTCAAGACGCCGCCGTACGCGGTGCTCGCCGAGACGCAGCGGCTGATCGGCAAGGCGATCGCCCGCAAGACGAAGAAGCTGCTGCCGGACGTCGCCAACGCGATCGCGCAGAAGGTCGCCGCGGGCCTCGACCCACGGACCTTCCGCGCCGCCGCGCTGCGCACGCTCGATCGCGCGGCGCTGCTCGCGACCGGTGATGCCTCGGCGGCGCTCGCCGAGATCCTCGGGCCGGGCGCGTCGTCGGCGAAGGTCACCGGCGATCAACGCGCGCAGGCGCTGCTGCGGTTCCTCTGGAGCGATGACTACCTCGCGCTGCGCAGGCAGCTCGGGCTCGGGATCGGGTGAGAACGTGAGCGAACCGAAGAAACCGTCCGGCTCCGATCCGTTCGAGGGACTCGACTGGGACAAGGAGCTCGATAGCTGGGACAAGTCCCTCGAGAAGGGCGGGGCCTCGGTCCCCGACTCGTTCTCCGAGGTCCCCCCGCCGGCCACGTCGCGCGCCAGCGAGGCGCCCAAGGCCGCGCCGCCGCGCCCCGCGCCGCCGGCGGCCAAGCCGCTCTATCGCCCGCCGACCGCCCCCGCGAAGCCCTCGCCGAGCGCGCTCAAGACGCCGCTAGCGATGCCGGTGCCGACCCCCGCGGTCGGCAGGCCCGCGACCAAGACGACGCCGCCCCCCGCAGGGCACTCGCTCCCCTCGCTGCTCGACGACGACGAGCACCAGATGGAGACGAAGGGCGGCGCGCCGGTCACCCGATCGCTCCTCGACGACGACGACGACGAGGGGCACACGGTGGTCGCGCCCGTCTCGCAGGACCTCCTCGACGAGCTGCAGGCCGCCGGGATCACGCGCAGGAAGCGCCCCGAGCCGCCGCACCCGCGCAACGAGCCGCAGACGGGGCAGAAGCCGGCGTCCTCGGCGGTCGAGGTCGATCTCGGCAGCTTCGACGACGAGGCCTCGGCGACCAAGAGCGACCTCGACGCGGAGGACGCGTCGGTGATCACCTCGGCCCCCGACGTCGTGATGAAGCTGCGCACCGGCCCGATGAAGCCGATCGAACGGCCGGTGATGAAGCAGGTCGACCACTCGGTCGCCGAAGGGGAGATGTTCGACCCCTTCAAGGGGCTCTCGACCGAGCCCGCCGCGTCCGAGGCCGCGGTCCACACGCCCGCACCCGACTCCGAGAAGCCGGGGCCGCAGCTGCTCGCCCCCTCCGCGCGTCGGCACAGCGAGAGCGAAGAGACCGCGATCCTCGACAAGGCGCGCATCCAGGAAGAGATGGACGCGGCGACCGCGGCCGTCGCCGCCACCGCGGCCAACGCCGGCGTGACGGCCGATCCGTTCGGCGCGTCCGATCCGTTCGCGACGCCCCCGCCGCGCCCTGCGTCGGTGCCGCCGCCGCTCCCGCCCGCGGCGCCGCAGCTGCGATCCACGCAGGACTTCTACTCGGCCGCCGACAAGCCCGCGGGCGCGAGCACCGACGCGCACGACGACGCGAGCCTGGAGGCCGGCGAGCTGGAGTCGGCCGAGGTCTCCGAGGCCGAGCTGGTGGGCGACGAGGCCGACGGGGCGCTCATCGACCTGCTGCGCGGCGAAGAGCAGACCGGCGACGGCCTGCCGAAGCCGGTCCTTCCGCCGGCCTCGCTGCCGCCGCCGGGCGGCGAGAAGCCCGCGGTCGAGTTCCTGGGCGGCAAGGCCGCGGCGTGGCGCGGCCGCGCCGAGCGGGTCGCCAACGACGCGCGCAACCACGAGAAGGCCCAGAAGTCGCGCGGGCTGGTGGTGGCGTCCGAGCTCGCGGCGATCGCGGGCGATCGCGCCTTCGCGATCGAGCTCGCCGAGGAGGCGTGGGAGGCCGCGCCGGGCGAGCCGCTCGCCATCCGGCAGCTGCGCCAGCTGTTCGCCGCCGAGGGGCGCTGGGACGACGTCGCCCCGCTGCTCGAGTCGGAGATCAAGGGGCCCGGCTCGCACGCGGTGAAGTCGCACGCCGCGCTGCTCGCCGCGGACGCCGCGCGCCTGGTGCGCGGCTCGCCGGACGAGGCGCCGAAGCTCTACGAGACGGCGCAGCGGACCTCGCCGGGAGACGTGCGTCCGATGCTCGCGCGCGCGCTCCCCGCGATCGCGCTCGGCAAGGCGCCGCCGCTGCTCCGCTGGCCGCCGGGCGTCGGCGCGGAGCCGCTGGGCGACGCGCTCGGCCGCCGCGTGAAGGGCGGCGAGCCGGCAGAGGACACGCAGCTCGCGACGCTCCTCGAGGGGCTCGCGACCTACGCCGAGGGTCAGGGCGGGGCCGAAGGGGCGCTGGGCCAGGCGCTCGACGAGCTCGGCGCCTCGGACACCGTCGGCGGCGCGGCGCGCTGGGTGCGCATCGCGCTCGACGGCGCGCGCGCGAAGTCGCGCGGCAAGGCCCTCGCTTCCCTCGACGACTCGATGACGGGGCGCGCGGCGCTGGAGGCGCGGCTCGCGCTCGCGCTCGACCTCGGCGACGCGGCGCTCGCCACCTCGGCGGCGACCGCGCTGGCGAAGGCGCACCCGTCGGCCGCGACTACGCTCGCCCGCAACGGGCTGGAGATCGCGACCGGCACGCCGCCCTCGGCCGAGTCGCTCGCCGCGATCGCCGCCGAGCCCGGCGTGAACGCCGTCGGTCGGGCGGTCGCGCTCGCGACCGGCGCCGAGCCGGACGACGCGTTCGCGAGCGACGACACGCTCGACGCCGCGACGCGCATCGCGCGGCGGCTCGTGCGCGGCGGCGAGACGAACGAGGCGCTGCGCGCGCGGGCCTCGGCGCCCGTGCAGCAGGGCTTCCGCATCGGGGACGCGCTCGCGTCCGGGAGCGTGCGCCAGACGCTCGAGGCGCTCGCGCCCGTCGTGCCGTGGCCGGCCGACGCCGCGAACGACGAGACGCTCGCGAGGCTGTTCGCAGAGGTCGCCGAGGGGAACCTCGACGGCGCGCGCGACGCGGCCACGCAGGCGTCGTCCGCGGAGCCCACCGAGTACCCGGCGCCCTACGCGATGCTCGCGCTCGGAGGCGAGGGGGCCGACGCGGCCGCGCTCGCGACCGCCGAGGCGTCGACCGACGACGATCGCGCCGCGGCGCTCGCGCTCCACGTGGCGATCCGCGCGCTCGCCCGCGACGACCGCGAGACGACCAAGCGCGGCGCCGAGCTCGCGCTCCAGCGCGCCGAAGGGCACCCGGTGGCGGCGTTCGTCGCCGAGCTGCGCGCCCGCCGGGACGGCGACTTCGACGGCGTCGTCGAGGCGCTGCGCGCCCGCGCCCAGGGCACCAGCGATCCGTCCGGTCGCGCGGGGCACCTCGTGCGCGAGATCCTGCTGCTGATGGGGACCGACCTCGCGACGTGCATCGAGCGCGCGCAGGAGGCGGCGCAGCTCGCGCCCGACGATCCGACCGTGCGCGCGCTGTACGAGCGCATCGCGGGCGAGGGGGCGCAGGGGCGCGCGGAGTGGCGCGCCGAGCTCGCGGCCTCGCTCGAGGGGCACGCGAAGGCCGACACGCTGCTCGACGCGGCGCGCGAGGCCGAGAAGCGCGGCGACTACGCGCTCGCCGAGAAGCACTCGCTGGCCGCCGAGCAGGCGGGCGGCGGCGCCGACGCGACCACGCTCCGTCACCGGGCGCAGGCGCGGGGCGACGGCGCCTCGCGGCTCGCCGAGGAGCTGCTCGAGAAGGCGAAGGCGACCGAGGACACGAACGAGCAGCGCGAGGCGTACGAGGCGCTCGCGGATCTCGATCTGTACGCGCGCGGCGACGCGACCAGCGCCATCCTCTGGCACCGCGCGATCCTCGAGGCGACCCCCGGCCACCTGCCGAGCCTGCGCCGGCTCGAGCACATGATGATCTCCGCCGGTCGCGAGGACGACTACGAAGCGACCGCGTCCGAGCTCGCGCGCACGCTGCCGCCCGAGGCGCGCGACGCCCACGCCGAGGTCGCGGCTCGGCTGCGGCTCCGTCGCCAGGGGACGCCGTGGGAGACGATCTCGGATCTCATCGCGCTCGCGACCGAGCGCGAGCACCCGTCGCTGTGGGCCACGCGCCTGCTCGACGCGTGGGGCCGCTTCAAGGCGGAGGACGACACGACGCTGCGCGCGCTCGATCTGCTGCTCGCGCGCGCCGATCGACCGAACGAGGTCGCCACGCTGGCGACGCGCGCGGCCGAGGCGGCGTTCCGCAAGGGCGACGTCGCGCGGGCGCGCGCCTACCTCGAGCGCGCGCTCGAGGCCGAGCCGCACCACCCGACCGGCCTCGCCTCCATGGCGGAGCTGCGCCGGCACGAAGGCGACATGCGCGGCGCCGCCGAGGCGATCGAGACGCAGGCGCAGACGCAGCTCGTGGCGGAGCACCGCCTCGAGGACTGGCACGCGGCGGCGGCCCTCTGGCTCGACAGTGTGGGCGACTCCGCCCGCGGGCGCGCGGCGCTCGAGAACGCGGCCGAGATCGACTTCGGCTACGCCGACGTGTTCGAGCGGCTGGTGGGCATCGCGCGCGCCGGCAAGGAGCACGACGTCGTCGCCGACCTCTATCAGCGGCGCCTCGTGCAGATCGACGACGTGACCCAGCGCGCGTCGCTGCAGGTCGACTACGCGCGCGTGCTCGTCGAGCTCGGTGATCGCGAAGGCGCGCGCGTCGCGCTCGCCTCGGCGCTCGATCTCGTCCCCGGCGATCTCGAGGCGCTCCGCGAAGGGGCCCGCCTCGCCGAGGAGGCCGAGGACTGGTCGGACCTCGAGAGCTACCTCACGCGGCTCACCGAGTCGCTGCCGGAAGCCGAGGCGCAGCTCGCGGTGCACCGCCGGCTCGCCGAGCTCTACGAGACGCACCTCCCCGACGCGCCGAAGGCCGAACAGACCTTCCGCAAGATCCTCGAGCAGGTCCCCGAGGACGACGACGTCCTGCGGCGGCTCGTCTCGGTGTACGTCGAGCTCGGCGACGGCGAGCAGGCGGTCGATGTGCACAAGGAGCGCGTGGTGCTGGCGAGCGATCCGAAGGAGCGCCGCGTGCGCCTCATCGAGCTCGCCAAGCTCCTCGACGAGCAGGCGAACGACCCCGAGCGCGCCCTCAAGGCGCTCGAGCAGGCGCGTGCCGGCGACGCGGCCGATCTGACCGCGCTCGCGGCGCTCGCCGAGTTCCACACCAAGCACGGTCACCCCGAGCTGGTCGCCAGCGCGCTCGACGGCGCGATCGCCGATCTGCGCCGCAAGATCGGCGAGAACCCCGCCGACCTGGGCCAGATCGAGCAGCTGGTGAAGATCCTCGAGCTGCGCGGTCACCAGGAGGCGATGCGCGCGGTGCACGCGGTGCTCGCGGGCTACCAGGGGGCGCAGGGCGAGCTCATCGGCGCCGAGGACGGCGCGGCGGTCGCGGAGCTCGATGCGCTCCTCTGCCCGGCCGACCTGCCCCAGGCGCTGCGCAACTTCCTCGCCCGCGCGGGCGAGGCGATCGAGAAGTCGGTCCCGGTCGATCTGCGCGCGCTCAAGGCGGCGAAGCTCGGCACCACGAACCCGGCGCTGAAGGCGAAGATCGACGCCGTGGCGCACGGCTTCGGGCTCCCCGACGCGGACGTCGTCATCTCGCGCGCGATGGCGCTGCTCTGCCTGCCGGTGGGCGCGAAGCCGTTCCAGATCGTCGTCGGCGAGGCGATCGTGGCGACGCAGGACGACGTCGCGCGGCGCTTCGCGCTGGCGCGGGCGATGAAGATCACCGCGGCGCACTCGGCGTCGCTCATCCGCGTGCCGCCGGCCGACCTCAAGGTCTACCTCGACGCGCTGCTGCACCACCTGCACCCCGAGTACCCCGCGCCCGCGATCGAGGCGGAGCGGCTCGAGGAGATCACCAAGCGCTTCCAGCGCTTCATCCCGCGCAAGGAAGAGGCGGAGATGAAGGCGCTCGCGCAGGCCGCGGTCGAGGAGGGGATCCCCTCGACCGAGGCGCTGGCGGGCGCGGCGGCGACCTGGGGCGATCGCGTCGCGCTGCTCGCGGTCGGCGACGTGGGCGCAGCGCTGCGCGGCGTCGCGTGGTCGCTCGGGCAGAAGGAGCCGCCGCTCGCGGACCCCGCGGCCCGCAAGGCGTGGTTCGACGAGAACTCCGCCGCGCGCGACCTCGTCGCGTTCGCGATCTCCGACCTCTACCTCGAGGCGCGCAAGGTCGCCGGCGTGGGCTGACCCGCGCCTGGCGCGCAGCTAGGGCCATGCACGTCTTCGGGCTCACGGGCGGCATCGCCTCCGGCAAGAGCGCCGTCGCGGCCGTCTTCCGCGCGCACGAGGTGCCCGTGGTCGACGCCGACGACGTCGCGCGCGAGGTGGTGGAGCCGGGGACGCCCGGGCTCACCGCGATCGTCGAGGCGTTCGGCGACGGCGTGCTCGACGGCGCGCCCGGTGAAGCGCGCCGCCTCGATCGCAAGCGGCTCGCCGCGCGCGTCTTCGGCGACGACGACGCGCGTCGGCGCCTGAACCGCATCCTGCACCCGCAGATCGGCGCGGCGAGCGCGCAGCACTTCGCGCGGCTCGGCGGGCTCGGCGCTGGGCTCGTCTGCTACGACGCCGCGCTGCTCGTCGAAGGCGGGCTCGCGGACGCGTTCCGACCGCTGGTGGTGGTGGCGGCGCCGCGCGCGATGCAGCACGCGCGGCTCGTCGCGCGCGACGGGCTCTCTGCCGCCGAGGCCGACGCCCGCCTCGACGCGCAGGCGCCGGTCGAGGCGAAGCTGAAGGCCGCCGACGTCGTGATCTGGAACGACACCGACCTCGCGACGCTGCGCGCGCGGGCGGTCGCCGCGCTCGAGGAAGTGCGCCGGCGGTTGGCCTCGGGCTGAGCGCGCTCGGTTCGCTAGCGCGCGAGCGCCGCGATGGCCGCGCGCCCCTCGTCGGTACACGGGGCGTACGCGTCGGGCCGCACGACCAGCGTCGAGCCACGCGGCGGTTCGGCGCGCAGCCCGAGGATCGACTCGAGGTCGTTCGCCATCGCGTGCATCGAGGCGTAGCGGTTCTCGGGGCGCTTGTGCGTCGCCGCGCGCACCACGCGATCGATCCACGGGTCGGGCTCCGCGACGAACCACGACGGCGGCGGCGTGCGCTCCAGCAGCTGCTTCTTGAGCAGCGCGCGGCCAGGCTCCGCGTCGAACGGCAGGCGGCCGGTGAACAGGCGGAAGAGCGTCACGCCGAGCGCGTAGACGTCCGTGCGCGCGTCGACCGGCTCGCTCACGATCTGCTCGGGGGCCATGTAGTCGGGCGTGCCGAGCACGAGGCCGTCGGTCGACGCGCCCGCCTCGTCGACGAGCGCCGCCATGCCGAAGTCGATGACCTTGACGATCGTGGCGAGCTTGGAGCTGCGGACGAGGAACAGGTTGTCCGGCTTCACGTCGCGGTGGATGACCCCGGCGTCGTGCACCGCGGCGAGGCCGCGCGCCGCCTCGAGCACGAGCTCCAGCGCGGCGGTGCGGCTGAAGCGCGACGAGCGGCGCAGGCGATCGCCGAGCGTCTCGCCGCGCAGCGCCTCCATCACGAGGAACGGCCCGTCGGGCCCCTCGCCGGTCGCGAGCACGCGCACGACGTTGGGGTGATCGACGTTGGTGACCGCGGTTCCCTCCTGGATGAACAGGCGGCGCAAGGCCTCGTGGTGCGCGATCTGCGGCGCGAACATCTTCACGACGACCGGGCGCCCGCTCTGCGTGTCGCGCGCGGCGTAGACGCGCGAGGTCGCGCCGCTCGCCACGAAGCCGAGCACCTCCCAGCGCTCGTCGAGCATCGCGCCGGTGAAGCGTGTCGGGCGCGGACGCACGGGGCTGCTGCCGTCGACCGGCGTTGCGCAGGTCGGGCAGACCGCGATCGCGACGGGGAGTCGCGCGTCGCAGTGGGTGCAGCGGCCTGCCATCAGCCCGACTCTAGCTGCTCGGCGCCCCCGCGGTGGACGATCTGCGTGCCGCGCCGTCCTCATCGCATCGCGCTCCAGGTAGGCGTGACCCTGCACGAAGCGTGGACGAACCGCGGCGCGCCGGGCGCCCAGCGTGGCTGGCCTCGGGGTCGGTCAGCCGGCGTCGTGCCGCGCCGCCTCCCAGCCGAGCAGCGCGAGCTTGCGCGGGCGCCCCCAGCGATACGCGTGGATCGCCCCCGTCTTGCGCACCACGCGGTGGCAGGGGATCAGGTAGGCGATCGGGTTGTCGGCCACTGCGCTGGCGGCGGCGCGGACCGCCGATTTCACCCCGATCGCCTCCGCGATCTGCGCGTACGAGGCGCAGGCCCCCTCGGGGATGCGGAGGAGCGCCTCCCACACCTTGATCTGGAACGGGGTGCCGAAGAGCTGCAGCCGCGGCCCCGCGCCCGAGCCGCCGAACGCGGCGGACAGCGTCGCCTGCGCGCGGAGGTCGTCGCGCGTGAAGCGGGCGTTGGCGAAGCGGAGCCGGGTCTCCTCGAAGCAGGCCTCGCGCTCCTCTCGCCCCTCGCGCTCGCCGCGCTCGCCGCGCTCGCCGCGCTCGCCGCGCTCGCAGAACGCGAGGGCGCAGATCCCACGGTGCGTTTCCATGACCAACCCGTCGCCGAACGGCGTGGGCGCGAAGCCCCAGGTGATCTCGAGCCCCGCGCCGCGCGCGCGGATCTCGCCCGGCGTCGCCGCCTCGTACGTGACGCACAGCTCGTGCAGCCGCCCGCCGCCGGAGAGCCCCGCCGCGTGCGCCGCCTCGAGCACGCTCGCGTCGGCGAGGAGCCGTGCGCGCGCGCGCTCGAGCGTCAGGTACCCGACGAAGCGCTTGGGGCTCACGCCGGCCCAGCGCGTGAACAGCCGCTGCAAGTGGAACGGGCTCAGGCCGGCCGCGCGGGCGGCGTCGTCGAGCCGGGGCTGCTCGTCGACGTGCTCCGAGAGCCACTCGAGGGTGCGGGCGACGCGCGCGTAGTCGCTGGGCATGAAGGAGATCTAGCGCGGGCCGGCGCCGCTCGCCGACCCGAAGCTTGCGACCATCACGCGCTCGCCGCGCGCGCCGCACGCCTCGCCGCGCAGGCGGACGGCCGCGCCCGCACGGCCGCGCTCTCTCGTGCTCACCGCAGCTCCAGCACCAGCGGCGCGCGCGCGCCGAGCTCGCCGCACGAGACGCCGCCGGATTTCGGGCGATCGCAGCGGCGCGCGGCCAGCGTGAGCCGCTCGCCCGGCGCGCCCGTGAGCCCCATCGCCGCGAGCGGCACCGCGAGCTCGACGACCCCCTCCTCGTCGTCGTCGCGCGGATCGTCGAGCGTGCCGTCGACGTCGAGCGCGAGCCGCGCGCCGCTCGACCACGCGTAGTCCCACGCACCTCGGCGCGGACGCTCGAGCCGCTTGGCGTCGGTGAGCACGCCGCGCGGCGAGACGTCGAACAGACAGGTCGCGTCGACGCCGCCGAGCTCGAGGTGGAACGCGTCGCCCGACAGCCAGACCGGGCCGTCGGGCGCGGCCGTGCCGCCGCGGAGATCCTCGTCGGCCGCGTAGAGCGCGAGGAAGAGCGTGCCGTCGCGCTGGGTGACGCGGATCTCCGAGTGTGGTCGCGCCGGCGCGCCGTCGGCCGAGACGAAGGTGCCCGCGATCGCCGCCTCGGGCCACGCCGCGTCCTCGAGATCGCCGTCGATGCGCGGCGAGACCGCCGCTCGCGGCACGCGCACGACCTCCGCGCCGCTCGCGGCGTTCCTGGTGCCTGCGCGCGCGCCGCGCGTGGAGCGCCGCAGGCCGTGCCGCCGGCAGCCGGCGCTCGCGAGCGTGACGAGCGTGACGAGCGTGACGAGCGTGACGAGCGTCGCGAGCGTGACGAGCGAAGTCGCCCCCCGCGCGCGCCGCGTGAGTCGCGCGCGCGCGCCGGGCTCGCTCACGGCGCGGCGCTCCCGTCGGCCTTCACCGCGAAGCGGAAGCCGAGATCGGGCGCGCCGCTGTCCGCGTCGATCATGTCGACCTGGATGGCGCCGTCGGCGCGCATCGTGAACAGCCCGAAGCCGAAGCGCGCCGTGCCCGTGATCGGCGCGCCGCCGTTGCCGAAGATCACCTCGCGCGTCGACTTGCGCGCGTAGGTGTGGGTGTGGCCGACGATGAGCAGCGTGTACGGGTTGGCGTCGACGATCGTCTGCGAGGGGGTCGTCCCCGGCGCGGTGTTCGCCGCGGCCGGCTCGTGACGCACGACGAACGTGTACGTGGTCGGCTCCTTCATCGCGCTGGTCAGCCAGCTCTCCTGCTCGGCGTTCCACGCGTTCGGCGCGATCACCACGAACTTCGACGTCCAGCTGCCGTCGGTCGCGTCGACGCGGAAGGAGTACCAGGGGAGCGTGCGGCCGATGGGCGCGAGGAGCCTGGCGCCGAACGCCCCGTAGTTGGTGTTGGTGGACGGCGGCGCGCAGTTCGAGGTCGTCGCGCCGGTGCACTCGTGGTTGCCCATCGACGGGAAGAGCACGCCCGGGAACTTCGCGCGCGCGCCGAGGTAGAGATCGAGCTGCGCCGCGCCCTGCGTCGTGCCGGGGATGGCGAACATGTAGTCGCCCGTCGAGACGGCGAACTGCGGCTGCGGCACGAGCCCCGCCATGCGCGTGTAGATCTTCTGGATGGTCGCCGTCGGGTACCCCTTGGTGTCGCCGACGATCGCCGGGCGCGTGTCGCCGGCGGCCGCGAACACGAGGCGGGAGACCTTGCCACCGGTCTTGGTCACGCTCCCGGTCGGGGTGCCCGCGTCCCCCGCGTCGTACGTCGACGGGCCCGTGTCGGCGAGGACGGCGTCCGGCGCGCCCCCGTCGGGGCCGGGGCCGATCGGCGCGCCGCAGACGTCGCCGCGAGGCACGCACGCGCGCACCTTGGCGCCCGAGGCGTCGTCGGCGTCGACGCACGCACGATCGGCCGCGCACGCCGTCGAGTCGCAGCGCGGCGCGCAGTAGCTGTCGACGCCGAGCTGCACGCACACGCCGCCGCCGCAGCTGCCGTCGTCGACGCACGGCGGACAGGGCTCGGCCTGCGCGGCGTCGTCGCCGGGGGCGGTCTCGCTCGCACCGCCCGAGTCGGTGCTCGCGGCCGCGTCGCCGCCGTCGCCCGTGCCGGGCCCGCTCGGCGTGCCGGAGCCGTTGCTGCCCGTGCAGCCGAGCGCCAGCGGCGCGAGCAGGCAGATCGCGAGGCCGATCGAGCGCGTGGAGAGCATCCGCCCTTTTTACCGCGTCGCACGCGCGCCGACCACGCCACGCCCGCTCGGTGCGCGTGGCGCACCCGCGTCATCGCGGGGCGACGTCGTACACGCAACGCACGCCGATCCACGCGGCGCGCGCACCGAGCTCGACGACGCGGCGCCAGCGAGGCCGCAGCGCGGAGGCGTCGTCGTCGGCGTAGCTGCCGCCGCGCACGATCCCCATGCCCGCGGGCGCCTCGCCTTCCACCCACTCTGCGACGTTGCCGGCGACGTCGAGCACGCCCGCCGGGGTCGCGCCCCAGGGCCGCGCGCCCGCGGTGTCCGGGCCGTGCGCGTCGCGGCCGCACGGGCCGTCGAGGAGGCCATACGCGGCGCGCAGGCAGAGCGCGTCGGGATCGCCCCACGGGTAGCGCGTCTCTTTCTCGCCGAGCGCGACGCGCAGCCACTCCTCGTCGGTCGGCAGCCGGCCCCCCGACCACGCGCAGAAGCTCCGCGCTTCGTTGCGCGTCATGCCCGAGGCGGCCTGGCCGGCGTCGCCACCCCAGCTCGTCGCGAGCCGAGCGCACCCCTGGTCGCGCTCGCAGGCGTGCCAGCGCGCCCACGTCGCCTCGGTCGCGTCGACCTCGAACGCGCCGGTGACCGCTCGCTCGCCTTGGGTCCCGACCCGCTGATCCGGCGGCTTCCACGACGCGGCCCCCGCGTCGACGCGCACGCGCCGCGCCGGCGCCACGCACCCGACCTCCGTCCTGGCGAGCCCGTCGCCGCAGCGCGTGGCGCTCCCCACGCACGCCCCCGCGACCGCGCGCTGCCCCTCGCCGCAGCAACGCGCGCCCGTGGCCGTCGAGCCAGGCGCGCACCGCGGCGGTGCGACCGGCGCGGCCGCGAGCACGAGCGCCAGCAGCACGACGACCAGCGTCGTGAGGGCGAGCAAGGTCGTGCCGCGAGAGGTCACGCCCCCTGGGTACGCGCGCGGCGCTCCGGCTGAAAGGAGGCAATCCGCGCCTCCGGCCCCCGGAGGGGCGCGTCGGGTCCGCGTGGCCTCGCGCCCGCGCCCCCCTCGAAGCTCCTGCGGCCGTGCTCCCACGCGAGAATTCGAGCGCTCACGCGCGGGGCGCGCGGGGGAGCGGAAGCCTTCCGGGCTCTCGGCGCATCCCAACCGTCGCGCCGTTGACCGCGGCCGCCGGAGCGGGGAACGTTGTCCGCCGCCCCGTGCGGGCCGCGCATGAAGGTCCGAGCCCCTGGGCGCGGATGTGGACGAAGCAACGAGGAGTCACCATGGCTGGCAAGAACGTCGTGATCGTGAACGACCTGAACTTCGAGACCGAGATCCTGAAGAGCGACAAGCCCGCGCTCATCGACTTCACGGCGACGTGGTGCGGCCCCTGCAAGCAGATCGCCCCGATGATCGACGAGCTCGCCGACGAGACGGCGGGGCAGTTCAAGATCTGCAAGCTCGACATCGACGAGGCCCCCGCCACCGCCGCCAAGCTCGGCATCCGTGGCGTCCCGACGATCGTCGCCTTCAAGGGCGGCAAGGAGTCGGCGCGTCACGTCGGCGCTGGCACCAGCAAGGCCAAGCTCCGCGCGATGCTCGGTTGAGATCGCCGCCGCGCGGCCTCGGCCCGCGCGGCACGGCGCTACGGTCGGAGGGTGCCCCCGCTCGGGAGGCGCCCTTCGGTCGTTTTGCAGCCCTCCGGAGGCCGATCGCGTCTACCGCCGCGCGTGCGCCTTCAACATCTCGTAGATCTCGTCCTTCAGCTTCAGGCGCTCCTTCTTGAGCGACTCGAAGCTGAGGTCGTCGATCGGGACGTCGTTCTCCTCGAGCGACACGACCTTGCCGTTCACCGCGTGGTAGTCGTCGAACAACTGCGCGAAGCGAGGGCTCAGCGCCCGCAGCGCGTCGAACGACGGGACGTGCTCGGGGAACTCGTGCGCGAGGTCGTGCGGCTCGACGTACATGGCGGCGACTCCCTGTGGCTCGCGTCGCTTCCGTGGCGGCGCGAGGGTTGGACGCGGACCGTGCCAGACGCGCTCGTCGGCGGAGCGTGAGCGTCGCGCAGGTGGCTCGTCCCGGAGGGGTCCGACGTCGTCGGCGCGAAGGCTCTCGGCTGCGGCGAGGAGCGAATCGTCGCATCGATGGTGACTGCCTCCCGGAGGGTCCGAAAGGGGTTTCTGCGGGAGGGGGGTATGGAATTGCGGTCCCGATCGCGGCCCGCGCCGTGCGTCGATCGACCGACTCGGCGAGCGCCCGCGTGTCTGCCGCGGCGCCGTCGGAGGTCCCTGGAGCGGAGGCGCGCCACCTCGAGACGAGGCGCGCCGTGCATGGCGGACCGACGGATCGCAGCTGCGCGACCCCGCGCGGCGAGGAGACGGCCATGACCCTCGAAACGCCCACGACGCGCGCGTCGCGGCAGCCTCGCCGCGCGCCGCTCGAACGCCCTCGCACGTCGGCGCTCGCGCTCAGGCTCCTCGCGCTGCTCGCGAACGGCGGTCTCGGTGACGCTCGACGACGGCGTGCTCTCGGCCACCAACGAGGCCAAGGCGCGCGGCATCTTCGGCTACCAGAGCTTCGCGGGTGACGCCTCGGTCGGCGCCCGCACCGTCTCGATGGCGGGCGGATCGTTCACCTGGAATTCGAGCGCCGCCATCAGCGCCGCGTTCTCCGTCGCCGACACCACCGCGGTCATCGTGAGGCTCGGAACAGAGCCGATTTCGCGCTACCTTCGCGCGAATGTCGACCAAGATCCTGTGCGTCGCGGGCGCCCGGCCGAACTTCATGAAGATCGCGCCGCTCCTGCGCGTGCTGCGCCGCAACGCGGCGTTCGACACCAAGCTCGTCCACACCGGGCAGCACTACGACGCCAAGCTCTCCAAGGTCTTCTTCGAGGATCTGAAGATCCCGCGCCCCGACATCGAGCTCGAGGTCGGCTCCGGCTCGCACGCCCAGCAGACGGCGGAGATCATCAAGCGCTTCGAGCCGGTGCTCCAGCAGGAGCAGCCGCAGGCGGTGCTGGTCGTCGGAGACGTGAACTCCACGATCGGCTGCGCGCTCGTCACCTCCAAGTTCACGCTCGACAAGCCGTTCTCGTCCAGGCTCGGTGAGCGCCGGCGCCCGGTCATGATCCACGTCGAGGCCGGGCTGCGCAGCTTCGACTGGGACATGCCCGAGGAGATCAACCGCATCCTCACGGACTCGATCAGCGATCTGCTCTTCGTGTCGGACCCGGCCGGCATGGAGAACCTGAGGAAGGAGGGCGTGGCTGAGAGCCGCTACTTCTTCGTCGGCAACGTCATGATCGACACCCTGATCGCGGCGAAGGATCAGGCGATGCGGAGCGGGATCCTCGAGGAGATCGGCGTGAAGGAGAAGGGGTACGCCCTGCTCACCCTGCACCGCCCGAGCAACGTCGACGACCTCGACGCCCTGCGCGCGCTGCTCGCGACGATGGACGAGGTCGCGAGGGATCAGCCCGTCGTCTTCCCGGTGCACCCGCGCACGCGCACGCGGCTCGACGCGGCGGGGGTCGCGCTCGATCCCTCGCGCTGGAAGCTCACCGATCCGATCGGCTACCTCGACTTCCTCAAGCTCACGGCCAGCGCCAAGGTCGTGCTCACCGACTCCGGCGGCATCCAGGAGGAGACGACGGTGCTCGGCGTGCCGTGCATCACGCTGCGCGAGAACACCGAGCGCCCGGTCACGATCACCGAGGGGACCAACGTCCTCGCCGGCACCAAGCGCGAGGCCATCCTCGCCGCGTACCGCGATCTCGGCGCGCGCGCCGCGCTCCCCGCGAGGACGCCGCGGTTCTGGGACGGCAAGAGCGCCGAGCGCATCGACGAGATCCTGACGGGCGTGTTCGAGGGGGGATGAAGACCCGCGTCTACGTCACCACCGACGTCGAGTGCGCGGAGGAGCGGAACGTCGGCGGCAGGCGCCTGCCGCCGCAGGGCTACGACGTGCGCGTGTGGGGGCGGTTCGCCAACCAGCGGCGCGAGCTCGGCATCGACCTGCTGATGCGCGAGCTCGAGGCCGAGGGGCTTCGCGGGACGTTCTACACCGAGGTGCTCGGCTCGAAGTTCTTCGGCGAGGGGCCGCTGCGCGAGGTCGTCGCCACGATGCTCGCGCGCGGGCACGACGTGCAGCTGCACGCGCACCCGATCCAGCGCGTCGCCGACTGGCGCACGCGTGGCGAGGCGCCGGCGGCGGACGACATCGGGCTCTACGACGTCGCGCGGCAGGCCGAGCTGCTCGCCGAGGGGGTCGAGATCCTCGAGCGCTGCGGCGTGCCGAAGGGGGACGTGACCAGCTTCCGTGCGGGGAACTTCGGCGCCAGCAACGCGACGTGGGAGGCGATGGCGCGGACCGGCCTCTCGCTGAGCAGCAGCTACAATCCCTGCTACTTCGCCAAGAACTGCAAGATGCGCTCGCCGCTGGCGCGTGCGGGGCTGTTCCAGGTGCTGGGCGCGCGCGAGGGAGACGAGCGTGACGCGCCGCCGCGCGCGCCGGCCGTGTGGGAGCTGCCGATCGCGAATCTTCGCGACCGCAGCGGCGCCCATCGACACGTGCAGATCACCGCGGTGTCGCTCGCCGAGACCACCGACTTCCTGCTCGAAGCGCACGGGCGCGGGGTCGGCGAGGTCGTGATCGTCACCCACTCGTTCGAGCTCTGTCACCTCGACGACGTCGCGGCCAAGCGCGGCCGGCTCAACAGCGTGAACTTCGCCCGCTTCCGCGGCCTGTGCCGGTTCCTCGCGCGGCGGTCCGACCTCTTCGAAGTCGACACCGCGGGCGCGCTCGGCAGGCGCCTGCGCGACGGCCTCGAGCCCGCGCGCGCCGCGGGCCCGATCGAGTGGCCGCCCGGCAAGCGTCGCTACCGGGCGCTGCGCTTCGTCGAGCAAGCGGTCAAGCGACTCGAGGCGAGGGCGCCCTTCTCTTTTGCTACCCTCGGACGCCCATGATGACCGACGAGAGCATCGTCTGCTTCGCCAAGGACTGGAGCGAAGACCCGACGAGCAACAACCACGTGATGAAGATGCTCGCCCGGGACAACGAGGTCCTGTGGCTGAACAGCATCTCCACGCGCACGCCGAACTTCGGCAGCGGGCGCGATCTCGGCAAGATCGCCAAGAAGCTCCAGAGCTTCGCCAAGGGGCCGGTCGACGTGGAGCGCGGCCTGCACGTCTACACGCCGATCGTGCTGCCATTCCCGCACAGCCGCGCCGCGACGCTCGCGAACTCGCAGATCCTCCGCGCCACCGTGCGGCTGATGCGCGCGAAGTACGCCATGCGCAAGGACTTCCAGCTCTGGAGCTTCATCCCGACCGCGGCGCAGTACGTGGGCAAGCTCGGCGAGTCGCTGGTCGTCTACTACTGCACCGACGAGTGGAGCCACTTCAGCTACGTCGACGGCGCGAAGATCGTCGCGATGGAGAAGGATCTCTGCCAGCGCGCGGACATCGTCTTCACCACCGCGAAGACGCTCCTCGAGCGCAAGAAGGCCTACAACCCCGAGACGCACCTCGCCTCGCACGGCGTCGACTACGCGCACTTCGCCAAGGCGCTCGACCCCGCGACCGAGACGGCCCCCGAGGTCCGCGATCTGAAGCACCCGGTGATCGGCTTCGTCGGGCTCATCCAGGACTGGGTCGACACCGACTGCATCGAGTACCTCGCGAGCAAGCGCCCGGAGTGGACCTTCGTCGTCATCGGCAAGTCGCTGGTCGACGTCTCGCGGCTCGCGGCGATGCCGAACGTGCGGATGCTCGGTCGCAAGGCGTACGCCGAGCTGCCGCAGTACGTGAAGACGTTCGACGTCGGGCTGATCCCGTTCCGCCTGAACGAGCTCACGCGCAACGTGAACCCGATCAAGCTGCGCGAGTACTTCAGCGCGGGGCTGCCGGTCGTCTCCAGCGACATCCCCGAGGTGCGCATGTACGCCGACTTCGCCTTCGGCGACGCGCCCGGCGCGCTCGGCTGCGGCGTCTACCGCGATCACGAGGAGGCGCTGGCGCTCTGCGAGCGCGCGCTGCGCGAGGACTCGCCGGCGGCACGGCGACGCAGGAGCGACGCGATGCAGGCCGAGACCTGGGAGAAGAAGGTCGAGGCACTGGGCGCGCACATCGCGCGGGTGAAGGCGAAGAAGCGCCGCTGAGCTCGGGCCGCGACGCGTCGCCGCCTCCTCCGGTTGCGATGAATTGACGAGAAGCGTGCATCAATTCACGCTCCCGCCACGCTTCGTCGTCGCAGTGGCGGCGCGGGGCGGGCCGCTCGTAGGCTTCGCGCGATGCTCGAGGCCGACTTCCTGGGAGACGACCGGTTCCGCATCGCGCGGGTGCTGGGCTCCGGCGGCATGGGCGTCGTCTACGAGGCGCTCGACGTCCGCGAGAACGTGCGCGTCGCGCTCAAGACCATGCGCACCGTGCACCCGGGCGCGCTGCTCCGCTTCAAGACCGAATTCCGCGCGCTCGCCGATCTCGCGCACCCGAACCTCGCCGCGCTGCACGAGCTCCACCTCGATCGGGCGGTGCCGTTCTTCACGATGGAGCTGGTGCGCGGGGTCGACTTCCTGACCTGGGTGCGCGGCCAGGAGACGCGCGCGGAGCCGCAGCCGTTCGAGAGCTCGCTGTCGGAGCAGACGGGGCCGAGGCCGATCGCGCCCGCCGCGCCGGCGCGCGCGACGCGCGAGCGCCGCTTCGGGCTCGACGTCGAGCGGCTGCGCGCGGCCTTACGGCAGCTCGCGCTCGGCGTGCAGACGCTCCACGACGCGGGCAAGCTCCACCGCGACCTGAAGCCATCGAACGTCCTCGTGACCCCGGAGGGGCGCGTGGTCATCCTCGACTTCGGGCTCGTCGCCGACATCGATCCGAGCGGCATGCACGCGTCCGATCACGACGCGCCCGAGGGGACCGCCGAGTACATGTCGCCGGAGCAGGCGACCTGCAGCAACCCCGCGGAGCCGAGCGACTGGTACGCGTTCGGCACGATGCTCTACGAGGCGCTCGCCGAGCACTTTCCCTACCTCGGCTCGCGCTTCAACCTGCTACGGGCCAAGCAGTCCGAGGATCCGCCCTCGCCCTCGTCGCTGCGCGACGGCGTGCCCGAGGATCTCGAGCGGCTCGCGATGGAGCTGCTGCGCCGCGACCCCGCCGAGCGGCCGACCGGTCCGCGGGTGCTCGAGCGCCTCGGCGCGGTGCGGATGTCCATGCCCGCGAGCGCGAGCGCCAGCCGGACCGGCACCGCGCGCTCGCCGTTCGTGGGGCGCGCGGCGCAGGTCGAGGCGCTGAAGGTGGTGTTCGAGCGCGCCGAGCGTGGCCGCCCCACCACCGTGCACGTGCGCGGCGCGTCGGGGATGGGCAAGAGCTACCTGATCCGCCGCACCCTCGACGATCTCGTGAGCACCCGCGGCGGCGGCACCGTGGTGCTGAGCGGGCGCTGCTACGAGCAGGAGTCGGTGCCGTACAAGGCGGTCGACAGCGTGATCGACTCGCTCTCGCGCTACCTGCGCTCGCTCAAGAAGGAGGAGGCCGCGGCGCTGCTGCCGACGCACATCCGAGCGCTCGAGCGGCTCTTCCCCGTGCTCCGGCGCGTCGAGGCGATCGCGTCGGCCCCGCGTCGCGCCGCCGAGCTGCCGGATCCGCACGAGGTCCGCCGGCGCGCGTTCGGGGCGCTGCGCGAGATGCTCACGCGCATCGCGGAGCGCACGCCGCTCGTCGTCTGGATCGACGATCTGCAGTGGGGCGACGTCGACTCGGGGATGCTCCTCGGCGAGCTCCTGCGGCCGCCGGATCCGCCGCCGCTGCTGTTCGTCGTGAGCTACCGGAGCGAGGCCGAGGCGGGCGCGGGCTGCCTCGCCGCGCTGCGACGCGTCGCGGAGGAGGCCGGGAGCGAGCAGACGTTCACGATCGACGTCGACGCGCTCGGGCCGGACGACGCGCAGCGCCTCGCGCAGACGCTCCTCGACCCCGAGGCGGCGGCCCCGAGCGCGGTGATCGAGTCGATCGCGGCCGAGTCCGGGGGCAACCCGTTCCTGCTCGCCGAGCTCGTGCGCTTCCACCAGTCCGGGGTCGGCGTGCGCACCGCGCGCTCCGGCAAGACGCACCTCGAGGACGTGCTCGACGCGCGCCTCGAGCAGTGCGGCGAGGGGGCGCGCCTGCTGCTCGAGATCGTCGCGGTGGCGGGGCGACCGATCGCGCTCGACGTCGCCGCGGCGGCGGCCGAGCTCGAGCCCGTCGTCGCGCGCGCGGCCGTGGCGCAGCTGCGCGCCGCGCAGCTCGTTCGAAGGGCGCGCGTGCGCGACCACGACGGCCTCGACACGTACCACGACCGGGTCCGCGAGACGGTCCCGCGCATCCTCGCGCCCGACGTGCTCGTGAAGCGGCACGCGCGCCTCGTCGCGGCGATCGAGGCGTCGCGCGACCCGGACCCCGAGGCGCTCGCCACGCACTGCCACGCAGCCGGAGACGCGGCGCGCGCCGGCGAGTACGCGTCGAAGGCCGGCGATCAGGCGTTCGCGACGCTCGCCTTCGACCGCGCCTCCGAGTGGTTCCTGCGCTCGATCGAGTGGCGTGCGCTCGCACCGGAGGCCGCGCGCGACCAGCGGCGCAAGCGCGCGGACGCGCTCGCCGCGGCCGGGCGCGGGGCCGACGCGGGGCGCGAGTACCTGCGCGCGGCCGAGGGGCTGACCGCCCGCGACGGCCTGGAGCTCCGACGCCGCGCGGCCGCGGAGCTGCTGACGAGCGGCTGCTTCGACGAGGGGGTCGTCGTCGTGCGCGAGGTGCTCGCGTCGCTCGACGCCTACTACCCCTCCACCTCGGCGCTCGCGTTCTTCCTCTTCCTCGTCACCTCGCTCGTGCTCCGGGTGCGCGGCTACGGCTTCACCCCGCGCGACACGCTCGCGCTGTCGCCGCTCGCCCTGCATCGCATCGACACCTTCCGAGCGCTGAATCAGGGGCTCGCCGTCGCCGACAACGCGCGCGCCCGCTACTTCGCCAACCGCTTCTGCCTCGCCGCGCTGCAGCTCGGCGAGCCGCGTCGCGCGGCGATCGCGATCGCGAGCCAGATCGCCAACGTGAGCGCCTTCGGGACCTCGGCCACGACGCGTGTGAGCCGGCTGCAGTCACGGCTCGACGAGCTCGAGCGCGGGCTCGCGGACGCGGAGGTCACCGCCTTCGTCTCGATGTCCTCCGGCTGGGCGCGCTACTTCTTCGGCCGCTTCGAGGAGGCTTTGCCGCTGCTGGGCCAGGCGAGCCTCAGCTTCCGCGTGTCGGTGCCCGGGAGCGGTTGGGAGCGCGACACCTCCGAGATCTTCGCCGTCTCCGCGCTCTGGTTCCTCGGCCGCGTCCGCGAGCTGCGCGTGCGCGTCGCCGATCTGCGCGAGGACGCCGTCCGACGCGGCGATCCGTACCTCGGCGCCATGATGTCGCTCGGCGACGCGGCCAACGCGTGGCTCGCCTCGGACGAGCCCGAGCGCTCGATCCGCGAGGTGACCGCCACGTTCGAGAGCGGGCCCGAGGTCGCGAACGACGTGCCGCGGTACTACGTGTTCCTCGCGTGCGCCCAGGCCGAGCTCTACGGCGGCAAGGGGCGCGCCGCGCTCGGGCGGGCCCGCGCCATCTGGCCGCACCTGCGGCGCACGTTCCTGCTGCACATGCAGATCACGCGCGTCACCTCGACCCACGTCCTCGGCCGCGCGGCGATCGCCACGCTCCGCGAGGAGCCGGGCGACAAGGGTGCCCGCCGCGACGCCGCGCGGGCCATCCGCGCGCTGGGCACGGAGGACTTCCCGTACGCGAGCGCCCTCTCGCTCTCGCTGGCGGCGTCGCTCGCGCACCACGACGGTCGCGTCGACGAGGCCGTTCGGCTCTACGGCGAAGCGGCGGCCGCGTTCACCGCCAACTCGATGGCGATCTACGCCGCCGCCTGCCGCCATCGGCAGGGCGCGCTGCTCGGCGGCGACGAGGGCTCGACGCTCGTCGAAGCGGCCGAGGCGCTGCTGCTCCTCGAGACGGTGAAGAACCCCGCGCGCATGGTGGAGATGCTGGTGCCGGCCGGCCGCACCGTGACCCCCCGAGGCCGCGCGAGCCGGTGAGTCGGCCGCGGCGGCTCGAGGCGCGCGCCGCGAATCGCGCGGAGCGTCGCCGAGCGTCACCGAGCCTTTCACCGTCGCTCGTCGTCGCCGCGGGGCGCTCGTCGAGCGCGCGCGCCCGGGGCATCATGAGCGCGTGGCGCACGTCCTGATCAACGCGCAGGTCCGCACGATGGACGCGGCCGGCACCGTCTCGGAGGCCATCGCGTGGGCCGATGGCCGGCTCGTCGCGATCGGCGCTCACGCCGAGGTGCTCCGCGCGGTCGGCCCGGGCGCGCGCGTCTCGGACGTCGGGGGCGCGACCGTGCTCCCTGGCTTCGTCGACGCGCACCAGCACCCTTGCCTCGAGGCGCTGTACGGCGGCGTCGTCCGCCTCACGCCGCCCGAGGTCACCGACGTCGCGAGCTTGCAGCGGGCGCTCGCGAGCGCCGCGCAGGGCCTCGCGCGCAGCCCGTCGAGCGAGGACGCGGATCCGGCGCGCGCGCCGTGGCTCGTGGCGATGGACTGGGACGAAGCCCGCCTCGCCGAGCGGCGCCCGCCGACGCGCGCCGAGCTCGACGACGCCGTGCCCGACCACCCCGTGATGGCGCTCCACTACAGCTGCCACCGGGCCGTCGCGAACAGCCGCGCGCTGGAGCTCGCCGGCATCGGCCGCCACACCAAGGATCCTCCCGGGGGCGCGATCTCCCGCGGCCGCGACGGCCTGCCCGATGGGCTGCTCGTCGAGCGCGCGATGAGCCCGGTCGAGGCGCGGGCCCGCGCGAGCCTCGTCG
>CAIXWQ010000331.1 GCA_903923175.1 uncultured delta proteobacterium | reverse complement strand
GACGCCGTCGCCGGCGGCTCGGAGCCCAACCGCACGCTCTACGTCTGCCGCGCGGCGCACGTGGGCGGCGTCCACCCGGGCAAGCTCGTCGAGAAGAACTGCAACATCTCGTACGGCGGCAAGGAGATCACGAAGAACACGTACGAAGTGCTCGCCTCGCCGGAGTACTGACGCAGCTCGAACCGCCGCGCGCGCGAGCCCGCGGGGGGAGCCCGCCCGCGCGCGTGGGTCTAGACTCCCTCCGTGTGCTTCTCCGCCGAGGCCAGCTTCGCCGCGGGCGCCTGCCTGCTCGGCCTCGGCGCGGCCTCGGTGCGCGCCACCCGTCGACGGGCGCAGCTCCCCTTCGCGGCCATCCCGCTGCTCTTCGGCGTGCAGCAGCTCGTCGAGGGGCTGATCTGGCGACGGCTCGCGACCGCGCCCTGGGGCAAGAGCGACACGCTGCTCGGCGAGGCGTTCCTCTTCTTCGCGCTCTTGCTCTGGCCGTTCTGGATGGCATTCGCCGCGTGGTGCATGGAGACGCACCTCGGCCGGCGACGGCTGCTCGCGCCGATGATCGCGGCGGGGCTCGCGATCGGCCTCTATCTGATGGGCTGCGCGGTGTTCCGGCCCGAGTACGCCTGCATCGCGCAGCAGCACATCTACTACGGCGTGCAGATCGACGAGGCGGCCAAGCGGCCGATCAACGTCGCGTACGTGCTCGCGATCGCCGCGCCGCTGCTGGTGTCGTCGGTGCGCGGGACGTCGCTCTTCGGCGTCGCCGGGATCGCCGCGGCCTCGCTCGCGGCGGTGCTCTTCCGCGTCGGCTACGCGTCGGTCTGGTGCTTCTTCGCCGCGCTGCTGAGCGCGATGGTGCTCTGGATCGTGCGCGCGGACGCGAGCCCGGACCGGCGCGCGGATGGGCTCCCGGGCGCGCGCGAGAACGGGCGCGCAATCGAGCCCGACCAGCCGCTATCGTAGCCGGATGCCCGAGCCGTCGACCGCTCCGTCGATCCCCAAGCACGCCCGCGTCGTCGTCATCGGCGGCGGCGTCATCGGTTGCTCCGTCGCCTACCACCTCGCGAAGCTCGGGTGGAAGGACATCGTGCTGCTCGAGCGCGATCGGCTGACCTCGGGGACGACCTGGCACGCGGCGGGGCTCATCGTCACGTTCGGCTCGACCTCCGAGACGTCGACCGAGATGCGCAAGTACACGCGCGCGCTGTACGAGCGGCTCGAGGAGGAGACGGGGCTCTCGACCGGCTTCAAGCCGGTGGGCTTCATCGAGGTCGCCGCCGACGACGACCGGCTCGAGGAGTACCGGCGCGTGTCGGCGTTCAACCGCCTGTGCGGCGTCGACGTGCAGGAGATATCGCCGCGCGAGGTGCGCGAGCTCTTCCCGCTCGCGCGCACCGACGATCTGCGCGCGGGGTTCTACGTGAAGGAGGACGGCCGCGCCGATCCGGTCGGCATCACGCTCGCGCTCGCCAAGGGGGCGCGGCAGCAGGGGGTGACGATCCTCGAGGGCGTGGCGGTCACCGACGTCATCGCGGCGCGCGGCGTGGTCCGCGGCGTGCGAACGACGCAGGGCGAGATCGAGGCCGACTACGTGGTGAACTGCGCCGGCATGTGGGCGCGGCAGCTCGGCCAGCGGTCGGGCGTGAACGTGCCGCTGCAGGCCGCGGAGCACTACTACCTCATCACCGACAAGGTCCCCGGCATCTCGGGCTCGTTCCCGGTGCTCGAGGATCCCGCGTCGTACGGCTACTTCCGCGAGGAGGTCGGCGGGCTGATGATCGGCCTGTTCGAGCCGGTCTGCGCGCCGTGGAAGCTCTCGGGCGTGCCCGACGACTTCTCGTTCGGCGAGATCACCCCCGACTGGGAGCGCATGGGGCCGTACGTCGAGAAGGCGATGCGGCGCATCCCGGCGTCGCTCGAGGTCGGCGTGCGCAAGTTCTTCTGCGGGCCCGAGAGCTTCACGCCGGATCTCGCGCCGGTGGTCGGCGAGGCGCCCGAGCTGAAGAACTACTTCGTCGCGGCCGGCATGAACTCGATCGGCATCCTGACCGGCGGCGGGCTCGGCCGCGTGCTCGCGCACTGGATCGTCAACGGGCGCCCCGACGTCGACGTGACCGGGTTCAACATCGACCGGCTGCACCGCTACCAGACCAACCCGGAGTACCGCGCGGCGCGCACCGTCGAGTCGCTCGGGATGGTCTACCAGTGCCACTACCCGACGCGCTCGATGATGTCGGCGCGCGACGCCAAGCGCTCGCCGATCCACGACCGGCTCGCCGCGAAGGGGGCCCATTTCCGCGACGTGAGCGGCTGGGAGAGCGCGGACTGGTTCGCCCCCGAGGGGGTCTCGCCCACGGTCGAGAAGCTCTCGTTCGGGCGCCAGAATTGGTTTCCGTACTGGCAGGCCGAGCACGAGGCGACGCGCAACGGCGTCATCGCGATGGACATGTCGTTCATGTCGAAGTTCCTCGTGCAGGGGCGCGACGCAGGGCGGCTCCTCGACTGGCTCTCGGGCAACCGGGTCGACGGCGAGCGCGGGCGCATCACGTACACGCAGTGGCTCAACGAGGGCGGCACGCTCGAGGCCGATCTCACGGTCACCAAGCTCGAGGACGACCGCTTCCTCGTGGTCGCCTCCGACACCGCGCACCGGCACGTCGAGACGTGGATGAAGCGCCACTTCCCCGAGGACGCGCACGCCTTCGTGACCGACGTGACCTCGGCGTACGCGCAGCTCAACGTGCAGGGGCCGCGCTCGCGCGCGCTCTTGCAGGCCATCACGAGCGCCGATCTCGGCGACGCGGCGTTCCCCTTCCGCGCCGTGCAGGAGATCGACGTCGGCTACGCGCGCGTGCTCTGCACGCGCATCACGTACCTCGGCGAGCTCGGCTACGAGCTCTTCGTGCCGACCGAGCAGGCGGTGCACGTCTACGACCGCATCGTCGCCGCCGGCGCGCCGCTCGGCCTGCGCCACGCGGGGCTGAAGGCGCTCGCGAGCCTGCGCATGGAGAAGGGGTACCGCGACTACGGGCACGACATCGACAACACCGACTCGGTGCTCGAGGCGGGGCTCGGCTTCGCGGTCGATCTGAAGAAGCCGGCGGGCTTCCTCGGCCGCGACGCGGTGCTGGCGCAGAAGGCGAAGGGGCCGCTGACGCGCCGGCTCGTGCAGGTGCTCGTGAAGGATCCCGCGCCGCTGCTGTTCCACGCCGAGCCGATCTGGCGCGACGGCGTGGCGGTCGGCTACGTGCGCGCGGCGTCGTACGGGCACACGCTCGGCGGCGCGGTCGGCCTGGCGATGCTCGACACGGGCGCGTCGGGCGCGCCGCTCACGCAGGCGTGGCTCGACGCCGGGCGCTTCGAGATCGACATCGCGGGCACGCGCTACCCGGCGATCGCGTCGCTGCGACCGCTCTACGACCCCGAGGGGATTCGCGTGAAGGCGTGACGTCGGCTCGCGACCGGCGGAGGCACGGCCGGCGCGAGACGAGCACGCGTCGCGTGCGCGAGCTCGTTCACGGGCAGATCGGCAGCATCACCGGCGACGACGCCGCGTGCTTCGCCACGTCGACCACCATGACGCCCGGCGGGTTCGCGAACGCGACCCAGGCGGTGCCGTCGCCGCGCGCGACCGCGTACGCGGGGAGGCCGTCTCCGATCGACGTCGGCTGGTTCGGCAGCGGGTACTTGCCGAGGTTCGCGAGGGAGCGCGGCTCGACGATCTTCACGAGCCCGTAGCCGCTCTTCTGCGTGCCGACGAGCCACGCGTCGCCGACGGAGAGCAGGAACGACGGGTGGCCGAGCTCCAGCGTGGTGCCCGCGTTCGGATCCAGGAACTCCTGCGTCGACGCGCCGCTGCGCGGATCGGTCCCCGCGAGCCAGAGGCGGTCGCCGACCCACGCGACGTGCCACCGGGCGCCGAGATCGGCGATCGCGCTCGAGCTCCCCGCGCTGCTCGAGAGCAGCACGTGCGCGATCCGCCGGCTGTTCGCGACCTCGAAGGTGTCGCCGAAGACGCTCCACGTCGTCGCCGCGCCCTTCTTGGTGGCCTCGGCGGCGAGGACGAAGACCTTGGTGCCGTCGTCGTTGGCGGCGGCGACGAGCTTGCGCGTGTACGTCGTCGTCGAGCCGGCCTTCGCGGCCTGGGCGGCGTTGAAGTCCTCGCCCCAGCCGACGCCGGGGAGCGCGGCGTAGCCCGGCTTCAGCGTCGTGCACTCGGCGGAGCCGAGCTTGCAGATCGCGAGGTCGTTGGCCGTGGCCTTGACCTCGTAGGGGGTCCGCTTGCCCTCGGGCGAAGCGGCCGACGGCAGGGCGCCGACGGCGGCGCGCGCCCACGCCGGGGCGCCGCTCACCTTGGCGCTGCGAGGATCGATCGAAAGGCACTCGGCCGTCGGCTCTCCCTTGCTCCCGACGCAGACCAGCAGCTCGTCGCCCACGAGCTCGACGCGCGCGAGCGGCTGCGCTCCGCGCGCGGCGGAGAAGCACGCCGCGGCCTTGCCGGACGCCGCCTCGGCTCCGGACGAGCTGCTCGGCGCGGCGCTCGCGGACGGCGAAGCGCTCGCGGAGGACGCGGGCGCCGGCGCGACCGCGGCGGGAGGCGCGCCGCACGCGGCGAAGATCGCGAGCGAGCAGCCGAGCGATACGACGAGCGAGAGCGGGCGGGACGCGCGGGCGAGGGTTTCCACGTGCGCACCCTAAGGCCCGCCCTCGACTGCGCAATCCACCACCGGGTGTGCGAATCGGCCTATCTCGTCGGTCGCGCAATCACCGCATCACGCGCGAACTCTGCGCGGTGCGCCGCTCGAGCCCGACGCAATCACCCCTTCGGCGCGCGCATGCGGATCAGCCCCTCCTGCGTCGTCGACGCGACGAGGCGGCCGTCTTGCGAGAAGATGCGCCCGCGCACGAGCCCGCGTCCGCCGCGCGCGACCTGGCTGTCGATCACGTGCAAGAGCCACTCGTCCACGCGAAACGGCGCGTGGAACCACATCGCGTGATCGAGCGAGGCGACCTGCATGCCGGGGGTGAGCCAGGTCGTTCCGTGCGGCAGCAGCGACGCCGTGACGAGCCAGTAGTCCGACGCGTAGGCGAGCAGGTAGCGGTGCAGGGCCGGATCGTCGGGGAGGCGATCGGTGGTCTTCAGCCAGACCATGCGCGACGGCGGCCGCGGCTCGGGGCGGTACGGATCGTCCTCGGGGTCGGCGGGGCGCAGCTCGAAGGGGCGCTCCGAGGTCAGCCGCTCGCGCATGAAGCGCGGCAGCTCGGCGGCGTACTTCGCGACGCGCTGCTGCTCGGTCGGCAGCGACTCCGGCGGCGGCGCCGCGGGCATCGCGTCCTGGTGCTCGAACCCGGCCTCGTCGAGCTGGAACGACGCGGCGAGGTTGAAGATCGGCTGGCCGCCCTGGATTGCGACCACGCGCCGCGTGCTGAAGGTGCCGCCGTCGCGGCTGCGGTCGACGTCGTAGACGATCGGTCTCTTCACGTCGCCGGAGCGCAGGAAGTAGGCGTGGAGCGAGTGGACGTGGCGATCGGGCTCGACCGTCTGCACGGCGGCGGAGAGCGCCTGGCCGAGCACCTGACCTCCGAACACCGCGCCCCAGCCGAGATCCTGCGACTGGCCGCGGAAGAGGTTCTCTTCGATGCGCTCGAGCGCGAGGAGCTGGACGAGGTGATCGAGGACCGCCGACATGCACCGCTACGTAGAACCGCGCGCGCGCGTTGACCAGCCGAGCCGCCTCGGCTCGCGAGAGATCGCGGCGCGCCTCCGGTGGGCCAACTTCGCGAGAGATCGCGCGGCGACTCGCGCGCGCGCCGCTCGCCCTTGCCGCCCCGCATCGGGCGCGGTGAAGAGCCCCGCGTGGGTGTCCTCAAAGGCTCGATCAGCTACGCGAAATTCCACGTGCGCGGCGCGCTCCCCGAAGACGTGCACCAGCGCTACATGGCGAGGATCCGCGCGCGCGGCTTCAAGCCGCTCACGCCGGAGGACGAGGCAGACGCGGCGGTCGGCTGGGTGCCGGTGGAGCGCCCGTTCGACGACGAGATCTCCTTCCGCGCCGAGGGGGTGTTCTTCGCGAACTACCTGAACCTCGCGCTGCGCATCGACCGCTGGAAATTCCCGTCGTCGGTGGTGAAGGCGAAGATGGCCGCCGCCGAGCGCGCGTACAAGCAGAAGAACGGCAAGGAGCGCATCTCGCGCGCGGAGAAGGCGGAGCTGCGCGAGGCGGTCGAGAAGAAGCTGCGCCGCGACGGCGAGCCCACCACCAAGACGGCCGACTTCACGTGGAACCTCGACACCGGCGAGCTGCGGCTCTTCGGCAAATCGACGCTCGTCGTCGAGCACTTCCTCGAGCTGTTCGAGAAGACGTTCCAGCTGCGGCTGCTGCCGGCGGGGCCGTACGTCACCGGGATCGCCGTCGAGCTTCCGAAGGGGCTCGACCGCGTGCTCGCCGAGATCGAGCCGACCTCGTTCCACCACAAGGCGCCTCGCCAGAAAGAAGAGGAAGGCTGATGGCCCGCGCGAAGAAGGTCGGCTCCAGCGGGCTCGACGCGCTCGACGCGCGGATCGCGGCGTCGGATGCCGAGGACGGCGACGAGTCGAAGGGGCCTTCGCTCGCCGCGTGCATCGAGACGCGCAGGTTCCTCGGGCGCGAGTTCCTGGTGTGGCTCTGGTTCGAGAGCGAGCTCTTCGAGCAGAAGTTCTCGATCGACGGGTTCGGCGAGTGCGAGCTGTGGTTCGAGAAGAGCCTCGTGCTCGAGTCGCTCACCGAGGCCGGCAAGGAGCGCGCGACGCTCTCTGGCGTCGCGCCGAGCGGCGGGCCCGAGGCGCGCGAGGCGCTGCGCCAGGGGAAGATGCCGGTGAAGGCGAAGCTGGCGGTGAAGCGCGACGAGCAGGACTTCGCGTTCGCGCTCGACGCCGACTCGCTCTCGCTCTCGGGCGCGAAGATCCCCGCGCTCCTCAAGGGCGAGGGGGACGACCCGTTCCACGAGCGCATCACGCTCATCGAGGAGCTCGAGGGCGCGATCGAGTCGCTCTACCGCGAGTTCCTCGTCGCGCGGCTGCAGGCCGGCTGGGACAAGGCCGTCGTGCCGGCGATCCGCGCGTGGATGAACGACGAAGAGACGCCGGCGCTGATCCGCTACAAGAGCACGCGCGGGCGGAGCTGAGCGGCGCGCGGGACTCCGTCAGCGCGGCTGCGGCTGCGTCGAGGGCGCCGACGGCCGACCGGCGACGTTGGCCGTCGGGCGGCTCGCGCGCGCGCCTTCGCCGAGCGAGGCGCGTCGCGCGTCGACGAGATCGTCGAGGCCGGCTGCGAGCCTGCGCAGGAGCAAAGCGCCGTCGCCCTCGTACGAGCTGCCGTGCATCGACGCGATCCGCTTCGGCGCGAGATCGGCGAGCTTGCGCACGAGCGCGGACGACTGCGGTGCGAGCGCCCACGCGTGGAACTTCCGCTCCGCGTCGAGCACCTCCTCGAGCGGATCGCGTCGCGTGAGCGGCTCGCCGTCGCCCGTGGTGGTGAGCAGATCGCCGCCGAGCAGCGTGCCGGTGACCTCCTCGTGGAGCACCAACGACTCCCAGCCGTGCGGCACGTGGGGCGTGAGCACCACGCGCACGCGGCGGTCGCCGAGCGTGAGGACCTCGCCGTCGTCCGCGGCTCGAGGCGGCCGATCCGCGAGGTCGGCGATCGACACCATGCAGCCGACCTTGCCATGCACCACCGTCGCGGCCGGGGCCGCCGCGAGCCACTGGTTCATCGCGCCCGACTCGTCGGCCTCCACGTGCCCGAAGGAGATCCACCGGAGCCGCGACGGCGGCATCACCTTCTTCATCGCCTCCGAGACGAGCGGGAACAGCGCGCGCATGCCGCAATGAAAGAGCAGCGGCTCGTCGGCGAGCACGAGGAACTGGTTGAACGTGAAGCCGCCCGGCGCGACCCCCTCGAGGCACGTCGAGAACCGGAAGATGCGCTCGGCGATCTCGTTCACGCGCGTTTCCATGGTCGATCTCCTTTGCGGGCGTGGGCTCGGCGTGCGGCGGGGTCCCGCGGCTCGGCGCCGCCGGCCGCAAGACGTCGGAGAGCCTCCGATGCCCCGGACGCGCAGGAGCGCTCGGCGCGACCGCGTTGGTGACCCGCCTACCCGTCCGGCCGCAGCGCGCTCGAGCGTCGGATCAACGGCGCTCGTCGACGCGGTTCGATCGACGGCGCGGCCGGCGACGACGGAGGAGTGCGAGGGTCGAGAGGACGGCGCCCACCAGGGCCGCACTCCGCGAGGAGCGCTCGGCACCGAGCGCGCAGCCGCCCGACGCCGCCGTGGCAGGCTCGGTGCTCGGCACGCACTGCGCGGGGCTCTTCGAGAGATCGCAGGTGTAGCCGGCGGCGCAGTCGTCGGTCTTCGAGCACGTCTCGAGGCACTCGCCCGACGAGCTGCACAGATACGGCGCGCAGGCCCGCTGGGCGCCGGAGCCGTCGGTGGCGGTCGAGATCGTGCGATCGGCCGAGCACGTCGCGGCCGGCTTCGGCGCGCACTTCGCGTCGGTGCAGAGGAAGCCCGGCAGGCAATCCGCGTCCACCGCGCACGCGGCCTTGCAGCGCGTCGCCCCGTCGCACGCGAGGTTCCCCGCGCACGCGGCCGCCGAGAGGCACACGCCCGCGCCGTCGCAGACCGAGAGCTTGCCGTCCTTGCAGCCCTCGCCGCAGTTCGTCCCCGTCGTCGGATACGCGCAGACGGCCCCGGTGACGCCGTCGCACGCGCCGGCGCACGCCGTGCCGTCGCTCTTGCACGGCGGATGCCCCGCGTGTGGCGCGCCGACCACCGGGACGCACGTCCCTTCCCGACCGGCGACGTTGCACGCCTCGCACGAGCGCGTGCACGCCGTCTCGCAGCACACGCCGTCCACGCAGAACGCGGAGCCAGCGCACTCGGCGCGCCGCGCGCACGCGTGCCCCGAGGGGAGCTTCGGCTGGCAGGTGCTCGCCGCGTCGCAGAACGCGCCGACGCCGCAGTCGACATCGCTCGCGCACGAGTTCGCGCAAGCCGTGCCCGCCGCGTTGCAGCCGAAGGTGCCGCACGACGTCGCCATGGCGCGGCAGGCGCCGGCGCCATCGCAGACCTGCCGGTTGAACGTGCCCGACACGCAGGCGTCGCCGGCGCACTCGTCGTCGGGATCGTTGCCGTCCACGATCGCCTCGCAGACGCCGTCGACCCCCTTGCCCTTCTTCGCGGCCGAGCACGCCGTGCACTTGCCGGCGCACGCGACGTCGCAGCAGACGCCGTCGACGCACTGGCCGGAGGCGCACTCGTTGGCCGCGAGGCACGCCGCGCCTTGGGCCATCTTCGTCACGCAGGCCGACCCCGCGCAGTACGAGCCGACGGCGCACTGGGGGTCGCCGCTGCACGTCGTGCCGCAGCTCGCGCCGCTGCACGCGTAGGCGCCGCAGCCGAGCGTCGTGGCCGCGACGCAGCTCCCTGCGGCGTCGCACGCGCGCGCGCTCGACTGCACCCCCGCGCTGCACGCCTGCGCGGCGCAGCTCGTCCCGGACGGCGCGACCGTGCGGCACGCGCCGCTGCCGTTGCAGTTGCCGTCGGCCTTGCAGCTCGCGGGGAAGCCCGCGTCGGCGGCGCACGCGCCGTTCGGGTCGCTTCCGGCTGCGACGGCGCCACACGTGCCGTCGGCGCCGGATCCCTTCTTCGCCGCCGTGCACGCCTCGCAGCCGCCGCAGGCGCGATCGCAACACACGCCGTCGATGCAGCGCCCCGAAGCGCACTCGCTCCCCGAAGCGCACGTGCCCGCGAGCGCGCGGTCCGGCAGGGGGAGCTTCACCACGAAGCCGTCGCCCGGGGCGCCGTAGGTGGCGTCGTAGGCCGCCGTGACGGGGAAACCCGCGGAGGTCGTGTGGCCGACGACGAGCGCGTTGCCGGCGGCGTCGACGGCGACGCCGGTCGCCTCGTCGTCGGACGCGCCGCCGAGGTACGAGCCGAAGCGCAGGGCGCCCGCGCTGGTGATGCGCGCGACGAAGGCCTCGAGCCCGCCGGCCGGCGCGGGCTGGAACCCGCCTGCGGAGGGGAAGTCGGCGGAGCTCGTGGAGCCGACGACGAAAACGTCGCCGCCCGCGGTGAGCGCGAGCACGGCCGTCAGCTCGTCCTGCGAGCCGCCGAGATAGGTCGACCAGGTGAGCGCCGCGCCGTCGGCCCGCAGCTTCGCGACGAACGCGTCGTAGCTGCCGAGCAGCGCCTTCTGGAATCCGGCGGTCGTCGGAAGAGCGGTCGAGGTCGTGGAGCCCGCGAGGACGACCGAGCCGGCGGCATCGATCGCCACGGACAACCCACGATCCGCCGCGCCGCCGCCGAAGAGCGTCGACCACGTCACGGCCGTCCCCGCGGCGTTGATCTTGGTGACGAACGCGTCGGTGACGCCGCCGTAGGTCGCGTCGTAGGCGCCCTTGGTCGGGAAGTTGGGGGCGCTCGTCTCGCCGGCGACGACGACGTTGCCGGCGGCGTCGACCGCCACCGCGCGTGCCGTGTCGTCGTAGCCGGGGCCGCCGTAGAACGTGGACCAGAGCAGGCCGCCGGTGGGCGAGAGCTTCGTCACGAACGCGTCGAAGTCGACGTCGGGGTGAGCCGGCTGGATCGCCCCCGCGATCGGGAAGCCCGCGCTGCGCGTCGCGCCGACGACGAACACGTCGCCGCTCGCGTCGGCGGCCACGCCGTAGCCGGCGTCGGAGCTCGCGCCGCCGAGGAACGTCGACCAGAGCACGGTGCCGTTGGCCGCGAGCTTGGTGACGAACGCGTCGCCGAAGGTCGTGCCGCCGTGCGTCGGGTAGGCGGCGTTCTTCACCGGGAAATCGCCCGATCGGGTCGTCCCGGTGACGAAGACGACGCCGCCGGGGCCGATCGCGACGCCGTTCGCCACGTCGACGCCCGCGCCGCCGAGGTAGGTCGACCAGACGAGCGCGCCGCTCGACGAGAGCATGCTCACGAAGGCGTCGGTGCCGGCGGCCGACGTGTCGAGCCCGGCCGTCGTGGGGAAGTCGCTCGACGACGTCGTGCCCGCGATCACGACGTTGCCCGAGGCGTCGACCGCGACGTCGCTGGGCGTGTCGTCCGCGCTGCCGCCGAGGAACGTCGACCAGGTCACCGCGGGGTCGATCACGAGCGGTCCGCGGCGCGTCCAGCCGTCGACCTCGACGCCGAGGGTGAGCGCGTCCGCCACGTGCCGCGCCGCGCGCTCGTGTCGGACGCCGTCGATCACCTCGTAGGCGCGCAGGCCGGTGATGCGCGCCACGCCGACCGGCGTCTCGACCTCCGCGGTTCGCCCCGCGTCGCGCAGGCGCACGGCGGTCGCGCCGGACCACGCGAGCTTCACCCGCGCGAGGTCCGCCTCGGGCGAGGCCACGAACGCGTACTCGAAGCCGTCCGGCGCCGGCGCGACGACCAGGTCGATCCCCTCGTAGACCTCGTCCCACGCGAGGCGATCGAAGCTCGCGATCGTGCGCGTGCCGGCCGAGGTGCGCGTGCGCGACGGCGACTCCGCCGCGGGCTGCATGGCGTTCGCGCCGACCAGCGTGGCGTGCAGGCCGAAGCGCCCGCCCTGCGCGGGGACGCTCATCGCGAAGCCGGAGTCCGTGAAGTACGTCGTCGCGCGACGCTGGCGCACCGCGAACGGGGCGCGCGGATCGGAGAGCGCCTCGAAGGGGCGCGCGAACGCCCTCGCGCTGGCGATCGTCGCGCTGGGATCGCCTTGCTTTGCCGCGAGCGGGAGCCCGCCGTCGCGCAGCGCGCGTCGCGCCGCCCGCGAAGCGCGTGGTCCGGCCTGCGAGGCCGGGGCGCCCGCGTCGTTCGTGTCCGAGTCGGCGGTGCGATCGGCGCTGCAGCCGAACAGGGCGAGGGCGACGAACGATGCGGAGACGCGCGCGTGCATGAGAACCTCTCGGGGGCGCAAAGAGCTCGAGCCGCCGGGCGGTGATCCGCCTCGCGGCTCGGCGTGGTCTGGGGTGGCCCGACGAGCGCTACTTGACCTTCGCGACGAGCGTGGCCTTGTCGCCGTACGCGACGCCGGTGAACCAGACCGGGATCGTCGCGGGGATCAGCGCGTTGGTCGCGAAGCTCCCCGAGGAGATCCCGACCCGCACCTTGTCGGCGTCGACGGCGACGAGATCGGCCTTGCCGTCGCCGTCGACGTCGCCCACGAGGTTCGCCTTGGCGCCGAAGAAGGCGGCCGACGCGGCCTGCACGTTGCTCGCGAAGGCCGAGCCGGTCGAGCGCGCGACGTAGGTCGCGAACGTGTGGTTGAAGCCGACGAGATCGGCCTTGCCGTCGCCGTCGAGATCGCCCGCGACCGTCGCGTCCTCGCCGTAGAACGCGCCGGCGAGCCACTTGGTCGCGGTGAAGAAGCCGGTGCCGGTCGACTGCGAGACCCAGATGGCGGCGGGCGTCGTCCCGACCGCCTGGTCGATGAGCACGAGGTCGGCTTTGCCGTCGCCGGTCACGTCGGCCAGCAGGTTCACCTTGTTGCCTGGGACGAAGCCCGAGAGGCTCCAGATCGTCTCCGCCGCGAAGGCGCTGCCAGTCGAGAGCCGCACGCCGATCGTCGTGTCGTTGATGGCGACGAGATCGGCCTTGCCGTCGCCGTTCACGTCTCCGAGCAGCGTCGCCTTCGTCCCCTTGTATATCCCGGTGGTCCACTTGGTCGGCGTGCCGAACGAGCTTCCGCTCGAGAGCACCACGTAGACCTCGTAGGTGCTCGGCACGCCGACGAGATCCGCCTTTCCGTCGCCGTCGACGTCGCCCGCAAGGTTCGCCACGTCGCCGAAGAACGCGCCAGTGAGCCAGCTGCCGAACGGCGCGAAGGCCGTCCCCGAGGAGAGGGCCACGTTGATGCCCGCGGCGTTCATCTGCACCAGCGAAGCCTTCGCCTTCGGCGCGGCCGCGTCGGAGGCATCGAGGATGGCGTCGGCAACCGCGTCGGCCACCTTGGTATCCGCGACGGCGGTGTCGGCCGTCGCCGCGTCCGCGACGGCGGTGTCGACGGCGGTGGAGTCGACCGCGCTGGTGTCGGCGACGGTGGAGTCGACCGCGCTGGTGTCGTCTGCGGCCGAGTCCGGGAGGGCGGTGTCCGTCGCGCCGGAGTCGGCGCTGGCCGAGTCGGGCGCCGCCGAGTCGAGCTCGGTGGTCGTGCCCGTGGAGGAGCTCGAGCAGGCCGGGAGTAGGGTGAGAACCGCAAGGACGAGCGCTCGACGTGCCATGGACAATCTCCTGTGCAGGCCGCGATCGAGGGGCGTCTCGAATCGAGCCAACTGGGGCCGCGCGGCTCCGCGAAGCGAGTCGTCGGCGTTGGGGCGCTCGAACCCGACGGGCTGGGCCGCCGTGGGACCGATTGCGCCTTTGGAGTGGCAGACAGCGCACCAGACCTCGGAAATTCGAGGCTCGCCGCGCGGTGCGCGCGCTCTCGGACGTCTGGCGAGGTTGCCCAGCACGGCCGACCTTCACAAGCCAATCCATCGATCGAAAATCGATCGATCGAATGGTGAGCAGTCCGCGCCGGGCGCGGTAAGTTCGGACAGTGAAGCCCGACGAGCGAACCGAACCCGCCTCCGCCGGTCCGACCGGCACGTCGCTCTTCGTGGGGCGCGGCGCCGAGCTCGATCGCATCGAGACCTTCCTCGCCGCGGCCGAGGGCGAGCGCTCTCTCTCTCGCGCGCGCGTCGTGCACGTGCGCGGGCCTGGTGGAATCGGCAAGAGCAAGCTGCTGCAGGCCCTCTGCGCGCGCCTGCTCGCGAGCGGGCGCGCCGCCGTCTTCGTCGACGCGCGCGAGCTCCCCTTCGTACGTGCCCAGATCCGGCAGATCTTCGACGCCGCCGTCGCAGCGGGGCCCGGGCCCGAGCCCGCCGCCGCGGCCGCACGCGATCCACGCGTCGCCCGTCCGCCGGTGCTCGTGCTCGACACCGCCGAGGAACGCGGCATCGCCGAGGTGGTGATCGCCGAGTGGCTCGCGGACCGCTGCCTGAGCGGCAGCACCGTGATCATCGGCTCGCGCAGCGCGCCCAGCCGCGAGCTGCACGACGTCGTCCTCCGTGGCGTCGCCCTGGACGCGCTCGCGCTCGCGCCGCTCAGCATCGACGAGAGCACGGGCTACCTCGTACGCCGCGGCTTCGGCGAGGCGCGCGCGAAGGCCGTCGCGCGGCTCGCCGCTGGTCACCCGCTCGCCCTCGCGCTCTGCGCGGAGGCCGAGCTGTCTGGCAGTGCGCCGACGCGGTCGCTCGAGGACTGCCCCGAGCTGGTCGACGAGCTCTGCTCCGTCCTCGTGCGCGACATCCCCAGCGCCGCCCATCGCAGCGCGCTGCAGATCTGCTGCTCGCTCCGCTTCACGACCGAGGAGCCGCTCACCGCGCTGCTCGGCGCCGAAGGGCACGCCGCCTTCGACTGGCTGCGGCGCATGTCGTTCATCGAGGCGACGCCGCAGGGGCTCGTCCCGCACGAGATCGCGCGCGAGGCGATCCTCGCCGATCTCCGCTGGCGCAACCCCGAGGCGTTCCAGCGGCTCCTCCACCGCTCGTTCCTCTTCGTGGCCGATCGCATGACGCGGCGGCCTGGGATCGCGCCCGACGACTTCGCGCAGATCCTCGCGCTGCTCGGCGCGCTGCCGGCGATGCATCCGTACAGCCACCTGCCGGCCGACTTCGACGACTCGCTCGACGCGGCGACGGCGGCGGACCTGCCCGCGATCGCGGCGCTGGTCCTTCGGCACGAGGGGCCCGAGGCCGCGGCGCTCGTCGAGCCGTGGTTCGCCTGTCAGCCGTGGGCCTTCGTCGTCGTGCGCGCGCGCGATCGCAGCGTCGTCGGTTTCGGCGCGGTGCTGCGCGTCGATCTCGCGGCGGCCGAGGACGTGGCGCGCGACGCCGCGACGCGCGCGATCGCGCGGTACGTGGCGGCGCAGCGCTCGACGGGGCCGGTCGCGTTCGTTCGCTGGCTGATGGTCGACGACGGGCCGTTCGCGCAGACGCCGCGCATGACCCTCTGCGTGACGATCTCCGGTGTGCCGATGTTCCAGCTACCGGAGCTCGACTTCGCGTTCCTCGCGATGCGCCCAGGCTTCGTCTGGCCGCTGCCCCTGCAGGCACCCGTGCCGGAGGCCGCCTTCGAGCTCGACGGGCGGTCGTATGACGTGTGGTCGACGATCTCAGGGCGCGCCACGATCGCGAGGTCGAGCGCGCCGCCGCACGTCGCGGCTGAGCGGATCCCAGCGGCGGCGCCCGTGCGGCCTCGACGTCGCGCCGAGCGCGGCGTAGCACTCCCTCCCCGCACCGACGCCGATAGGGCCGAGGTCGCGCGCGCCACGCATGATCACCATCACCAACCTCGCGAAATCCTACGGCGCCCGCACGCTCTTCGAGGACGTCTCGCTCAAGCTCGTCCCCGGCAACCGCTACGGCGTCGTCGGCGCGAACGGCTCGGGCAAGACCACGTTCCTCGAGGTGATGGCGGGCGACGAGCCGGCCACCGACGGCAGCGTCTCGATCCCGAAGGAGGCGCGCGTCGGCGTGCTGCGGCAGGATCGCTTCCTCGACGACGCCGAGATCGTCCTCGACGTGGCGATGGCGGGCGACGAGCTCGTCACCAAGGCGCTCGCCGAGCAGCGCGCGCTCGTCGACGCGGGGGTCCCCGATCCGGCGCGGCTGGTGGAGCTCGAGGAGCGCATCGGGCTGCACGACGGCTACACGCTCGAGGCGCGCGCGAGCTCGATCCTCGAGGGGCTCGGCATCCCGGTCGCCGCGCATCGGCAGCCGCTCGGCACGCTCTCGGGCGGCTTCAAGCTGCGCGTGCTCCTCGCGCAGGTGCTCCTCGGCGGCGCCGACGTGCTGCTCCTCGACGAGCCGACCAACCACCTCGACATCCTGTCGATCCGCTGGCTCGAGAAGTTCCTCGCGGGCTACCAGGGGTGCGCGCTGGTCATCTCGCACGACCAGCGCTTCCTCGACAACGTCGCCACGCACATCCTCGACGTCGACTACGGCACCATCCTCGTCTACCCCGGGAACTACTCGGCGTTCGTGAAGGAGAAGGGGGCGATCCGCGAGCGCAAGGAGGCCGAGATCGCGCGCGCCGAGGCGACCATCGCCGAGAAGAAGGCGTGGGTGGAGCGCTTCGGCGCCAAGGCGACCAAGGCGCGCCAGGCCCAGAGCCGCATGAAGCAGATCGAGAAGATGGCCGACGGCGTCGACGAGCTCGAGCAGTCGTCGCGCCGCACGCCGCGCTTCCACTTCGTGCCGCACCGGCCGAGCGGGCGCGAGGTGCTGGAGATATCGCACGTCTCGAAGGCCTACGGCGACAAGCAGGTGTTGCGTGACGTCTCGATCACCGTCCCGCGCGGCGAGCGCGTGGCGATCATCGGGCCCAACGGCCTCGGCAAATCCACGCTGCTCAAGATCGCCGTCGGCGCGCTCGCGCCCGACGCGGGCACGGTGAAGTGGGGGCACGAGACGCACGTCGGCTACTTCCCGCAGGACCACCGCGAGGTCCTCGACGACCCGAGCGCGACGCCGCTCGACGTCATCTGGGGCACCGTGCCGAAGGAGGGGACGAGCTACGTGCGTGGCGAGCTCGGGCGCGTGCTCTTCTCGGGCGAGGACGTGCAGAAGAAGGTCGGCTCGCTCTCCGGCGGCGAGGCGGCGCGGCTGGTGTTCTGCAAGATCTCGGTGCTCCACCCGAACGTGCTGGTGCTCGACGAGCCCACGAACCACCTGGATCTCGAGGCGATCGACGCGCTCGTCGAGGTGCTCAAGGCCTACGACGGCACCACGATCTTCGTCGCGCACGATCGCGCGTTCGTCTCCGCGCTCGCGACGCGCATCCTCGAGGTCACCAAGGACGGCTTCCGCGACTTCCCCGGCACCTACGACGAGTACCTCGCGCGCTGCGGCGACGATCACCTCGACGCCGACACGGTGGTGCTGCGCGCGAAGCGGGAGCGCGGCGAGAAGGGCGCGGGCGAGTCGGGCAAGAGCGTGCCGCCGAAGGGCGCGGCCGACGGCGCGGCGAGCGGGCTCTCGTACGAAGAGGAGAAGCGGCGCAAGAACCGCTTGAAGACGCTGCCGAAGAAGCGCGACGAGCTCGTCGCCGCGATCGACGCCGCCGAGGCGCGCAAAGCCGCCATCCAGGCCGGCTGGTGCGAGGCGGGGTTCTACGAGAAGACGGCGAAGGACGTGATCGCCGCGCTCGAGGCCGAGGAGAAGGCGCTCGGCACGAAGATCGAGGCGCTGATCGCGGAGTGGGAGGCGATCGAGGCGGAGCTCGCGGCGGGCGGCTGACCGCTACTGCTCCTTCGCCGAGTGGACGTCGGTCCACGAGAACGTCAGCGTGTGCGTGACGCCGGACTTGCCCGTCATCACCCAGACCGTCGGCGGCGGCGCGCCCGTCGAGCCCGGGTTCGCGATCGCGTCGAGCACCGGCGAGGTCACGATCGCGTCGGCGGGGGTCTCGAGCGGGTCGGCCGGCACCGCGGGAGCCGTGGCGAAGGTGAGATCCAGCACCTGGGGATCGAGCGCGATCGCGAGCCGCTCGGCCGGCAGCGTGCGCAGATCGTCGCCGAGCGCGTACGCGGGCCCCGAGAGCGCGGCGACGAACGCCGAGACGCGCGCCTCGTCGGTCGTGTACGGCTCGCGCACCTGGGTCTGATCGCCGTCGAGCCACACCATCGACCCGAGGAACGAGCGCGCGGCGGTGCTGCGCGCCGCGAACACGACGTCGCCCCAGTTGAGGGAGGCCGCCGCGTACGCCGTGTCGGAGCCGATGCGCATCGAGTCGGCGTAGCCGAGGAGCGGGAAGATCGGCGCGCCGCACGCGTTGAGGGTCGCCGAGTCGCCCATCGCGGCGCGCAGCGCGACGAGGCCGGCGTGGAGCGCCTGCGTGCCGGTCGCCTTCGGATCCTTGCGCACGCCCGGGAGCGCGCCGGCGTAGAGGAAGTCGAGCTTGAAGAAGGTGAAGCCGTCGGCCGCCAGGCTCGCGATCGAAGCCGTGACCAGCGCCATCGAGGCGGGGTTGGTGCCGTCGAGCACGTAGTAGAGCTTCAGGCTGCCGCTCGGCTTGTGCTGCAGCGGCTTGCCGTCGGGCCCCTGCACGAAGAGCGACGGGTCGGTGCTCTTGGCGACGTCGGACGTCACGTCGACCAGGAACGGCGCGAGCCAGATCCCGGCCTTGAGCCCCTTGGCCGTGATGGCCTTGCCGACGCCGTCCATCCCGCTCGGGAACTTGGCGTTCGCGCGCCAGTCGCCCCACGCGACCTCCCAACCGTCGTCGATCTCGAGCAGCGGCATCCCCTTCGGCAGCAGCGTCGAGGCGACGATCGTGGCGTGCGCGGTCACGTCGGCCTCGGTCACCTTGTCGAAGAGCTCGTTCCACGAGTACCAGCCGCCCACGGGCCGTCTCGGCGCGCGCGCGGTGACGGGCAGCGCGGCCTTGATCCCCGCGACCACGGGCACGAGCGCCTGGCGCGCCTGGTCCGCCGACGCGACGAGGATCGGCGCCAGCGCGTACTTGCCGTCGGCGCCCGCGGGGAGCGGCTCGAAGGTGGGGCCGTAGAGGACCTTCACGGTCGTCACCAGGTCGCCGTTGCTCGCCGTGCCGTTGGCCGCGCGGATGACCGTCGAGGCCACGTCCGAGGAGCTCGTCGCGATCGCGACGCCCGCGCCGCCGGGATCGCCGACGAGCGCCGCGCCGTACGACGTGCCGAGGACCTCGTCGAGCGGATCGCCGGTGCTCGCCGCCTTGCCGGTCGCGTCCCCCGAGGAGCCCGCGTCGCCTGCAGCGGCGAGGCTCGTCGCGCCCGAGAAGCTCCACGACTGGTAGCCCTCCTGGAGCATCGCGCGCTTCTGCCGCACGAGCAGCGTGAGCTCGAACGCCTCGGCCCCGCCGGCCACCTCCGTCGTGATCGACGCGGCGCCGCCGGGGGCTGCCGTGACCGTCACCGCGCTCAGGCTGACGTCTCGCCACGCACCGCCGCTGCGCACGCGCGCGGAGGCGACGCGCGCGCACTCGCCGATCGGGAGCGCGAGGGTGCTCGTGGTGTCGGCGTGGCACGCGATCGGCGTGGCCGCGTCGCCTGCCGAGGTGGCGTTCGTTCCGCCCTTGCAAGCGCTCGCGGCGACGGTGGTGACGGCGGCGAGCGCGGTGAGCGCGGTGAGCGCGGCGGGGTGGGCGAGCAGGCGGCTGTGGATGCGCACGATGCAGCAGCCTAGCGCACCGCCCGCGCCCCGTTCGCCAGCGAAGTGCCCGCACGATACCCTCCTGACGTGAGGCCACGCTCGCTCCACGCGCGCATCGCTCCGCTCGTGCTCGTGCTCGCGCTCTTCGCGCCGGCCGCATGCAGCGGCGCCGACGCCGAGGCCGCGGGCGACGACGCCGCCGCAGCCGAGACCGCGGCCGACGACGCGGGCGAGGGCGCCGACGCCGACGCCGACGCGGCAGGCGGTGCGGACGTGAACACGGACGTGAGCACGGACACGAACACCGATGTCGCGATCGACGCGCCGCCCGCCGTCGCTCCGGGCACCTGGGCCTTCACGCTCGCCAACGGCGCGTACCCCGGCAGCGGCCACCCGGACGTCGCGGTGCACCTGCCGCCCGGCCTGCGCGCCGATCGGCGACTCGGCGCCCTCGTGTTCTTCCACGGCTTCAGCAACTGCGTGGTCAACGTCGTCGGCAGCAAGAGCTCGGCCTGCACCGCCGGCGCGCCGGTGCGCTCGGCGATGCACCTCGCCGATCAGCTCGACGCCGCGAAGGTCAACGCGATCCTGATCGCGATCGAGCTGAAGTACGACCAGGCCACCGGCGATCCGGGCGCGCTCTCGCAGAAGGGGCGCCTCGCCGCGCTGCTGCACGAGCTGCTCGCCGATCACGTCTCCGCGCTCGTCGGTCGCCCGCTCGACGTGGCCGATCTCGAGCGCGTGGTGATCGGCTCGCACTCCGGCGGCTACTGGGCGACCGCGATGGCCATCTCGGTCGGCGGCGTGCCGCAGATCACCGAGGTCGATCTCTACGACTCGCTCTACGGTTACACCACGACCTACGACGCGTGGATGAAGAACCCCATCGCCCGCTTCGACGCCGCGCGGGTCGACGAGCTGCGCTGGACCGACGTCTACACCGCGGGCGGCGGCACCGCGGCGAACTCGACCGCGATGGAGTCGCGCGCGGCGGGGTGGCTCGCGGGGGCCGGGCTCGCCGCGTCGCTCTACTTCGACGACACGACCGCCGCGCTCCCGGCGACCGCCGATCCGCGCCCGGTGCTCTACAAGCGCACGGGCGTCACGCACGACCAGGTGCCGCAGACGTACTTCGGCCGGTTCGCGCAGCAGGCGGGGTTCCTCGCGCTGCCCTGACGCAGGCGACGTCGTCGCGGCGGGCGCGCGGTGGTCAACGTGCGCGCGTCGGGGCAAGCTCGTCCCTCGTGCGCTTCGAATCGCTCCGCCCGGCTCGCCCGGCTCGCCCGGCACACGCGCGGATCTCCCGCGGGCGCGCCGCTGCGGTGCTCGCGGCGCTGCTCGTGGCCCAGGGCGTCGCGGGTTGCGGGAGCGAGCCCGTGGCCGGACCGAGCGCGCACGCGCGCGGAGCCATCCTCGGCGGCGTGGCGACGAGCGCCGACGAAGCGGTCGTCGCGCTGGTCGTGCGCCCGATCCGCTGTGGCGGGCCGCGCCCCTCGGCGTTCTGCACCGGGACCGTGATCGCGCCGCGCGTCGTGCTGACCGCGGCGCATTGCCTGGAGGCGGTGCGCGCAGTCGACCTACGCGTGTTCTCAGGCGGATCCCTCGCGCAGGGGGGCGCGTACTCCGACGTGATCGCCGGGCTCGTCCACCCCTCGTACGACGCGTCCTCGGGCGCGTTCGACGTGGCGCTGCTGTTGCTCTCGACGCCCGCGGCGGCCGCGCCGATCGCGCCTTCGCGCGCGCCCATCGACGCGAGCCTCGTCGGCCACCCGGCGCGCGTGGTCGGCTTCGGCGTGGACGAAGCGATGGCGACCGGCACGAAGCGAACTGGCGCGGTCTCGGTGTCGGCCGTCGACGCGAGCTCGCTCCGGTACGTACCCGACCCGGCGATGACCTGCGGGGGCGACTCTGGAGGGCCGGTGTTCCTGGACGACGGCACCGGCGAGCGGCTCATCGGGCTGACGCGCGCCGGCGACGCGGCGTGCACGCAGTTCGGCACGGCGCTGCGCGTCGACGTCTTCGCCGCGGACTTCATCGAGCCCTACGTGGCGGCGGCGGCGACCGCGGCCTCGCCCGCGCCGCTCGACCCGACCGCCGACTTCTGCGCCTCGACGTGCGCGCGTGACGCGGATTGCCCGCCAGCGATGGCCTGCCTCTCGGACCGGAATGGCGCCCAGCGGTGCGGACTCCCCTCCCTCTCGATTGGCTACTTCGCCGGCGCGTGTGGCGCCGAGACCGACTGCGGCGCGGGGACGTGCGCGTTCGCCGGCGACTCGGACTGCCGCTGCTTCGAGCCGTGCGCGGCCCCCGTCGCGCTCACCGTCGGCGGCTCGGGAGGCTGCGAGATGACGCGCGCTGGCGAAGCTGCGTCTTCGTTTTCGCTGGCGACGCTCGCGGCGATTGGCGTTCTCGCGGCGAGACGCCGCCGTTCGTTCGGGAACTGAACTCGCGCGCGTTCGGAAAGTGAACTTCGTGCAGTTTCTGAACGTCTCATTCTGATTGGCGGCAATTATTTCCGAGGTTCACGTCGTGAGGCCGTGACGGCACGGAGGCTGCTGAAGCCAGTCTCCATGAAGCAGCTCCTCGGCATCGTCGTCCTCTCGGCGCTCGGCCTCGCGATGTCGGCGTGCGCCGGCCAGGCCGCCGAGCCGCAGGATCCGGCCGCCGAGAAGTCGGCCGACGCGCTCACGATCACCGAAGAGACGGCGACGACGCTGAAGGGGAGCTTCGTGCGCGGCGACTCGCTGGTGACGTTCTCGTCGAAGCTCGAGGGGACGGTCTTCACCAACGCGCTCGTCGTCAACGGCGCGCCGTTCGACTTCAGGTACGACCTCGCGGGCTTCTCGCTCGACGTCGACGGCCACTCGAACACGCTGCTCGTCGCCGACGGCCAGGTCCTCGCGAGCTTCGAGAAGGCGCTCGACGACCTCGGCAAGCCGAACGTCATGCGCGAAGGGCTCTTCAAGTCGGTCTCGATGATGGCCCAGGCGCCGCGCGGCACGACGCTGATCACCCGCCAGATCAAGGCGCAGGGGGCCAACGCGGCCGCCGAGGTGCCGCACAACTACTGCGTGAGCAACGAGGGGATCACCTGGCTCCCCGGCGGCTGTGGCGCGCCCGGCGCGGGCAACAACCTCGTCAACACCGGCTCCTGCTACTACCTCGTGAACAACACCGCCGGTGACCCGGCCAACGTCCCGGTCAACACGCACGAGCACGAGCAGTGCGAGGCCTCGGCGAGCTGCAACAGCAGCGGCGACGCGGGCCAGCACGGGTTCGGCACCAGCAGCTGCTTCTGGAGCGGCAAGTACCACGGCCGCGTCTACTGGAACGACCACGTCGGCTACGCCTCGAAGGCGTGCGAGGGGCGCTGCGGCGCGGGCTGCCCGGTCAGCTACAACTACTACTACTCCAAGGACTGCTTCGATCACGACGTCTGCCTCGACAACCACCCCGCCGCGTCCTCGAACAGCACGCTCGGCGACTGCGGCAACGAGTGGGACGAGGCCTCGGACGACTTCTCGTTCGGCACCAGCAGCTCGTACCAGTCGTACTGCGGCGCTGCGGGCGTCATGAACGAGTGCTCTGGTCACCGCTGAGCCCCGGGCGGCTCGTGGACTCCCTCGGAGCCCTCGTTCACGCTGGTCTCGATGGCTGAGGCCTCGAGCCGCTGGAGATTGCCGGTCACGCTCTTCGGGGGCGTGCTCGCGTTGATCGGCGGCCTCGTGCTCGCCTTCGGCGCTCGTGATGGCGGCGCGACCGCGCCGACCGCGGCCACTGAGACTTCGTCGAGCGCGACGGCCACCGCGGGCGCTCCGAGCGCGACGCCGGCCACGGTGCGTCCGCGGATCTTCGCGCCGACCGCGGGCCCCTCCGCGCCGCACGCGGGCGCGACGGTGGCTGCGCTGACCGCCTGGCCGACCCCGCCGACGCTCGCCGACCAGCGCGACCCGGTCGAGAGCGATCCCTTCGAGAGCAGGGCGCGGCGTCCCCAGGACGTGCGAGAGCTCGTGCGCGTCGGCGACGTGCGGCTGGGCGTCACGTACGATTCGAAGGTGCGCGACGAGAAGGCGGTGGTCGAGGTCCTGCGCGAGCTCGGCGCCGAGCTCGATCAGAAGGAGCGCGGTCGCACCGACAGCTTCGAGCGACGCGCGGTGGACTACCAGCCGATGCTGCTCAAATACGGCGCGCGGCTCGCGCCCCTGATGGACGGGGCGTTCGCCTTCAAGGGCGCCGGCTGGTCCGAGATGCTCCCCGCCGTCGCCGATGGGGCCGCGCTCCCCGAGGGGTACCGTGCACCGCACTGACCGACGCGCGCGCGCCTCGCGCCTCCTCGCCTCGGCCCTCTGCTGCCTCGGCCTCGCGAGCCTCGGTGACGGGTGCAAGCGCGCCGATGCGCCGCCGACGTGCCGACACCCGACCGACGGCAGCATCGTCGCCTGCGTCGACGGCGTCGCCGTCACCCGCTCGTCGGCCACCGAGTTCCTCGAGGCGCCGTGGTGGATCCCCGGCTCGCCGACGCTCCCCGACCCGCGTCGCGTCGCGGTCGACCGCGCGATCCGCCTGCAACTGTTCGCCGCCGAGGCCAAGCGCCGCGGCCTCGCGCTCCCGGCTGGGGCGCCCGACGTCGCCGCGAGCTGGTCGCAGTCGCTCGTGGCCGACGAGGCGCGCGCGCGCGGGCTCACGCGCGAGACGATCTCGGACGACGAGGCGAAGCGCCATTACGAAGTGAACGCCGAGTCGTTCAACCAGATCGACGAGCTCGGAGCGCAGCTGCTCGCCTTCACGGACGCCGCCGCGGCGACCCAGGCGTGGCCCGAGGCCTCGAAGGCCGACGCGGCGCGCTGGAAGGTGCTCGCGACCACGCTCCCCGACTCCGACGCCGCGAAGAGCAAGAGCGGCGAGCGCCGCATCGTCGCCGCCTCGGACGAGGACCGGCAGCTGCTCAAGATGGCGCTGACGCTGCGCAAGGCCGGCGCGGTCGGCGGGCCGTTCCAGGCCGGCGACGGGCTCTGGTACCTGATGCGGATCGATCGCTCGCCGATCGAGCACCCCCGCGCGCTCGACGAGGTGCTGCGCGTGACGGTGAAGAACGCGCTCCTCGACGGCCGCAAGCGTCGCGCGCTCGACGGGCTCGAGGCGAGCCTCCGCGGCAAGGCGCGCATCGAGATCTACGAGGACGCGCTCCCGACGATCGTGCTGCCGGCCTGGAAGTGAGCCGCGCGGCCGCTCAGATCGGCGCCGGCGCCGTCAGCATCGTGCTCAGCACCTGGCAGTGCTGCGAGGCCGGCGCGCAGCCGCAGACGTCGCCGCCGCCGCCCAGGTCGTACGCGTAGGGCGCGGCGCCGAACGCCTCGCCGTCGAGGTCGATCGCGTTGCACTCGAGCGAGGTGGACGTGAGCGTGATGCTCGCGCCGAAGTTGGAGATCCCCGCGCGCGCGCTGGTCGCGACGCGCGAGGACGTGATCGTCGCCGCGGCGTCCCTCTGCCAGCCGACGACGAGGACGCCGTCGCCGAAGGTGCCGTCGCGGGCGATGGGGGCGGTCTCGCTGACGAGCGTGCGATCGATGGTCGCGCTCGAGCTCGCGACGAAGACGCCGACGTCGTAGTTGCCCGTCACCACGCAGCCGCGGAGCGTCGCCGCCGCGGGCTCCAGCGTGGTCGCGTCGTACTGCACGTCGACGCCGCGGCCGCTGGTCTGGTCGAAGGCGTTGGGCTGCGTGCCGCGCACGATGGTCGACTCCAGCGTCAGCTCCGACGAGGCGAGGAAGATGCCGAGGTCGCGGTTGCCCTCGACGAGGCAGCCGCGGATCGTCGCCTGCGTGTGCTGCGCGGTGTCCTCCTGGAGGTCCACCCCGCGCCCCGCCTTCTTGGTCGTCGACAGCGGCTGCGTGTTGCGCACCACCGTCGCCTCCATGGTGAGGTCGGAGCCGCCGACGATCACGCCGGCGTCGCGGTTGTTGTCGATCACGCTGGTGCGGATGGTCGCGTTTGCGCGCTGCAAGGAGGTCGGATCGACCTGGAGCGCGATGCCGCGCCCGGAGCTGCCGCCGTTCGGGGCCGAGTTGCGGACGACCGACGCCTCGACGGTGAGGTCGGAGCCGCCGACGTAGATCCCCTGGTTCGCGCTGCCGTCGACGTCGGAGCCGCGGACGGTCACCGAAGAGCGGGCGTGCTTGGCGAGGTCGTACTCGGCGAAGATCCCGACGCCGCTCGTGTCGTCGCCGGCGAGCGCGCGGGTGCGCCGGACGACCGTCGCGTCGACCGTCGCGGTCGAGCCCATCACGAAGACGCCGACGTCCGGCACGGCCTCGATGAGCGAGCGGCTGATGGTCGCGCTCGCCGCGGCGAGCGTGTCCTCGACGTCGACGCCCCGCGCCTGCACGTCGTGGATCCAGACGCGATCGAGGAGCACGTCGGTCGCCGCCGACATCAGGAATCCCCCGCTGCCGCCGCGCAGCGCGACGTCGTGCACCTCGGTGCCCGAGCCCCCCTCGCGGACGAACACCGCGGCGCTCCCGCTCGCGCTGCCGACGATCTCGACGAGCTTCGCGCACCGCCCCCACAGGCGGACGTGCTTCGACTGGATCGTGAGGTCCTCGGCGTAGCTGCCGGCGGCGATCGCGATCATCCCGCCCGACGCGGCGGCCGCGACGGCGGCGCCGATGGTCTTCCACGGCTTCGCCTGCGTGCCGTCGCTCGCGCCGCCCGCGCCCGCGTAGGCGGCGTCGACGAATTGCGTGGTCGCGTCGACCGGGATGTAGCCCCACGCGCCGTCGCCGCAGGGCGCGACGTCGCGGCACTCGGACTCGCCCGGCGTCGCCATCTGCCCCTTCGCGCACGCGGCGGGCGGGAGCACGGCGGTGCAGCCCATCGCGCCGTCGGAGACGAAGCCGTCGCCGCAGCCGTCGGCCGGGATCCCCGCGGGGCGGCAGGTGCCGTCGGCGAGGGGGAGCTCGCCGGGGACGCACGCGCCGGCGCCCGGGTCGACCGTCGCGTCGCCGCTGCCGTGGCACCCCGAGAGCGCAGGGAGCGTGAGGAGCGTGAGGAGCGAGAGGGGCGTGAGCGTCGCGAGCGCGAGCGTCACGAAGCGCGCGAATCGCGCGCGAGGCGGGGAGGTTTCGCGCACCAAGCGAGGGTACGCGCAGACGCTATCGCCAACCAGCGGCGGTCTCCTGCGCGCGCGAGCGGTCGGGCGTCGAGCGCGATGGCGGCGCGCACGCCTGGCGAGGGGCCGAGCTCGGCCGGCCCCCGAGCGCCCTTACATGCACGATCCGCGACTACGGCGCGCAGCCCTTCGGCGACGCGCGCGAGACGACCTTCATCGCGCCGAGATCCACGCGCACGACGTCGCCGCCGATCGGGCCGCCGTAGGCGATCACGAGCTCTCGCACGCCGGGGAGCACCCGCGCCGTGGCCCCGAGCTCGTCGTCGGCGCCGGGGGCGAGCTCGGTCGCCCTGATCAGGTCGCCGCGCTCGCTGCGCACGACCACGCTGCGGCCGCCCGACGTGACGTAGGCCCACCGTTCGTCGGCGAGCGGCGAGACCGCGCCGTCGATGCCGTAGAAGTTGCCGTCGATCACGGAGACCTCGCCGCGGAGCGGGTGCACGAGCCGCGCGCTGCACCCCGGGCCCGACTCGACGCACCCGACGACCAGGATGTGCTCGCCGAGCCAGGTGACGCGCTCGACGTGCCCGTCGAAGGGGAGCTCGAAGCGCGCGAGCTTCTTCGCCGAGGCGACCTCGTAGGTCTCGCCGTAGATCTGCATCGCCGCGCCGCCCTCGTGGCGCACGAGGAAGACCTTGCTGCCGTCGGGGCTCGCGTCGGAGGGCATCTGCGCGGCGAGCTTCGCGTCGACGCGGCTGCGATCGGCCCCTTCGTACCCCTCGGCGGCGACGGTGGTGCAGGCGCCGCTCGCGGCGCACACGGTCGCGCCCTTGGTCTCGCCGCGCACGCTCGGACGCCCCGCGCGCGCTGCGCCGTTCGCGCTCGGCGAGGGCG
>CAIXWQ010000330.1 GCA_903923175.1 uncultured delta proteobacterium | reverse complement strand
CGCCGCGAGCGCGAGCGCGACCGCCGCTGCGAGCACCACCACGGCGACCACGGCGGCTACCGCAACCGCCACCGCAACTGCAACCATCAGCGCCACCAACGCGCCCCCGCTCGCGTCGGCGACGAGCACGACCACGAGCACGGCCGCGAGCGGCGTCGTCACGGGCGGCGTCGGGGTCGGGCCCGGCGCGCCGATCCGGTGCGCGGGCGGCGCGACCGCGAACATCCCGACCGCCGTTCCCACGACCACCGCCAACCCGGCGACGCGCACGGTCTCGACGAAGGTCGCGGTCGGCGACGTGGTCGGCTCGGATCAGGTCGTCGCGAGGAACACCTGGCGATTCAAGGGGTGCGCGAACAAGGCCGCGCAGCTCGATCCCGCCGCGGGCGGCACGGTGCGGGTCGAGGTGAAGGTCGGCGCCGACGGGCATACCGAGAGCGCGAGCGGCACCGGCGGGACCCCGGCCGCGCTCGCGACCTGCATCGCAGGGACCTTCTACGCGATGCACTTCGCCGATCAGGATCACGACGGCGGGGCGTTCGTCGCGACGGTGGTGGTGAGCGCGGGGAAGTGAGCCTTTCCCCGCGCCCCGCGCCGCGCGCGTGCGGCTCTACGGCGCGCTCGCGGACGAGCCCCGCGGCGCGGCGGAGCCCGCGGACGCGGCCGCCGCGCCGACCATGCCGCAGCGGTCGTGGATGGTCTTGAGCAGGCCTCCCCAATCGGTGTCGTCGGCGCTCGTCATCGGCGCGAACCTGCAGGCGCGCATGCTCAGCGCGTCGTTCGCCTTCATGAAGCAGGCGGCGTCGCCGGCGAGGTAGCTCTCCTCGAGGTGGTTGACGCAGAGGCTCTCGGCGCCGCCGCGGAGGGTCACGATCTCCCCCTCGAACTTCTTCCGGATCCCCTCGCGCGCGTCCGCCGGGCACCCCGCCGACGCCGTGACGACCGACGACACGAACGTCGCGGCGCCGTGCTCCGCCCACGTCACGCAGTCCTTCTTCGTCACCTTCTTCGGCGTCTTGGGGTCCTCGGCCGGCTGGCTCGCGCCGGGCGCGGGGTCGGCGCCCGGCGCCGGGCCGTCTCCGCGCTTGCAGGCCGACCCGCCGAGCAGGACCACCGCGAGCAGGAGGTAGGAGAGTGTCTCGCGGCCGGTGCGCACGACACCGACGCCCGCTTCCAGCCACGCCATCCGTCGCCTCCCGTTCCAGCTCCAGCTGCTGGTTTCCAGGCTCGTAGTGCACGGCGAGGGCCTGGTCCACCTTCCGGGTAGCGCCGGCGGACCGAGGCCGGCGCAGTTCAGGTTCCGTACTGGAGTTAAGGAAACGAACGAAACGCGTTCGGAAATTGAACTCCCCTCCGCCGCGCGAGCGGGCGACGTCGGCGAATTGGGAGAAGTCAGCCGTGGCACGAGGGCTGCGAGGTCCGCTCCTGGAACCATCGGTTCTGGAGGTACTCCCATGCGCAAGCTTCTGAAGACGGCGACGGCGATGGCGATGGGCCTGGGAGTACTTGCTGGCGCCAAGGCCGCCTCGGCGGCCTCCACCCACGGAGTGGTCTTCATCCACGGGACGGGCGACTCGCCCGGAGCCATGACCTGCACGGGTCAGAACTGCACCGTCCCCGCGGCCTACGGCAGCAACGGTTACTGGTACCCGGGCGAGGTCGCCTCGATCGCCAACGGGCGTCCGTACGCGGTCGTCGGCTTCAATGGCGGCTCCTGCGCGCCTTGGCCTCAGTCGGGCGACGCGACCTACAACAAGACGGGGACGGCCTCGTCCTGTCCCCTGCCGTCGACCACCGGCAACGCGGACGTCATCGTCGGCCAGATCGTCCAGTTCCTGAACACCGGCATCACCGACATCGCGATCGTCACGCACTCTGGTGGGTCGAACCAGGCGCGTTACATCATGAACAACTACACGCGCAACGCGAACTACACGAAGGTGAAGAACGCGACCAAGCGCGTCGTCACGGTCGCCGGCACGACGAAGGGGACCTACCTCGCGAACGTCGTCTTCAGCGGCGGAATCGGCGGCTACGTCACCGGGGCGCTCGCCGGCTTCGCGGGCTACGGCGGCGAGGGCGTGAACATCCTCCGCACGAACCTCATCTCGACGTACAACAGCGACAGCTCGTACCTCGGCGCCATCCGCAACCCGATCAACGGCGTCAATTTCTACGGGACCGGCGGCACGGCGACCACGATCGGCTGCGTCGGCGCGAAGATCTTCGGCGTGTGCATCGGCATCTCCAACGTGCGCAGCCTCGACGGCGACGCCACGCCGCTGACCGCCTGCGACTCGGTCGTCGAAGACACCGCCCTGCTGTTCCTCCACGACAACTTCCTCGACGCGAACGACTCGAGCACCGCGCGCAGCCCGAACTGCTCGGACGGCTTCATCAGCTGTCAGAGCTCGCAGGCCCTCGGCAACAACTTCGCGTTCGGCGCGCGGCAGGACCACAACCAGAGCCGGCGTCAGTGCAACAGCCTCGACGTCGCCATCCGCAACGTGGTGAGCGGCTCGGAGGCCAACTTCGACCTCAACCTCGACAGCTCCTCGAGCGTCGACCCGCACCAGCTCGACGCCTGCGGCTTCGGCGTCTACGCGAGCGTCAAGAACAGCAGCGGCACCACGGTCGCCTGGACCGAGGGCTGCACCAAGAGCCAGCTCGGAAACGGCAACTGCGACTGGGACTGCGTCGCGCTGTATGGCAATGACGCGGTCGTCACGAGTTGGGACGCGTCGGGCAAGAAGCCGCTGACGTGGGGCGCGAGCGACTGCGTGGGGAGCCAGCCGACGGGCACGACCGGCCTCGCGTCGTCGACGGTCCCCTTCAACGAGAGCGGGACGTACACCAACGCCTCCGGCACCTTCAACACCGCCTTCAACGGCTACACCTGCACCGGCGACGCGGCCCACTGCGGCGGCAACAACCCGGCGTCGTACCAGTGGTTCTACGACCCGAACTACAACGCGACGGGCGCGCTGTCGGCCCTCTCGGCGGGCTACTGCCCCCAGAGCTGGGTCGGCGACGGGACCTGCGACGAGTGCGTGCTCGCCCTCTACGGCTCCGACGGCAACGACTGCCTCCCCGGTCGCATCGTGCAGTGCGGCGGCATCGTCACCCAGTCGCAGCCGTACCAGGGTTCGAGCTACTACTATTACAACAACCCGATCTACAACGAAGGGCTCCCGTCGAGCGGCGGCAGCTCGTGGCTCGAGTGGCAGTCGATGTCCGCCGTCGCCGGCAACGGCGTCTGCGAGAACACCGAGTGCACGAAGGGCGTCGGCGGCGCCCAGCAGATCGCCGCGTCCTGCGCCAGCAGCTCCGATTGCCCAGGCTCGCTCTCCTGCTCGGGCGGGGTCTGCACCGCCTGCTCCACCAACGCCGACTGCAACGGCTACGGCTCCTTCGCGGCCGGCACCTGCGTGAACTCCAAGTGCTGGATCACCAGCACGATCACGAGCTCGCAGTGCACCACCAACGCCGACTGCCTCACCGGCACCTGCGTCAACAACGGCTGCACGACGAACGCGGCCGACTGCTCGGCCACGGTCGCGATCAAGGCCCGCACCTGCGCCACGAACACGGACTGCAACGGCAACGTGTGTCAGGGCGGCACCTGCGCGGTGACGGGCGAAGCCTGCACGAGCGACTCGAGCTGCGCGGCCGTCACCGGCGGCTCGACGTGCAGCGCCGGCGTCTGCTCCTGCAGCACGTCTCTGGACTGCCCCGGTGGGGCCGCGTGCACCGCGGGCGCGTGCGCCGCGTCCGCGACGATCAGCCTCTGCCGGTAACCAGTGCGAGTCGGAGGATTTCCCATGACCTCGAAGATCCTTGCCACTTCCGTCTTCGCGCTGCTGATCGCGGGCTGCGGGAACGATCACGCGCCGACCGTCGCCGCCCCGGCCGCGACCGCCCCGACGCTCGCCCCGAACGCGCGCATCCCGACCGCCGGCGCGACGCGCGTCGTCGGTGACCTGATGCCTCGTCGCCTCGTCGCCGTGCCGATCACGGCGCCGACGGAGACCGCCTTGCTGCGAGGCTCGGACGCCCTCGCGCCGAAGAAGCCCTTCCAGCTGGACAACCTGCCGGAGCCGGTGGTCGCCCGCGACATGCGGCGGGTCATGAAGGGGAGCAACCCCGCGTCGTACACCTTCCCGATCGACGCCCCGCAGGGCGCGCGGGTGATCGTCCACCCGGTCGACCCCAACCTCGGGCTCGCGTCGGTGCACTTGGTGGACGCCACCTCGGGCGCGCAGCTCGATCGGGCGCGCGACGTCTCGCCCAACCGCGTCAACAGCCGTCACGTGCCGCACGTCGCCGAGGCGCCCAAGGGCGCGCCCCTCGACGGCCGCCTCGTCGCGCCGTCGAGCGAGGCGCTCACGCCGATCCCCCTCGAGCCCGGGTTCGAGCAGTCGGCCCCCTCGCTGCGCGTCCTCACGTTCGACCAGCCGACGAACCCCGGGCTCGTCCGCGTGGTCGTCCCCGCCGACGTGCAGGCGCAGGGGATCTGGGTCGAAGTCCAGCAGCCGAACTCGCACTTCACCCTCTCCGCCGTCCCCAACGAGCTCAACTACGGGTTCGGCGACGTCGGCGAGATCACCGCCACCCTGCTCTCGGACAGCGCCCCCATCTCCGGCGCGACGATCGAGGGCACCCTCGAGCTCCCGGACCACACCACCGGCAGCACGCTCTCGTTCGACTCGATCGGCAATGGCAAGTACGTCGCCAAGGTGCCGCTCGCCAGCGCCGACTGGAAATACATCGGCGCCTGGAGCCTCCGACTCCACGCGACGGGGACGCACGGCGGCGCGGCCTTCGAGCGCAACGCCGAGACCGCCTTCGGCTACTACCCCTCTCACGCCCAGATCACGGCGCTCGGCACCCCTGTCATCACCCGCGGCGCCGATGGGCTCATCGACGACATCGCCATCGAGGCGGACGTGGAGACGCTCGCGGCCGATCGCTTCAGCCTTCGCGGGACGCTCACCTTCACCGCGGCCGACGGGACGGAGCACCCCCTCGCGGCGGCGCAGACCGGCCAGACCCTCGGCGCGGGCACCGGCACCATCGCGCTGCACTTCGACGCGCAATCGCTGGCGCTCGCGCGCGTCGATGGCCCGTTCCACCTCCGCGACGTCGCGCTCGTGTCGCAGGCGGGCGGGATCACGCAGCACCGGATCGGGCAGGGCCTGAACCTCGTGACCGCGCCGATCGCCTTCCGCGAGATCCGGTTCCCGAAGCTCATCTCGCTCCAGGCCCAGGACCTGATTGACAACGGAGACCTCGCGCCGATCAAGTACTGAGTGCGCGAGACCCCGGCGCGAAGCGTGGCCCTCCTCGTCGCCTCGGCGGCGTTGGGGGCCTCGTGCCTGGCCGAGCCGACCGAGCCGAGCCGCGCGCTCGGCGAGGCCGTGCTGGGCGGCCAGCCCGACACGACACACCTCGGCGTCGTCGCCGTCTTGCAGAAGAGCACCAACACCCTTTGCAGCGGGACGCTCGTCTCGCCCACCGTCGTGTTGACCGCCGCGCACTGCGTCTTCCGGGTCGCGGCGAGCGATCTGGAGGTGCGCGTCGGCGGCGATCTCCGCGCACCGGATCGGACGGTCGCCGTCGCGAGCGCCGTCGCGTATCCCACGTACACGGGCGCCGCGTCGGGGCTCCCCGGCGTCGATCTCGGCGCCGTGACGCTCGCCGAGCCCCTCGCGATCGCGCCCGTCGCCGTCGACACCGCGACCACCGACGCGGAGCTGAGCGGGGCGAGCCTGACCCTGGTCGGCTACGGGCTCTCCAGCACGACGGACGACACCACCGGCGGGATCCGCCGACAGGCCGTGCTCACCGTGCAGAGCGTCTGCTCGCGGCTCATCTCCGCCGGCGGCGACGGCGCCAACGCGTGCCTCGGCGACTCGGGCGGCGCGCTGCTGCGCGACGGCGCGCTCGTCGCCGTGGTGTCGGGCGGGACGCTCGACTGCGTGGCGCCGGCGAAATTCACTCGGACCGACGCGCACGCGAACTGGCTCGCAGCGGTGCTGGCGGGGGACGCGACGAGGGCGTGTCCGAGCTGCGTGCCGCCGGACCCCTCGTGCACCGCGGCGACCGAAACGAAGCCCGCGTCGACGCCCGACGCGGGACCTGCCGACGCGGGCGCGGACGCGGCGGACGCGGCGGACGCGGCGGACGCGGCGGACGCGGGTGACGCCGGCGCGCGCGACGAGGCGGGCCTCGTCATCGTCGGCGTCTCGGGCGGCGGCTG
>CAIXWQ010000329.1 GCA_903923175.1 uncultured delta proteobacterium | reverse complement strand
GTCGTCGAGCAGCGCGCCGGCGACGTCGCGGAGGAGCGCCTCGAGCGTCGCGGGCGCGACGCCGACCACGCCGCGGAAGCCCTGCGCGTAGCGGGTCACGCCGTACGCGATCGTGGGCGCGACGAGCGTCGGGACCTGCTTCGCGTCGAGGGCCTGGGCCGCGCGCACGCACGCCTCCTCGGAGAGGATCGCGTCGGTGGCGAGCGGCAGGTGCGGCCCGTGCGGCTCGGTGCTGCCGATCGGCACGAGCGCGACGGCGCCCAGCCACCGCGCCGAGGCGAGCTCGTCGGTGGCGAGCTCGGCGAGGCGGTGCGACATCACGCCCCCTTCGCCGCTGTGGCTTCGGCCTCGGCGTCGCGAAGCGCCTTCTTGTCGACCTTGCCGCGATCGTTCTTCGGCAGGTCGTCGACGATCTCGATCCAGCGCGGGTACTTGTGCTTGCTGAGCGTCGCCTTCACGTACGCCTGCAGCGCCGCGCGCACGCCGTCCCGCGTCTTGTCGCGGGCCGACTCGCGCAGCACCACGAACGCCTTCGGCTTGAGGAGCCCCTCTTCCTCCGCGCCGATGACGGCCGCGAGCGCGACGTCGTCGTGGCGCATGAGGCACTCCTCGACCTCGATCGGCGACACCCAGAGCCCGCTCACCTTGAGCAGCTCGTCGGCGCGGCCACCGAACCAGTAGTAGCCCTGCTCGTCGATCCGGAAGAGATCGCCGGTGCGGCACCAGTGCCCGTGGAAGGTGGACCAGCTCTTGTCGCGGTCGCGGTGGTAGCCGAGCGCGACGGAGTCGCCCCGCACCCAGAGCACGCCGTACTCGCCGGTCGCCACCTCGGGCACGCCGGGCCCTTCGGCGTCGCGCGGGAGGAGCTTGGTCGCGTAGCCATCGACGACCCGGCCGAGTGAGCCAGGCTTCACGTCGCCGGGGCGGTTCGAGACGTAGATGTGGAACATCTCCGCCGAGCCGATGCCGTCGTAGACCTCGCCGCCGCCGCGCGTGCAGCCGGGGCCGAAGCGCTGGTTCCAGCGATCCAGCAGCGGCGGCGGGAGCGCCTCGCCGGCCGACAGCGAGAAGCGCACCGAGGAGAAGTCGAGCCCCGGCTCGCCGCGCGCGAGCAGCGCGTCGTCGTGCTCGAGGAGCTTGCCCAGCATCGTCGGGACGTTGGTGAGCACCGTGGGGCGGTGGCGCGCGATGGCCGCGCAGAGCGCCTCCGGCGTGGGGCGCTCGGCGAACAAGCACGCGGTGCCGCCGACCGCGAACGGGAAGAACAGGTTGGTGCCGGTGGCGTAGCCGAAATACAGGCGCGGCACGCTCACGCTGACGTCGCCGCGGCGGTAGCCGACCGTCGCCCTGGCGTACACCTCGGTGTTGAAGGCGAAGTCTCGGTGGCAGTGGATGGCGGCCTTCGACTTGCCTGTCGAGCCCGAGGTGAACAGCCAGATCGCTACGTCGTCGCGGTGGGTCGCGACCCCGTCGCCCGCGGCGGCGCCGGCGATCACCTCGACGAGCGCGCGCGCGTCGACCCGCTCGAGCGCGGGTGCGATGGCCGGCACGGCGCGCTCGGGGTCCTCGCTGGTGGCGACCTCGGGGACGAGCCAGACCGCGCGCAGCGCAGGCGCGGCCGCGATGGCGTCACGAAGCCCCTCGGCGACGCGCGGGAGCGTGATCAGCGCGGCGGCGCCGGTGTACTCGAGCAGGTACGCGAGGTCGGAGAGCGGCGCCTCGGGGTTGCCCATCGTGAGCACGCAGCCCGCGCGCAGCGTGCCGAAGATCGACCAGACGAACGGCGGCGTGTCGGGGAGGACGATCAGCACGCGCTCTCCGGCGCGCACGCCGACCGACGCGAGCGCGCTCGCGAGCCGCGCGCTGCGCGTGCACACCTCGGCGTAGCTGAACGCGCGCCCGCCGAAGCGCACGGCCACGTGCTCCCCGAGCCCCTCCTTCAGCCGATCGAAGAGGAAGTAGTCGGCCAGGTTGAACCGCTCGTCGAACTGCACGCTCATCGCCTTCGCCCCTCCACGACTTGCCGTCACTTCGTCGCCGGACACCCGCCGGACGCGCACCGAGCCCGAGCCCATCATCGCCACGCGGGCGCGACGAGGCGCCGCTTGCCGTCGTCGCTCCGCGTGGCCGTCGCGTCGTCGAGCCCCTCTCGATCCCAGAGCCGGCAGGTCACCTGCTTGTGGCGCTGATCGAGGGCCTCGCAGTAGTTGGTGTACTGGCAGCGCCGCACCTCGCCGCCGCGCCCGAGGCGCGCCTTGCGGAACCAGTCCGGATCGGCGAGCGACTGCCGCGCGGCGGCCACGACGTCGCCGTCGCCGCGCGCGAGGATCGCCTCGGCCTGCTCGAAGTCGTGGATGCCGCCGGCGACGACCACCGGCGTCGCGAGCCCGGCCGCCCGCAGCGCGGCGCGCAGGGCCGACATCTTGGCGACGTTGCGCCCGAACGGGCCACGCGCGTCCGAGAGCGTCGTCGGCATGCACTCGTAGCCGCTCGGCCCGGTGTAGGGATACGCGGCGGCGCCCACCGCGGGAGCCTTGGCGTCCTCGAACTTGCCGCCCGTGGAGAGCGACACGAAGTCGACCCCCGCACGCCCGAGCGCGGTCGCGAAGTACGCCGCGTCGTCGACGTCGCTCCCGCCCGCGATGACCTCGTCGCAGAGCATGCGACAGCCGACGACGAAGCCTGCACCGACGCGAGCCCGCACGGCGGCGAGCACCTCGAGCGGCAAGCGCGCGCGCCCTTCCCGCGAGCCGCCGTACCCGTCCGCGCGGTCGTTTCGCGCCGAGAGGAAGCTCGCCATCGTGTAGGCGTGCGCGTAGTGGAGCTCGACGCCGTCGAACCCGGCGGCCTCGGCGCGCGCGGCGGCGTCGGCGAACAGCGCGGGGAGCGAGCGCGGTAGGTCGCGCACGTGCGCGAGCGCGACGTCGGTGACGCGCTCGCGGGCGCCCTTCCGCAGCGCCTCGATCTCGCGCGGGTCGAGCACGCGCTCGACCACGGCGGGCGCCGCCGCTTCGAGGGCGGCGAGCGTGGCGCGCAGCGTCGCCT
>CAIXWQ010000328.1 GCA_903923175.1 uncultured delta proteobacterium | reverse complement strand
GTGCGTCCTCCGCGAGCAGCCCGGCGAGGCGCAGCAGCGGCTCGAGCTCGCGCGCGAGCGCGCCGCTCGGCACGTCGGCGTACGGGGGATCGGCGAGCACGAGGTCGAACGGGCCGTCACCGGCGAGCGCGGGACCGGCCTGCCCGACCTTGCGCGACACGACGCGCACCACGTCGCCGATCGCGAGGGTCGCGACGTTCCTGGCGATCACGGCGAGGGCAGGCCGCGCCGCCTCCACGAGCACCGCCCGCGCCGCGCCGCGCGAGACGGCCTCGATGCCGAGCGCGCCGCTCCCCGCGTAGAGATCGAGCACGCGCGCGCCGACGAGATCGCCGAGCACGGCGAACAGCGACTCGCGCACGCGATCGCTGGTCGGCCGCGTGGCCGTCCCCTTCGGCGCGTCGATGGCGCGGCTCCGCAACCGACCCGCGACGACGCGCACGCTTCCTCCCGAGCCCCGGCGAGCCGGTTAGAACGCGCCCATGAGCGTGACCGAGCCGTACCCCGGGCCGAACGACGGAGCGACCTGCAGCCGCACCGGCGCGGACGCCGCCTTCTTCTCGCCCTCGCCCTTCTTGTCCGTGAGGATCAGGTAGGTGCCGCCGCCGATCGCCGCGACGCCGAGGCCGTACCAGACGTACTGGAGCGTCTGCTTGGTCGAGACGCTGCCGCAGAGATCGCTGACGTACGGCGCGAGCGCGGTGCCGCCGGCGGGGACGGACGTGGAGTTCGCCTGCTCGTTGCCGGCCTTCGCCTGCGCGCAGACATCCTTCTCGGTCGAGGGGAAGCGCTTGCGGTAGTTGGTGAACTTGTCGTCGTTCTGCTGGTCGCGGATGCTCAGCGAGGTCGCGATGCCGACGCCGACGAAGATCGCGCCGACGCCGATCGCGCCGATGCCGCCGTACAGCTGCCAGTCCGGCTTGGTGGTCGAGAGCCGCACCGGGGTCAGCGTGACGGTGGTTCCGGTCGGGGCGACGTCGATGGTGGCCGTCGACGTGGAGTAGCCGGGGATGCGCAGCTCGACGGCGTGGCTGCCGGTCGTGAGCTCGACGATCGCCTTGCCCCCTTCGACGCGCCCGATGGCCTGCCCGCCTTCGTAGAGATCGCCGCTCTCGCCGGAGCCGGGCCCCGTGAGCGTGACCTCGACCTTCCCCTTGGCGGGGCCGCCGGTCAGCTGGAGCAGCACCTCGAGCGCGATCTTCTTCAGCTCGGGGGAGGCGCCGTCCTTCGCGATCGGGCCGACGTCGTACGTCTTGACGACGGTCTTCAGCGCGCCGGACGAGTAGTACTTCACCGTCGCCGTGATCTTGATCGGCGCCGTCTTCGACTTCTTGACCGTGCCGTAGACGAAGCGGTCCGACTTGATGTCGGCGGCGATCTTCGGCGCGCACTTGTCGTCCATCGGATCGTCGCAGCCGACCGTGAGCGCCTCGGTCTCGAGCGCGTGCGACTTGCCTTTGTCGGCCAGCCCAGGCGCGCCCGCGAGCGCGTGACGGAAGGCGTCGGTGAGCGCGCTCGCCTCCTCGACCGCGTCGGCCGAGGCGAAATTGAGCACCTCGATGTCGACGACCCCCGCATCGGTGAGCTGCCCGGCCGACGCGCTGCGTAGCGGAGTCATCACCGGCGCGACGAGCGCCGTCGAGAGGAGCATCGCGAGGAGCGAGCTCGTGCGACGCGCGTGGCGGATCGAGGAGAGGGGTTGCGGGAGGGGCGAGCGAGTCGAGTCGTCCACACCCCAGAAGTAGCGGATCCGCCTGCCGAAGGGAAAATCGTTCCGACCTCGACCACGCCCCGGGGGGGCTTCGGCGGCGAGGACGATGTGGGCGGCGAGGCACCGCGCGAGGCGGATCGCGTGAATCGTGCCAGCCGTGGGGGACATGCGGGACGTGCGGGACGCGCGAGTCGCGCCGATCGTGTCGGCCGTGAAGCGCGCGCCGATCTCGGAAATCGTCGGTGTGAGAAGCGGGCGAATCGCGCGATTCGTGCGGAGGGGCGCCGGATGGAGGACCCGCAGGACGTGCGCGACGACCGCTCGGTCGACGCTGGGGCTTCCCGTCGCGAGGCGAGCCAGGCTACGGTCGGACTTCCGCGTGATGGGGTCTTCTTCCAGCGGCACGAACGGCGACGGCAAGATCATCCACGTGCAGTTCGGTCGGCGTAAGGGGCGCGCCGGCAAGAACCGCACGCGTGATGGTGTCGCGGGCGCACGCGCCAAGCGCGATCGCCCGGTCGCGGTCGTGCTGACCCCCGAGGTCAAGCCGCTCGAGCCGACGAAGGACGTCTACACGCGCCTGGAGGTGCAGAAGCTCCTCGGCGCGACGACCGCGCGGCTGCGCTCGCTCGAGCGCAACGGCGTCGTGGTCCCCAGCGGGCGCAAGGGGGCCCGGCGCGCGTACACCTTCCAGGACCTGATCGCGCTGCGGGCCGCGCTGGGGTTGCTCGGGCAAGGGGTGAAGCTCGGCGAGGTGGTGCGCTCGGTGCAGGCGCTCCTGGTGCAGCTGCCGCGCGTGAAGAAGCCGCTGATCGAGCTGAAGATCGCGGGCAACGGCCGCAAGGTCGTCGTGCGCTCGGCCGAGGGGACGTTCGAGCCCAAGACCGGGCAGATGGTGCTCGACTTCGACGTCCGCGCGCTGCGCGAGGACGTGGTGCGCGTGCTCCGACCGGCGGTGAAGCAGCACCGCGCGCGGGCGGCGTTCGAGATCTACCGACGCGCGAGCGAGCTCGACGAGGATCCGAAGACGATGGAGGAGGCCGCGCGCCTCTATCGCCAGGCCGTCGACCTCGATCCGCAGCTCGCAATCGCCTACACGAACCTCGGCAACATCCTCTTCCGCAAGGGGGACGAGACCTCGGCCGAGGCGCTCTACCTGAAGGCGCTCGCGATCGACGGCGGCCAGCCCGAGGCGAAGTACAACCTCGGCTACCTGATGCTCGAGCGTCACGAGCTCGACGACGCCATCCGCTACTTCCAGGGGGCCATCGAGGCCGATCCGCGCTTCGCGGACGCGTACTTCAACCTCGCGATGGCCTACGAAGAGCTCGGTGACCGCCGCAACGCGCGGCCGCTCTGGCGCACGTACCTGGAGCTCGAGCCGACGGGGACGTGGGCCGACATCGCGCGGCAGCATCTGGGGTGAGAGCGTCGTCGAGGTCGAGGAGGGCGACGCGGCCGAGGCCGAGTGCGCCCGAGCCCGAGCCCGAGCCCGCAGACGAGCCCGGACACGGACACGGGCGTGAGAAGCGCGGGTTTCTCGCGCCGGCCGGTGCGCGGGCGTACTAGCATTCGCCCACCATGCTGGACATTCCGCATCCGCTGCCGACGCCGCCGAACGAGCCCGTGTTGTCGTACGCACCGGGGAGCCCCGAGCGCGCCGCGTTGAAGGCGGCGCTGGGGTCGATGCGCGCGGAGTGCCCGGAGATCCCGCACGTGGTCGGCGGCAAGGCGCTGGCCGAGGGCGAGCTGCACGAGGTGCACTCCCCGCACGCGCACGCGCGGGTGCTCGCGAAATTCCACACGGGCGGCGCGAAGCTCGCCGAGCGCGCGATCGGCGCCGCCAAGGCCGCCGCGCCGGGGTGGGCGGCGACGCCGTTCGAGGAGCGCGCGCGCATCTTCATGCGCGCCGCGGATCTGCTCGCCGGGCCGTTCCGGCAGACGCTCAACGCCGCGACCATGCTCGGTCAGAGCAAGACGGCGTACCAGGCGGAGATCGACGCGGCGTGCGAGCTGATCGACTTCCTGCGCTTCAACGTCGCCTTCGCGTCGCGCCTCGCCGAGCAGCCGATCTCCTCGCCCGGCGTCTACAACGCGCTCGAGCTCCGACCGCTCGAGGGGTTCGTGCTCGCGATCACGCCGTTCAACTTCAGCGCGATCGCCGGCAACCTGCCGACCGCGCCCGCGATCATGGGCAACGTCGTCGTGTGGAAGCCGGCCGAGTCGCAGACGCTCGCCGCGTGGCACACGATGCGGCTGCTGCAGGCCGCGGGGCTCCCCGACGGCGTCATCAACGTCATCTACGGTCCCGGCGCGATCCTCGCCGACGCCTGCCTCGAGAGCCCCGAGCTCGCGGGGGTGCACTTCACCGGCTCGACCGGCGTCTTCCAGCACATCTGGAAGCGCATCGGCGAGCGGATCTCGAGCTACAAGGTCTACCCGCGCATCGTCGGCGAGACGGGCGGCAAGGACTTCGTCTTCGCGCACCCGTCGGCCGAGCCCGACGCGCTCGCCGTCGCGCTCGTGCGCGGCGCGTACGAGTACCAGGGGCAGAAGTGCTCCGCCGCGTCGCGCGCGTACGTGCCGCGCTCGCTCTGGGGGCGCGTGAAGGCGCGCGTGGTCGACGAGATCCGCGCCATCAAGATGGGCGACGTCGAAGACTTCCGCAACTTCATGGGCGCCGTGATCAACGAGCGCTCGTGGAACAAGCTCTCGAAGGCGCACGCCGCCGCCAAGGCCGATCCGGGGTGCGACGTGATCGCGGATCCGGGCTGGTCGCGCGAGGTCGGCTGGTTCGCCGGGCCGACGCTGATCGAGGTGCGCGATCCGAAGCACACGCTGATGCAGGAGGAGCTCTTCGGGCCGGTGCTGACCGTCTACGTCTACGACGACACGACGCCCGGCTGGTTCGACGCCGCGCTGAAGCTCGTCGACGAGACCAGCCCGTACGGGCTCACCGGCGCGATCTTCTCCACCGATCGTGCCGCCGTCGGCCACGCCGCGCGCGTGCTCCGGCAGGCCGCCGGCAACCTCTACATCAACGACAAGCCGACCGGCGCCGTCGTCGGGCAGCAGCCCTTCGGAGGTGCGCGCGCCTCGGGCACGAACGACAAGGCCGGCAGCGCGTACAACCTGCTCCGCTGGGCCTCGCCGCGCGTGGTGAAGGAGACCTTCGCGCCGCCGACGAGCGTGGGCTACCCGTTCATGGCGCAGGAGTAGTCCGTGGGTCTCCGCGAGGAGGTCGAGGCCGTCCTCCCGTGGCCGCTCCCGACCGAGCACGCCGACGGGATGGAAGGGGTCGAGGAGGTCGCCGCCTTCGCGCACGCGGTCGACCGTGAGCAGGCGATCGCGCGCCTGGTCGCGTGGCTCGAGCTCGTGCGGCTTTGGAACCGCAAGATCGACCTGACCGCGGCCAAGACCGACGCGGACCTCGCCGAGCTCGGCATTCTCGACGCCGCGCAGCTCGCGGGGCGCGTCGCGCGCGACGGCGGCGGCGTGGTCGACGTCGGGAGCGGGTTCGGCGCGCCGGGCGTGGCGCTCGCCATCCTGCGCCCCGACCTCGAGGTGAAGCTCGTCGAGCCGCTGGGCAAGCGCGCGACCTTCCTGCGGGCCACCATCGGCACGCTCGGGCTCGTCTCGCGGGTCGAGGTGCTGCAGACCAAGGCCGAGGCGGTCGCGGAGGCGGGCATCACGTTCGACGCCGCGATCTCTCGCGCGACGCTCGCGCCGCAGGTCTGGCTCGCGCTCGGTGACCGCCTCGCGCCGGAGGGCGAGGTCGTGGCGCTGCTCGCGCGCGAGCCGCCACCGGTGCTCGCGGGGCGCCGCATCGCGTGGCGCGCCGAGTACGCGACCCGCGCCCGGGCGCCGCGCGTGGTGCTGTCGTACGTGCGCGACGCGGTGCCGGCGGCCTGATCTCGCGCACGGGGGGACGCGTGGGTGCTCAGACGCCGGTCGCGTCGGCGGGCCACACGTGCTTGTGCATCTGGAGCTGGAAGCGCGCCGGCAGCCGGTCTTCGAGCATCCAGGCCACCACGTCGCGCGGCGCGACGGCGCCGAAGACGCACGAGAGCAGCACGTGCCCCACGCGCTCGGCGACGCGGCGCTCGCGCAGCACGTCGCGCGCCCACTCGTAGTCGGCGCGCGAGGCGAGCACGATCTTGATCTCGTCGCGGGGCCCGAGGTGCTCGAGGTTGCTCCAGCGGTTGCGGAGGTGCTCGCCGCTCGCCGGCGCCTTGAGGTCGACGATCCGGTGCACGCGCGGATCGACCGCGGAGACGTCGCGCTCCCCGCTCGTCTCGAGCAGCACGGTGCGCCCGGCGTCGGCGAGCTCGCGCATCAGAGGGAGCGCCCCCGGCTGCAGGAGCGGCTCGCCGCCCGTGAGCTCCACGAGCTGCGTCCCGGTCGCGAGCGCGCGCGCGAGGACCTCTTTGCGCGCGAGGCGCGTGCCGCCCTTGAACGCGTGCGTCGTGTCGCACCACGAGCAGCGGAGGTTGCAGCCGGTGAGCCGGACGAACGTGCACGGGATCCCGGCCCACGAGCTCTCGCCCTGGATGCTTGCGTAGATCTCGTGGACGACGAGCGTGTCGGGGACGCGCGGCTCGGTCTCGGACGTCAGGCGCACGGCGCTGCACTACCGCGCGCGGCGTCCGCGCGCCAACCCTCTCGCGCACGCGAGGCCCGGCTTTCGTCGCGAAGCTCGGCCGCGGCCGCGCGCGCGCCGGACGCGCTGGACGCGCCGAACGCACGTCCGGACGCGCGTGCCAGCGTCGCGCGGGCCAGGTGCGTCAGGATCGGCGGCAGGTGTCGCCACCCGAGCTTGCTCGGCGCGCCGGCGTAGATCGGGCGCACCGGCACGTGGACCACGCGCAGGCCTCGACGCGCGAGGCGGAGCAGCACGTCGTTCGGGTAGCCGTAGCCCTGCCAGCTGCGCGCCCCATCCAGCGCATCTGGCGCGTCGAGCGCGTCGAGCGCGTCGAGCGCGCGGCGGCCGATCGCGGTGTAGCCGCACTGCGCGTCGCGCACGTCGAGCCCGGTCGCCAGGCGCGTCGCGAGGGCCAGGCCGAGCACGCCGAGGAAGCGATCGAGCGGGAACGCGGCCGCGCCGCCGTGCCAGGCCAGGCGATCGCCCTGCACGTAGTCGGCGCCGCCGTCGCGCAGCGGCGCGAGCAGGGCAGGGAGGTCGGCCGGATCCATCTGCCCATCGCCGGCGAGCACGACCGCCGCGTCGGCGTCGAGCTCGACCGCGCGCCGATAGCCCCGCGCGATCGCCGCGCCGACCCCGCGAGGTCGCGCGTGGCGCACGACCTCCACCCGCGGGTCGCCCGTCGCGAGGGCCGCCTCGGCGGTGCCGTCGGCCGAGCCGTCGTCGACCACGACGACGCGCGCGATCGCCGCCGGACCTCCCGGCGCGATCCGGGCGTCGAGGAGCCCCGCGACGACGGCGCCGATCCGTGGCGCTTCGTCGAGCGCCGGCACCACCGCCACCACGCGCGCGTCGCTCCCGATCGCGACGCGTGGCGCTCGCGGCTCGCGCGCCTCCCGCGCCCCTCGCAGCTCGCGCCCGTCTCGCACGCGCCGCCCTCTACCGCTCTCCGGCCCGTCGTGCCAGCGTCGAAGCGCTCCGCGTCGCGCCCGCTGCGCGCGTCGCGCCCAGCACGGCCAGGATGGCGGAATGGCAGACGCGGCCGGCTTAAAACCGGAGGCCTGAAAGGGCATTGGGGGTTCGAGTCCCCCTCCTGGCACCCCGACGCGAGCGCGGCCCGCGTGCGATTGTTCGTGCGCCCGCGCGACCTTTGCGTCGTTGCGTAGCTTGAATTCGCCTTTGAAGCGCGCGTTCAAGTGCTCGAAATCAGTGCTGATGTCTGCGTCGTGCAGAGGCTGTGAATAGCGCCTGCAGCGCGGCCGTCCCTGCCTCGAATTCTTTTCCCTAGCGCTGCCGGCTCGGTAGCGTCCTCGGCGGCGGCGCCGTTTCGTCCGCCTTCGTTCGCTTGGAGGATCACATGCGTCGCATTCAGCTCCTGATCTCGTCGGCCCTCGCGCTCTCGCTCGTCACGCTCGCGGGCGTGTCGTCTGCCGAAGAAGGCGCCGCGCCCGCGCCCGCGCCCGCCCCCGCGGCGAGCCGCGCCTCGTCGTCGGCCGCGTCGGAAGATGGCCCCAGCGATCACGCGAAGCACGTCGGCCACATCGGCGTCGGCTATTTCGGCGCGTTCACCGTGCCGCACGACAACACCGGCGCCAACGACACCACGCACATCGTCGGCATCCGCTACTGGTTCCAGGAGAAGATGGCGATCGACGCCGGCCTCGGCTGGTACATGAACAGCGGCTCGACGAAGACCACCGTCGGCGGCACGAGCACCACCGTCGATCAGCCGAGCACGCTGGCGTTCTCGCTGCGCGCGGGCCTGCCGATCTCGATGTACGAGGGGAAGCACTACAGCTTCATCATCGAGCCCCAGATGATCTTCGGGCACAGCGGCACGACCATCAAGGTCCCGAACGCCTCGGACAACAGCGCGAGCGGCAACCACTTCGCCATCGGCGCGACCGCGGGCGCGGAGGTCTCGTTCGGCTTCATCGGCATCCCGATGCTCTCGCTCGACGCGACGGTCGGCCTCGCCCTCGATTGGCAGAGCGGCAGCGTCAAGAACGGCACCTCGAACGACGAGGCGAGCGCGTCGGGGATGACGCTCGCGACGGCGTCGTTCCACCAGCCGTGGAACATCTTCACGACCAGCGTCGCCGCGCTCTACTACTTCTGACAAGCTGGAGGGCCCTTCGGGGCCCTGCACGCCCAACCCAGCGTCCATGCCAGAGAAAGCGCCGACGACCATGCGCCGAATCCTCCTCGCGTGCGGGCTCTTCGCCGCGTCTGCAGCCGCTTGTGGCGGCGACGCGACCGGCACCGATACGCAGAACGCCACCCCCCGCAAGACGCCGGCCACGGCCTCCGCCGCGCCGTTCGCTCCGTTCGGCGAGCCCGCCGTCTCGGATCCGATCGCACCGGTGAGCGACCAGGGCGGGCTCGCTCCGGACAACCACGCCAGCGACGGCAAGCCGACCCCCGACTGGTTCGGCGTCGGCGGCTACACGATCCCCGACGAGAGCTTCGGAACGGGCGTCGGGCTCCCGACGAAGTCGAGCTCGGGGACGTTCGACGCCGGCACCTCCGGCTGACCCCCCGCCCGTACGGTAGGGCGAGGCCGTCCCGCGCCGTTCCCCGTGCGTCCCGCGTTCGCGGGCGCGCGGGGCGCGCGGGGCGTGACGTCCTCCGCTGGCTCGCGTAGCACGTGGGGCGTGCCCCCGCGTAGAACGCGCAAGCTCGAGCAGCCGATCACGATCACCCTCGACGGCAAGTCGGTCGAAGCGGAGGCGGGCGCCTCGCTCGCCACGGCGCTGGTCGGCGCCGGGCACCTCGCGCTCGCTCGCAGCTCCAAGTTCCATCGGCCGCGCGGCCCCCACTGCCTGCGTGGCGGGTGCGATGGCTGCCTGATGCGCGTCGATGGCGTGCCGAACGTGATGACGTGCGGCGTCCCCGCGACCCAGGGGGCGCGCGTGGAGCGGCAGAACGTCGTCGGCGTCGGCGACGTCGACGTGATGCGCGCCACCGACTGGTTCTTCAAGAAGGGGATCAACCATCACGAGCTGCTGACCGGCGTGCCCGGCATCCAGAAGGTGATGATCTCCTTCGCGCGCCGCGTCTCCGGGCTCGGCGAGCTCCCCGACGAGACGCTCCCTCCGCGGGCCTCGGTCGAGACGCGAACGGTCGACGTGCTCGTCGTGGGCGCCGGCCCCGCGGGGCTCGCGGCCGCGCGCTCGCTCGCGAGCCGCAAGCTCTCCGTGCTCGTCGTCGACGAGCAGCCCGAGCCGGGCGGCAGCCTCCTGTCGTTCCCGCGGGACGCCACCGCGCCGCTCGGCGGCGGCGCGCCGATCGCGGTCGAGCCGCTGCGCCGCTGGCTCGTCGACGAGGCGCTCGCGGCCGGCGCCGAGCTGCTGCCGCGCGCGGTCGTGTGGGGCGTCCTCGAGGGCTTCGACTGGCTCGTCGAGATCGAGGGCAAGGGGCTGCTGCGCGTGAACGCGCGCGCGCACGTGATCGCGGCCGGCGCGCACGACGCGAGCCCAGCGTTCGCGGGCAACGAGATCCCCGGCGTGATCTCGGCGCGCGCGGCGGGGAGGCTGCTGCGCGACGGGGTGCTGATCGGCGAGGACGTGCTGGTCGTCGGCGAGGGGCCGTTCGCGACCGCGTTCGCCGCCGCCGCGGCCAAGGAGGGGGCCCGCGTGAGCGCCGTCGCCCTCGCCGACGTCGTCGAGGTGCACGGGATGTCGGCCGTGAAGGAGGCGACGGTACGCACGCCGCTCGGCCGCGAGCAGAAGGTCGACTGCGACGCGGTCGTGATCGACGCGCCGCCCTCGCCGTCGTTCGAGCTCGCCGCCGAGGCGGGGGCGGAGATCCGCCACGACGACGCGGGCTACTCGCCGCGCGTCGGCGAGGACGGTCGCGTCGTGCGGAGCGGACTGCCGCGCCCGCTCTTCGCGCTCGGCGAGGTCACCGGCGCGGCGTTCGCGCCCGAGCGCTTCGCCGAGCGCGCCGAGCAGGTCGCGGCGGCGCTCGTCGCCGCCCTTTCCGGGGAGAACTAGGCCGATGCCGGGCAAGTCGTTCGCGTGTCGCTGCGAGGACGTCACGATCCACGAGCTCGAGGAGGCGATCGCGCGCGGGCACCGCGACATCGAATCGCTCAAGCGCTACACCGGCTTCGGCACCGGCTGGTGCCAGGGCAAGTGGTGCCACGCGCTCTGCGCGCGCATCCTCGAGGCGCACGGCGGCGACGCGGCGCAGCCGTTCACCGCGCGTCCGCCGTACCATCCGCTGCCGCTCGCCGACCTCGCCGCGATCGGCGACGAGCCCGCGCGCCTCGATCCCAAGGACCGCTGACGCGCTCTCGCGCGGGTGCCCGCGGACGCGCGCGACGTCGCGCTAGCGCGCGTCGAGCGCGGCGCGCGTGTGCGCGATCAGGGCGTCGAGCTCGAACGGCTTCGCGAGCCAGTCGAAGACGCCGAGGCTGCGGGCGAGCTCGCGCACCTCCGAGCTCCCCGTGAGCAACAAGATCGGGACGTGCCCGAGCCCGTTCGCGCGCATCGACGCGACCAGCGTCTCCGCCGACATCCCCTCCACGTGGTAGTCGAGCAGCAGCGCGCCGGGGGTCGACGCCCGGGCCGCCTCGAACGCCGCCGAAGCGGTGCCGAATTCTCGCACCTCGAAGCCCGCGTCGCGCAACGCGAGGGCGAGGGTGAAGCGGAGATCGTCGTCGTCGTCGACGAGGAAGACGGTCTGCGTGCGGGGCGTTGCGGCGGGCGAGGTCATCGAGGTCTTGGCGTCGTCACCGAGGGGGGCGGCAACCGTAGCGCAGCGCGGACGACTGACCAGGCGATCCCTCCCGTGCTCTCCGTACCGTGTGCTCGGAGCCATCAGGCAGCCGAGCGCGCTCGCGGCGAGCCCCTGCTGCGCCTCGGCGTGCGCGCGTCGTCGGTGCGCGGGGCGAGCGACGCAGGCGTGTGCACGCGCTGGTCGCGCGCGAGCACGCGGGCGCGCTGGTCGATGCGCCGTGTCACGCGCGAGCGGTGGTGCCGAGCGGCGCGCGCACGCGGCGCGGGGCTCGATCACGGGCACGTCGACTGCACTGTCGGCTCGCATCCCATGGCCGATCCCACGCACGACACGATCACGATCCAGGAGTTCGAAACCGACGGCGCGCGCGACGAGGAGGCGAGCGCAACGAGGGGCCGCAGCACGGGGTTCGCGTTGATGGATCCGGAGCGTCGGCGCGCGATCGCGAGCGCC
>CAIXWQ010000327.1 GCA_903923175.1 uncultured delta proteobacterium | reverse complement strand
GAGCGCGCGCGGGATGCCGACCGAGAGCAGCACGCCCACGGCCCCGGAGACGACGGCGATCTGCGTGGCTCGGCGGGCGCGATCGCCGAGCTCCTCGGCCCGCGCCCCGAGCCGCCGGACGGCGAGGAACGCGAGGGCGAGGGCGGCGAGGCGAAGGAGCAGCGGGTGCGGCGAGTCGCGCAGGACGACCGCGGCCGCGTAGGCGACCGGCGCGTAGCGGAAGATGAGGGGGAGCGCCTGGCGCACGCGGGCGCCGACGGAGATCCCCTCGACCCGTCCGCGCCCCTCCGCCTCGAGCTTCGGCGGATCGATCGCGCGCTCCTCCTCGCGCGCGCGCGCGTCCGCGACCTCGCGCTCGCTCCCGTCGCCGGGGTGGCGCGGCGAGCGCGGCTCGTTCGCGGGCGTCGACCCGGGGGCGGGCGCGCCGGGGGAGCGGTCGGGAGGGGGCGACACGTCGGAGCCCCGAACACTTACTGCACGTGCGGCGCGGGGGCGATGCCGGCGACCGCGCCGCGTCCGCCGTGCTAGGTCCGGGGCCGATGCAGGACGGGTCGGCCACGCTCCCCGAGGCCCTCGGGATCTCGATCGTGATCGTCAACTGGAACGCGCGCGAGGAGCTCGACGCGTGCCTCCACTCGCTCGAGGAGCAGCGCGATCTGCGGTTCGAGCTCATCGTCGTCGACAACGGCTCGAAGGACGGCTCGCAGGAGCTCGTGAAGAGCCGCTACCCGCGGGCGCGGCTGGTCGACACGGGCGAGAACCTGGGCTTCGCCGAGGGGGTCAACCGCGGGCTCGCGGTGGCGACGCAGGCCTGGGTGCTCACGCTCAACAACGACGCCGTCGCCGATCCGCACATGATCGAGGCGCTCCGCCGCGAGGCCAAGCGCGCGGCCGATCGCGTCGGCATGATCCAGTGCCGCATGCTGTTCAAGCAGCACCCCGAGCGCACGAACTCGACCGGCGTGCTGCTCTTCGGCGACGGCAGCGCGATGGATCGCGACTTCGACGTGCCGGTCCGACGCGACGATCGCGCGGAGGAGATCTTCTGCCCGACCGCCGGCGCCGCGCTCTATCGCCGGGCGATGCTGGACGAGATCGCGCTCCCGGGCGGGGCGTTCGACGGCGCGTACTTCATGTACTTCGAGGACGTGGACCTCGGCTGGCGCGCCCGGCTCGCCGGCTGGTCGGCGATGTACGCGCCCGATGCGATCGTGCTGCACGCGTTCCAGGCGAGCACCAAGAAGCGCGGCAGCCGCTTCCTCGGCGTGCAGGTGCGCAAGAACCGCATGCGGACGCTGCTCAAGAACGGCTCGCCAGCGATGCTCGCGCGCTCGATCCCGCGCAGCGTCGTCGAGCTCGCGGAGCTGGTGGCTTGGACGGGAGCGTCGGGCGTGGTCGACCTGGTGCGCGCGTTCAAGGGGGCGATCGACGCGCGCGCCGACGTCGAGCGCGTGCGGCGCGTCGACCGGCGCGCGATCGAGCGGCAGTGGATCTCGAAGAAGCGCGCGAGGCCGACGTGAGCCCGCTCCCGGAGGTCCTGATCGACGCGACGATCCTG